>JANYJH010000344.1 GCA_025361865.1 Phragmitibacter sp.
TATGGAGGCAGTTATTCTGCTGGCTGAGGACATAAAAAAAAGCCGGAGCGTCTGCCCCGGCTTTTTCATTTTCAAACTTAAAAGGGAATGTCATCATCATCCAGACCATCCGTGATCGGTCCATCGCCGAAGTCGTCAGCGGGCGCGTTTTGACGGGTGGGCGGGCGTTGGGATGAGCCGGAATTGTTCCCGCTACCGCCGCCATAAGGTCGCTGAGCTGGAGGACGTGAGGATTGTTGAGATGGGGCGCTGCTGCCACCGCCTTGGCTTCCTGTTTCATCTGCTCCCGTGGGGCCGCCTTCGCGACGGTCCAGGAATTGAATGTTCTCACCAACCACCCGGAGGCGGCTGCGCTTCTGGCCGGTGGCTTTGTCTTCCCAGGAATCCATTTGCAGACGACCTTCGATGAAGACGGGACGGCCCTTATGAAGATACTGCCCAGCGAGCTCGGCCAGCCGAGCCCAGAGCACCACGTCCACGTAGGTCACTTCCTCGCGCTTCTCGCCATTATCCGCAGTATAAACGCGGTTCACGGCGATGCTGATGTCTGCGACGGCACTGCCTTTGGGGGTGTAACGAACTTCAGGATCTCGGGTGAGATTGCCGATGAGCATTACTTTATTCAGTGAAGCCATAGTGCGGACAGGTTAGAGGTGGCACAGCGCTTTGGCGATCATTATTAGCATGACCGCTCAAATGGTGGATGCGAGAAACTAGCGGCGTTGGAAGTGGGAGAGGTAAACCTGCTCATTGAGCTTCAGTTTGACCTGAACTGCTGCCACGGTCGTCGGCTCTGCGGAGAAGAGGAAATGGAGGTAGAAGCCGGAATCAACGTGGCGGGGGGCGAACTGGAATTTCTTCTTACCGAGGTTGTCCACCTGCTCAAGCTTTGCGCCGTTGGTTTCAAACTCGCGGCTGATCTGGCTCACGATGGTTTCGATGTTGTCTTCCTTGCCCTTCGTGTCGATGACGATGGTTGCTTCGTATTTGCGGCTCATGGTTATGATGTGGGTTGAGTTGGCTCTTTGCGGTTAAAATGATTCATGGCTGCGGCCAATCCGTTTCTCAGCGCAGCGCGAACTGCGTCTGTAGCACGGGTGAGGGACTCTTGCAGCAAAGGTTTCTCTTCGGCGGAAAATCTTCCGAGGACGTGCCCCACGAGGCGCTCTCCATCCGGGCGTCCAGACGCGCTGGAAATGCCAATTTTGAGTCGGGGGAAATCATCACCACCGAGGTGGGAAATCATGGAGCGGATGCCATTGTGACCGCCGGCAGAACCGCTCGCTCTGAAGCGCAACGTGCCGAGAGGAAGATCCACATCGTCATAGATGGCGAGCACTTCCTGGGGCTCCAATTTGTAGAAACGGCAGACGGCGGAAACGGCTTCTCCACTGAGATTCATGTAAGTGAGGGGCTTCAAGAGCCAGCCACCGGAGAATTTTGCCAATGCACAATCCCAGCGCTTTTCCTGTGACCAGGAGGCTTTGAGCTGAGTTGCGAGAGCGTCCACGACCATGAATCCGACGTTGTGGCGAGTGTCTTCGTAGTCTCGTCCGGGGTTTCCCAATCCGACGATCAAGCGTGGATTGGGAGAAGCGTCGCGGGAGGACACATTCACACAGGCTGGGCCTTGTTACTTCTTCGCGGGGGCCTTGGCGGCAGGAGCTTTAGCGGCTGCGGCGGCAGGCGCGGCCTTAGCGGCTGGAGCACCCTTTGCTGGAGCTGCTGCCACAGGAGCGGCAACTTCTTCAGCGACGAGAGGCTCCTTGAGCACTGCAACAACGACGTGTCCATCGAGCTTCGCGGAGACGCCTTCAGGGAATTTAAGGTCGCTGATGTGAAGAGCATCACCTACTTCAAGGACAGAAACGAGGTGAGTGATGGACTCAGGAAGATCCTTAGGAAGACAATGAACTTCCAGGCTGTGGAGAATGTGCTCCAGCATACCGCCCTTTTTCTCAGCAGCTTCGACGCCCGTGAGGAGAACAGGAACGCTGGCGTGAATCTTCTCATCAGCAGCGATGGCGTGGAAATCTACGTGGAGAACGCCACCCTTAAGGTAGTCGTGCTGAACTTCCTGAATAAGAGCGAGCTGGTCTTGGGCCTGTCCTGCCACCTTGAGGTTGACGAGGATGTTGTCGCTGGCGCTGGATTTGAGGATGCTGCTGAAGTTCTTCGCGTTCAGTTGCAGGTTAGTGGCTTGAATCTTACGGCCATACATGACCGCTGGGATGGTGCCTGCTTTACGCAAACGGTTTACTACGCCGCTGTTAGAGCGCTCGCGGGGTTCCACGCTGATGTCGAGAATCTTGGCCATGTCTGTATCTCCTGCTGTTGATGCGGTTTTGGGAAAAGGGCAGCGAGAATAACCAACCCTCCGCGCCTGTCAACCCCGTATATCAAAGAGTGACGTGACTGACTCGTCCGAATGGATGCGCCGGATGGCTTCGCCGAGCAGTGCCGCGATGCTCAAAGTGGTCACTTTAGGCCCTCTGGCCTGCGGCACGGAGTTCGTGGCGAAGATTTCAATAATCGGCGATGCGGCCAATCTTTCGCGGCCCCGATCACTCAAAACAGCGTGGGAAACGGCTGCGTAAATATTTTTCGCACCATGTTCGCTGAGGAGCTTCGCGGCAGCGGTCAAGGTGCCAGCGGATTCCGTCAAATCGTCGATCAGCAGAACGTTCTTACCACGCACCTCGCCGATCACGCTCAGGGCTTCGACCTCATCCGCGCTGATGCGATTCTTCGCCACGATGGCCAAAGGCGCGCCCAGGGTCTTCGCATAGGAGTGGCACATTTTGATGCCGCCTACGTCTGGCGATACAACCACGAGATCTTCTATACCGCGCTCGCGGATGGCTTTGATCAGGACGGGCGCGGCGTAAAGATGATCCACCGGGATGTCAAAGAAGCCCTGAATCTGGCCGGCGTGAAGGTCCATGGTCAGCACGCGATTAACTCCGGCAGCCACCATGAGGTTCGCCACCAGCTTCGCCGTGATGGGCACGCGTGGCTTGTCTTTGCGGTCTTGACGGGCGTAGCCGAAGAACGGCAGAACGGCCGTGATGCGATCTGCGCTGGCCCGCCGCACCGCGTCCACCATGATGAGCAGCTCCATCAGATTCTGGTTCGCTGGAGGGCAGGTCGGCTGCACAATATAGACATCCCGACCGCGAATGTTCTCGTTGATCTGCACGTAGGTTTCCCCATCTGGGAAGGTTTCCACTGTCGCTGAACCGAGCGCCACGCCCAAGTTTTCACAAATCGAGTGCGCCAATTCCTTATGCGCTGTGCCGCTCAAGACCTTCAACCGTTCATTCATCGTCGTTGAGTGAACAAAGATTCACGAACAAATCAACCACCGTGGCGCGGGAAACGAAAAAAGGCTGGGATCACCCAGCCTTTTCGTATCGTGAGAATGAGCGTAAAGCCTACGGAGAGGCGTCACGGAGCATCTTTCGGTAAAGCGCGAACCATTCGTTTGAGAGTCCCGCTTTGGCTTCGCTGGTCCATAAATAGGCTTCTTCCGCTTCCGCAAAACGTGACTGACGATGCAGATGCACGGCCAGCACGAGCCGAGGTTCCATGAAAAGTGGGGCCGCCGTCAAGGCGTCGCTGATGCTTTTTTGAGCATCCTCATTCCTCTCAACTGCCGCATAGGCATCTGCCAGCGCGAGCGAGATAAGAAAATCGGCCGGGTTCAGGCGATGCGCGCTTTCCAAATCCGTCACAGCGAGCAGGAGCTCGGGTTTGGCTTCGGCATCAGTCCTTCCTGCGACGCTTTCTTGTCGAGCCCGTCCGCGTTGGAGCCACCTTTTAGCATCGGTTGGATCGAGCATGATGGCTTTATTAAGAAGAGCAATTCTAGCCCGTCCGGAATCTTCTTCGGTCTTCTGCAACATGCCTTTTTCAAAACAGTAGTCGGCCCGCCCGAAAGCCCATGTCCCATAAAGCAAAGTCGCACCCGCAAGCACCAACGAGAGCTTCATCAGTGGTCGCACGCCAGCGATGCGGCGCGGTCGGCTGATCGGGTCTTCGATGCCGGGATTCGTGAGAATGCCCAGCAGGAATGCTCCCGTTAGCGCCGTGGCTGGAACATGAAAATGAAACTCGAATACCGCATGAACCAGCATCGCGATGAGAGCCGTGATCGCACCGATGGTGAAGCCGAGATTGTCACTCGCGATGGTGGCCTTGAGTGGGAAGCGCTCATCCGTGAACCAGCGTAAAAACTTCAGTCCATTCAGCAAGTGAACGCTCAACATCAGCGTCACGAATACGAGCCCCACCCAACCGTAATCCGCTAGCGTTTGCACCCATTCGTTGTGCGCGAACAAGGCATCCTTCATCCATGAGACCGAGTCCTCCGTGCGATACTTTACGCAGCCCGCGTAAAACATGCGAGCCCCGGCGCCGAGAGCGGGATGCTCCGCGTATTGGGCCAGAGCCGCCCGCCAGATGAAAGTGCGCGGATCGCCTTGCTGAAACGAACCGATGCCAGCGCGGGACTGCAACTGCTCAGCGAAGACGCCCGAAAGGCCGAAAGCCAGTAACGCGGTTAGCGCCGTCGCCCCCAGAATCACTTTGCCCACCAGCGTCGGATAAGTTTTGCGCAGCACCCACAATCCCAGAATCACCAAGGTTAATGCACCCGCACCCAATCCCACCAACGCCCCGCGACTCACGGTCAAAGCCACCCCCACCGCAGAGGCGAGCGAGACAAAGACCAATAGTAATTTCCAACTCGCTACGCCCCGCCCAAACAAGGCCATGCTCGCAGTAAACAACGACATCACTGAGAGAAATGCCGCGAGGTGGTTCGGGTTATTGTAGAAGCCACCGATGCGATGCACATCCCCGAAGGATCGCATGTAACCTGGCACTACATGGAAGGTCCATTGACCAGAGAAGTGGATGAATCCAACCGCCAAATTTCCCAAGGTGAGGATCACCAGCACGACGAAAACCATCATGCGCAGCCGTCGGTGACTCAGCGCCGTCGCTGATAGAATATAGACAACGGCGCAGCCCAAGAGGATAAACAAATCTTCCCGAGCCCAAGCGATCACGGGCGAGGTGACGCAGCGCACGATGAAATACAATCCAAAGAGCAGTGCAGTGGCGAAGGCGAGGTCTGAAGGAGCCGAGCGCAAGGGCCACTTACCCCGCAGCACCGCGAGCAGCGCGGCTACGCCCAGCAGACCGCACGCAGGCCAGTAGAAGAGCAGTCGCGTCTCAGTCCCCAGCACGCCAGCGCCCAGCAAAGCCAGCACCAGCACAGGAACAAATAAAGCCGTAATGAGTTTCTTCATTTTAGCGCTCTTTCATACGTGGCGAGCAACTGCTCCACGGACTTCTCCCAGCTCAGCTCCGTGCTGAGCCGCTGATAACCCAGCGCGCCCATACGGTTGCGGGCGGCTTCGTCATCGAGCATTTCCAAGATCGCATCACCGAGCTTCTCTGCCGAATTCTCCATCACATACCGTGCGGCATCGCCGGCTGAAAAGCGACCTTCGCGTGTGCCGAACATCACCTGCGCTTTGCTGAACGCCATGTATTCCAGCGTCTTGTTCATCGTGCAGTGATCGTTGTAATCGTTGATCGGATCACAGGCGACTCCAAGATCCATCGTCTTCAGCGCGGTGAACAGAAAGTCATTGGAAACACGGCCCGGTATGGCCACGAAGTCTTGCAAGCCGAGCGCATCCCGTTGCTTGATCAAGTCCGCATGTTCCGGCCCCGAGCCCATCAGGAGGAACTGCACATCTTCACGGCTTCGCGTCTTCACGATGTGTTGCGCGGCATCTACCAGATAGTTCACGCCATCGGCATTCCCCATGACTCCGATATAGCCCACGAGGTATTTCCTTCCGTTCTTCAAGGCCGCATCTTCAGGCCGCGCCGTGCTCAGCTTGTTCGGAGCGGTGCGCACCACGAAGACTTCATCATCGCGCTTCTTACCGCGCAGCTTTACGGCAGCCAGCACACTTTGATTCGTAGCCATGACCGCATCTGCCAGCCAAAGCGTCGCCCGTTCCGCCAGTCGCACTGCCCAGTAGAGCAGGCCGCGTTTGCCGAACTTCGCCTCGAACATCTCCGGCCACAGATCGTGCACGTCATAGATGACCTTCACTCCGGCGATGAGCTTGAAAGGCAGTGCCACCAGGAACAGCAGATCCGGCGGATTACAGAGATGAATGACATCAAAGCCCGTGCGTCGCCAAGCCTTGATCGCACAGCCCAACTCACCCCACAAAGCGGACGCATACTCACCCAGGAAACCTTTGATGCCCTTCGCTTCATCCGTGATCCAATGCCGATAAATCTGAATGCCTTCCAGCACTTCCTCAGGCTCCGTATAGCCTCTCATCTGCGGACAGATGACGGTGACTTCATGCCCTGCATCCCTTAAGGCACAAGCCTCCTGCCATACTCGGCGATCCAGCGGCACGGGGAGATTTTCAACGATGATGAGAACACGGAGCGGCATGATGATGAATAATTAGGCATGGATGATAGGTCGTTTGGAAAGCCTTCGGCCCAAGCGCATGAAAGGCTTCTCAATCACCCGATGAAGCACCCAAGTGATCAGCAGTATGACAGGCAAACCAAGGCCCAACATGAGAGCCAGCGTCTCTTTGTGATCAGCCTCCGGGCGCAACGCATGAAGCAGATTAAGAAACAAAATAATCAACGGCCAATGCACCAGATATAGCGGGTAAGACATGCCACCGAGCCACTGCGCAAAGCGATTGTTCAGCACCCAGCGCAAGACTTGTCCGAGGCTCGGAAAGAAGCTTTCCCACGAGCCGAGCGACGCCGTGAAGGCCAAGGTCCAGATGACCAAAGTCATCTTGTTGTCTGCCAGAAATACGGCGCATCCCATGAATGCTGCCACTAGCACGCCGCCATAGCGTTGGCGCAGTTCTTCGCGCTTCGCCATGAAGTTGGCGAGGTAATAACATCCGATTCCCACCATGAAGAACGGCAACCAGATGGGCAGGAAAGCATTGTCAGGATTGCCCCAGAGCGGATCGGTGAAACGGCCCAACAAAGCGACCAGTGCAACGATGGCGATGCCCCATGAGTTGCGCAGCAGCATCGCGAGCAAGGGCGCGATCAAGTAGAACTGCCATTCGAGACTGATCGTCCATGCGGGCTTCAGCAGCGTCGTCGCGGAGAAGCCTAAGAGAGCCTTCGAGGCCGCACCGTGAAGCAACGCGACGTGCCAGCCGATGTGCGCCGGGAGATTCAGAGATTGTTGATCAGAGATTTCCAGCATCCTCGTGATGTAGAAATCATCATGCCAGGGAAGTCGCAGCAGCATACCGTGAGTCAGTGGCACCAACGCGATACTCAACCCCAAGCAGAGAGCATAGACCGGATAGATGCGGAAGAACCGCCCCGTCATGTAGCGCCTGTAACTGCAAGGCTCGCGATGAATCAGCGTGAAGATGGCGAACCCGCTCAAGATGATGAAAACCTCAACTGCGATGGTGGCGGAAGTGAACTCACTCCATAGCTTCGCGATGGCTCCCTCACGATAGAGCGAGCCAAAGCCGCACCAGCAAAGGATGTGAGCCAGCGTCACCCAAAGCGAGAGCCAGCCGCGCAGTCCGTCGAACTCCTGATAGCGCTTCGGCGCTTCTGTTTTGATCGTTGTTTCCATGATCTTTGATCTTACCAGCAAAGCCCCTCATACTCCCACGGCAGCGTTTTTAACTCCCGCCAGCCATTCACATCTATCACGCAATGATCCGCCCGCGCTGCTGACGCCAGCTCATCAGGACGGGCGCATTTCTGGGAGGCCACGATGATCTCACTCTGCTCGATGACTTCACACGGACTCTGTTTCAACAACGACGCGAGATGCGGCATTCGGCGCTGAATCTCGTTCGCGTTCGCACCGATCAAGCGCGCCAGATTCAACTGCGGATCATAGATGCGCAATTCGTAGCCGCGCCCGATCAAGGTCTCCGCTACGGCCACCATCGGGCTTCCGCGAAGGTCATCCGTATCCGCCTTGAACGCGAGACCGAGCAATCCGATGCGGCGCTTGTCCTTGCTCATGATGAGTTTAATGAGCTGATCCAGATGCGCGTGATTCGTGTCCAGCGTGTTCTCCAGTAGCGGCAAACTGATGCCTTCCATGCGTGCGAAGGACTTCAGCGCGCTGACATCCTTGGGCAGACAGGAGCCGCCAAAGGGATTGCCCGGCTTCATGTAATAACGCGAGATGTTCAGCCTCGTGTCTGCGCAAACGACATCCATGACGCGCGTGCCGTCCTCACCGAGAAACTTGCAGAGCCGACCGATCTCATTGGCAAATCCCACCTTCAGCGCGTGGAAGTAATTGCAGGAATATTTGATCATCTCAGCGCCTTCCCAGGCGAGCACCGCAGGCGTGCCGCCCAGAAGTTGCTTCGCTTCGCCACTCTCCGGTGCAAGCCCATCATGCGTCCCAATGACTGCCAATGAAGGTTCACGAAAGTCCTTCACCGCCGTGCCTTCCCGCAGGAACTCAGGGCAGTAGTAGATTTTGATCTGACCCGCCACGCGCAGGTCTTCAAAGAAATCCCGAACCATCGTCCGCGTGCTTCCGGGTAGCATGGTGCTGCGGAAGATGATGACGTGAGCCTTGCCAGAAACCTTCAAGGCCGTGGCAATCTGCTCAGAAACCTTACGCACGAAATCGAGATTCAATCGACCTGACTCCAATGACGGAGTGCCCACGCAAATGATGCTCACATCTGAAGCTGCGACTGCTTCCGCAGCATCGGTCGTCGCATGAAGACGGCCTTCACGTCGGGCTGAGTTAAGCAGATCATCTAGCTCTGGTTCGATGATCGGTGACTGCCCCGCATTAAAGGCATCCACCTTTCCCTGCTGCACATCTGCGCCGATGATGTGATGCCCGAGTTCCGCAAGACAACCCGCTGTGACTGCGCCGACGTAGCCGAGACCGAAGATGGAGACGTTCATTTTATATGGGGATTAAAGGCTGATTCGATTCCAAGTGGCGACCGCGTGTCCACGTGCCGTGACCTCGATCACAGCACATTTTTCAAATTCACCGTATCGTCTTGAAGCCAATCCTTCGTGGATCGTTGAAGTGATTTCTTGGCCGTCAAAAAGCACGCTCCACGCCTTTTCATCGCGGTGGATATGATAGGC
>JANYJH010000417.1 GCA_025361865.1 Phragmitibacter sp.
ACTGCGTTCGAGCTAA
Source organism: Phragmitibacter sp. (assembly GCA_025361865.1). Lineage (GTDB taxonomy): Bacteria > Verrucomicrobiota > Verrucomicrobiia > Verrucomicrobiales > Verrucomicrobiaceae > JANYJH01. The sequence goes on from JANYJH010000417.1 coordinate 17, forward strand.
GCGCGACGACGGCGCAGCAACAGGGAGCCTATTCCGAGGAATAGTAAAATCACACGCGAGGGTTCGGGAACAGCCGGCACTGGCACGGTGACGACTTTGCAGATCGCTGGCGTGAGCGGCGTTGGCCTCGGGTGGGATAAGATCAACGTGAAACCTACGGGGACACTAACACTGAGCAGTCTGGGTAACATCTTCGTGGATGGCACGGGCTACACCGCAGCGGTGGGGGATACCTTTGACCTTCTGGATTGGACCACGCTGGTTAACAACGGATTCAGTGCAGGCACCAACAATCGGACAGGAGGATTGGGCGGTGGTAATCTTGATCTGCCCACCCTTACGGGTGGCCTTACTTGGAACGTGAATAACTTTCTCACCACAGGAGCCATCTCAGTGACGGCTGTTCCCGAACCCTCGCGTGTGATTTTACTATTCCTCGGAATAGGCTCCCTGTTGCTGCGCCGTCGTCGCGCTTAGCTCGAACGCAGTTCTACTGCTTCCGCATGTCTGCATTCACCACTTCCTCGGCATCGGGATCAGAGTCGGGATGCCAGCCATGACCGGAGAACAACCAGAGGCCGAAGATGACGGCGTGGATGGTCAGGAAGTGCGCGGCCCATTTCCAGCGGGTGCCTATGAAGCTGCCCGGATGGCTCTTCTTCCAACGCGTGAAGGCATCGAAGACGCTCATCAACACGGCGTGATAGAGGCCGTAGGCGATGTAATACCACTCTTTCCCGTGCCAGATGCCCATGAGGCCGAAGGAGACGAAGTAGCCCAGCGTGGCAGGTGTGATGCGGCTCTTGAACCACTTACGCTTCACGGCCATGAGCAGAAACCGGGAATAGACATGGTCGCGGAACCAAACGGAAAGGCTGATGTGCCAGCGGTTCCAGAACTCGCGGATGTTCACGGCGGCCCATGGACGATTGAAGTTCTCCGGGGTGTCAATGCCGAACCAACGGCTGACGCCAACGGCAAAGGCGCTATACCCAGCGAAGTCGAAGAACAGATAAAAGCTGTAGCAGTAGGCGTAGAGCAGCGCACCGTGAAGGCCGTGCTGGTGGCCGAACTTCTCGACGCCATAAGTGTTAAGCAGCGAGGCGATGATGAATTTATAAAGCAGCCCACGGAAGACCAGATGCACGCCGGCATCCATGTCCTGCCAGAACTTCTCCGCCGTGCGCTGCTGACGCCATTGGGCCTGGAAGCGACGGAAGCGGTCGATCGGCCCTGATGAAAGCGTGGGGAAGAAGAACATGAAGACGAAGAAGTCCAAGAGACCAACCGTCTTCAGGGCTCCATCCGTCACGGCCCAGAGGACATCCAGCGCACGGAAGGTGACATAGGAAATGCCCGCAAAACCGAAGTGCGATTCCGGCAAAACGCTGGGCAGAAACTTCGCGAGGATCAGAGGAATCAGTGCCAGCGGAATGAGCGTCCAAGCGATGCCGGGTCGGCGCTTGGCCAGAGCAAGACGGACGAGCACCCACTGAAACACACCAAAGAAAACCACCGCGACCAGTTCGGGAACGAGGATCTCTTCCGTGAGATGCAGCGGCGTGATGAATTGCAGCAAGACGATCAAGATCGTGGCCGCGACGGTCCAACGTCCGTCCGCCTTACCCCGCGCTCCTGCGATCATCAATGGGCACAGCAGGGCCAGCAGGACGAAGAAGTAGCTGAGGTTCGCGTAGGGAGTCATGGATCAATCAACCGAGTTGCGCCGCGAGGGCTTTACGGTCCGCCTTGCCATTCGGCGTGAGCGGGAAGGCTTCAAGGAAGATCACTTTGCGGGGGATCATGTAATCAGGAATCCTCGCAGCGAGGGATTCACGAAGCGCCTGAGCCGCTGCAAAATCACTGCCTTCAGCGCGGTCTCGCATGACCACAAAGGCGGCGAGGGATTCACAAACGCCGCGACGTTCCACAGGTAGGACGACGGCATCTACGACGCCCGCGACTTCGCGCACATGGGTTTCCACATCGCCGAGTTCAATACGATGCCCGCGCACCTTGACCTGGAAATCCATGCGTCCTTCAAAGAACAGGAGTCCGCCTTGAGCATAGCCGCGATCTCCCGTGCGGTAGGCGCGCTGACCGTCTTCATCAAAGAAGGCTTTCTCTGTCAGGTCAGGTCGGCCCAGATAACCGGGACTGACATTGGCTCCGCGAATGACGATCTCTCCGCGCTCTCCGTCGTCGGCTGGAGTGCCGTCTGGACGGCGGATGTTCACCATCGTGCCGGGCCGTTCCCAGCCGATGGGCAAAGGATCATGGCTCGCGAGCAGGGCCGCATCCACTAAGACGGAGGTCGTGGCCACGGTCGCCTCGGTGGGGCCGTAAGTGTTCCAGACTTGCGCATTCGGAAAGCGCGTGAGCAGCCCTGAGGCGGTCTTGTGAGCTAGGGCTTCACCGCAGAAGAGGAAGCTGCGCATGTCCGGCAGCATCTCGGGATTGAAGCTCTTTTCAACGAGGCACATCTGAGCGAACGAAGGCGTGGAAACCCAGGCCGTCACGCCACTCGTGCGCAGCTTGGCATAAAGCTCGCGAGGGTTTGCGATGTCGTCTTTCGTGAGGCTGAACAAGGTGCCGCCCGTGAGCAGGCTGAGGTAAAGATCCATCACCGAGAGGTCGAAGGAGAACGGCGCTTGATTGAGGAACACTTCAGCGCCGGGAACGAACGATTGCTCCGCGAGCATCCAGTCCACAAAGGCCGCGAGGCAGCCGTGCGTGATGACGACTCCTTTGGGGTCACCTGTGCTGCCTGACGTGAAGATGATGTAGAACGGATCGGTGTCTGCGGCGACGGGCAAGGCGAAGGCTGGCTGATCCTGCCAGTGGCTCGTGCGCTCCTGGATGTCCTTGGTTGTGAAGACGGCGACGGGCGCGGCGGTGGCGATGATGCGCTCGATGCGGGCTTCCGGCAGTGAGTTGTCCACGGGAATGTAGGCCCGTCCAGCCATGACGCTGCCGAGGAAGCCGACGAGCATTTCCGGTTCCTTGTGCCCGCGAACCATGACGGGACTGCTGGGGTCTGGGCCGTGGATTTGCGCAGCCAAGGCCACGGCGCGCTGCCACAGTTCCTGATAAGTCATCGAACCGCCGCTGCCCACATGAGCGATGCGGCCACCGAATTCAGTGACGATTCCCCGGATGCGTTCAAGTAGTGCCGCCATGTCAGAAGCCCTGATAAATAAAGGATGGCGTGGCGAAGCTGCTCCGTCCGTGAAGCACCAGAATGGTCAGCAGGACGAACAAGTAATAGAGCGTCGTGATGATGAGATGCTTCCGTGAAGAAGCGGGAGGTTCGGTGGGAGCACTCATGCGTTCTCAGCGATGCGTGCTTCCACGTCTTGCACGAACTTGGTGGGCGTGGCCCAGGCTTCGCGGTCAAATTCTGCCGGTGAGATGGTGATGCTGAAGTCCTCATCCAGACGGACGATCAACTCCACGACGCGCATGGAATCGAGCACTTGGGAGCCGAAGAGTTCGAGCTCGGGATTGCGGATCACCTCATCGGTGCCGGCGACATCTTCGAGTATTTTAAGCAGGGCGGTTTGGTTGGGCATAGGCTGAGATCCATTGCTCCGTCAGGCTTTCGGCTTCACGGGGGCGGGTAACCTGTCATGGTAAAAGTCATCTAGCAAGCGATTGAAATACAGCCAGGCCTTCTCCGTCGGGTGGGTGCTCCGACCGATGAGGAAGCCCGCATCTCGATCATGATCGGAGAAGTCTGCGGCTCTCATGCCGTGCTCCGCGCACATGCGGGGGATGCCCAGATAGTAGTAATCACGGGCTTTGCGGCTGACGTTGTGCTTGTCATCATAGATGCCCGTCATGGGAATGGGAATGATGAGCGCCTCGGAATGCAAGTCCTCCAGGACTTCCAGCAGCAGTTGGAAATCCCCCCATTCGCGTGAGGCCTTGAAGTCGGTGATGAGGGCTTCATCGTAACGCAAGTCAGCCGTCTTCTGCTTGATGTCCCCCTCTTCTGCATAAGTCACGGCGTCCGCTTTTTCATAGGGCTCGATCAAGGCGTTCCAGTCGGGCTGAGCGGGCTGGATGATCCACGGTGCGTCACTTCCTTTTAACGTGAAAGAACTGAAGGCGGTGGCCACATGATCTTCTGCGATGAGCAGCGCGTGTTGCCCATAAAGGAAGGGGCGGAGCGCGGTCTTGCTCAGATTGGAAAGCCGCGAGGTTCCCAGCGCGCAGTTGGCATAGGCATCCAGAAGGGGCTGGTCGTCCAGCGAGGCATTGAACTCCAACATCCGTTTAGTCAAACGCAGTCTGAGCCCACGATTCAAGTCTTTGCTGAAGAGGATGCTCGTGGCCTGAAGGGGGGAGAAATTCCCATCGTAATGGTCTTCTTGCACCCCTGGTTTCACGAACCAGGTGGGGGAGAGGATGATGACCACTTTCCGATGGCGTATGCTGCTGCCCAGCGCGGCCAACTTCTCCGCGATGAGCAGGCTTTGATTGCCCGCTTTACCGACGGGACAGACTTGGAAGCCCGTAGGCGCACTACGGAAGAACTCGCTTGCCCGGGTCGGCACCTTTTGGATCAGTTCCGAACTGCCGTAAACCATGAGCACGTCTGGACGATTAAAGCCCGCGCGTTGAAGGATTTCACCCTGGTTTTTCTGGGAGAAGGGCTCAGCGATGAGATGGGGGCGGGTCTGCCATTCCCTCGCCCGCACCACGGGCACCGTGATGGCCACGATGACGACAAAGCCCACCAAAGCGATGCCTAGCGCCTGAAGATGAAGCAGTCGTGGCGCAGTTGATTTGTCGGACATCACTAATTGGGTATCTGACCAACAAGAAAAGCGCAAATGAATTGATGCTCATCCCAATTCGCCGGGAAGGGATGTGTAACCGGGCATGGGATTAATCGCGACCTGCATCAGCGCAAACCCTTACTCAGTGGGGCTGGCGGCATCTTCCTCCGCCTTCCACGCCATGAAGTGGGTGCGGGGCGTGACGTATCTGGCCGCACAGCGCGGGCAGGTGAGTGTGACGGCTTCGTCCTGTTCAAAGAGGTAGTTCAGGTCTTCTTCACCCAGCTTGGCCAGCATCGGATAAAGCCGCTCCACGGAACAGCCGCAGTGGAAGCGGTATGCCCGCTGCTCCAGCAGGCTCAGCGTTTCTTTGGTATCCAGAGCTTTCACATCTTCCAGCGTGAGCGCGGCCAGCCATTCCAGATCGCAGTCCGGTTCCGCCGAAATCATGATGATGTCCTCTTCATCGTAGCGGAAGAGACGGGTGAGACGTTGCTCACTCTGCGCATAGAATTCTTCCACGGAGGTGAAGACATTGTCCGTCGTGAACTCGATCATGCTCTGGAGCTGCGGATGATTCGGGCGCGAGAACTGGGAGACGAAGACGTTTTTGCCAAAGTCCTTCACATCTTCCGTGAAGATGCGGCCCGTGACCATGCCGGGGCGGCTTTTGCCCGTGACAAAGAGGTTCACCAGTGGGTCATGGAAGTTCAGGGTCCAAGCGCAGTTTTCATCCTGCGGCTTCGAGGTCAGGTGCAACGTCATGGCCGCGAGGGCGTCCTTGAACATGGCATCGTGCTCATTGGAATAATGCAGACCGTAATCCTTCAGATGCAGGTAGTGATCCACATACATCTCTCCGAAATCAGCGCGCGTGAGGAGCGCATTACGGCCTCGAATGAAGTAAGAGCGGACTTCCGTGACAGAGGCGTTAGGGTCTATGGGGTTCATGCAAAGACGGGATCATAACCGCAAAGAGTGCCGAGGACGCAAAAGTTTTCTTCTCTTTGAGTTCTTTGTGCGTTCTGCGGTTGATCCTCAGTTCTTCACGTTGGCGATCACCTCGCACACCCGATCCAGCTCGGCCTCGGTGTTGTAGAAGTGTGGGCTGAATCGCAGATGCGCCTGGCCTTCGCGGTTATGCCGCAAGGAAACCACGATGCATTGCTTGGCCAGTTCATCGAAGACCTGATCCAACGGCGCGCCTGAATCCCGAGTCGCCGTGGTGATGCCGGAGGCGCTAGCCCCATCCGTAGGAGGAAGCACCGTGAAACCCAGCGCTTCCAACTGCGGAATGAGATGGGCTTTGAGCGCCAGCAGACGGGCGCTGACGTTCCCGATCCCCAACTCCAGCAGCATCTCCAATCCCGCCTTCATCCCGAAGATACCGACGGCATTCAACACGCCCGGCTCATAACGACGTCCGCCGCCTTCAAATTCCACCGCATCCTGAGCGATGAAGTTCGGCGACTTCACATTCCACGCCCCGATGAGCGAGGGTCGCAGCATTTCCCTGACTTCTTCCCGCACATAGACGATGCCCGCCGCCATCGGCCCCAGCATCCATTTGTGAGCATCTGCGCTGAGGAAGTCCACATAGTCCACCTTCGTCTCGAAGGCCCCAAGCGTCTGAATCGCATCCAAACAAAACAGCACGCCGCGCTCACGCAGCC
>JANYJH010000008.1 GCA_025361865.1 Phragmitibacter sp.
CTCATTCTTAGGCAGGATGCCCAAGCCACGCGGGTCTGGTGGCATGTTTCGCCTAATGAAAATTCACAAATCTTGATGCGTGGCAGTATAGAAGATTTGCAGGGCTCCTCACGCGGGGTGATGGCTACTTTCAGAACGCAAAAAACCCTGCGACGCATCAACGTCGCAGGGCTCTGCTATTAAAGGGTTAGCGGGAACGATCCTAAAGATCGTCTATCAGACGGCGGCTTCCACGTCGAGCACTTGGCGTTCGCCATAGTAGCCGCAGGAAGGGCAGGCGATGTGAGAAGGGACGGCGGTTCCACAGGAGGAACAGGTCTTCAGGATAGGGGCACGCCAGCGTTGAGCACCACGGCGCATTTTTTGACGGCTTTTAGATTGGCGGCGTTTTGGACAGGCCATGAGTCAGTTACGTTTGAGGTTCTTGAGTTGATCGAGTGCTTCCCACACGGCTTTGTCCTCGGCTTGGTGCGGCTCGATGATGACACTTTTCGGTGCGTCATCGAAGCTGCCTTCGGCTGGACACTCGCGAGGCTGAACGTTACCGTTTTCGCAGCGCGGGTAGGTCGGAAGGGTGAGCAGGATGTCTTCTCTGAGCCATGTTGTCAAGTCCACAAGCTCTTCATTTTCAAGTTCGATCTCCTGGGAGTAATCGTCGATCTCTATGCGATGCTGAAAACGCTCCGTGCAACGGCCACATTCCATCTCAAAGGTGGCGGCTAAGGAGCCAGTGATGATGAGGTCCCCGCTGTCTCGAAGGATGTTCAGAGCGTATTCCAGCTTGGAAATGGCCTGCGTCAGATCCGTGGGAGGGAGTTCAAAGAAACTGGGTGGCAGAGTGCCTTCAATATCGAGCCCGTCATCAGGCAGGCCGCGTGGATCAATCTTTAAGTTCATAGCTGGCCTCCATTACTTCCCAAGTTTTCCCTTTAACGCAATCGCGACATTGCGCGGCACGAACATTTCCACATCGCCACCGAGTCGCGCTATTTCTTTGACGATGCGGGAACTGATATACGTCAATTCCTCACGCGGCATCAAAAACATCGTCTCCAAGCCGGGATCGAGCTTCCGATTCATCAAGGCCATCTGGAATTCAAACTCAAAGTCCGAGACGGCCCGCAAACCGCGCACGAGGGCCGCCGCGTTCTCCTGACGGGCATAGTGAACCAGCAGTCCTTCAAAGGCCGTGACGCGCACATTCGTGAGCCCTAGCGTATCCAGCGTCTCACGCAGCAGATCCACCCGTTCTTCAATGCTGAAGAGGCTGCTTTTATTGTTATCCCGAGCCACGGCCACGATGACTTCATCAAAGAGCGTGGCGGCCCGCTGGACGACATCTAGGTGACCGTTCGTGATCGGATCAAAGCTGCCGGGATAGATGGCTTTGCGCATGAGGGAAGGTTAAAGTGAAAAGGGATAAGTGAAAAGTGAAAAAGGGATGAAGGATTCAATCACTAGCTAAGTCAGCGAGAGTCTTTTAATTTCAAAGAGAGTTTTTCCTTTTCACTTACCTCATTTCACTTTTCACTGAGCCCATGTCCGCCCGCATCGTTCTCATTGAACCCAGCCTTCTGCTGAATGCCTATTGTCAGGGGATTTTTCCCATGGGGATGGAGAATGGGGAGATGTCCTGGTTCTCGCCTGATCCACGGGGCGTGTTGTTAGTGGAGGATTTCCATGTGCCGCGCAGTGTCCGAGCGGAGCTACGATCCAATGACTTTGAGATACGGGTGAATACGGTCTTCAAGGAGGTCATTACGGCCTGTGCCAAGCGGGAGGAGACGTGGATCACCAAGGAGATCGCAGGGAGCTATCAGACGCTACACAGCATGGGGTTCGCCCATTCCGTGGAGACTTGGCAAAACGGGGTGCTGGTCGGCGGGCTTTATGGCGTCTCCATTGGCGGTGCGTTCTTTGGCGAGTCCATGTTCAGTCGGGTGCCGGGCGGGTCCAAGGCGGCGCTGGTCTGGCTCATGGAGCATCTCCGTGAGAATGGGTTCGTCCTCCATGATACGCAATGGACCACGCCGCATCTGGCCATGTTCGGCGGTCGTGAAATCCCGCGTAAAGACTACCTGAAGCTGCTCGCGCAGGCGGTTCATTTACCGCTGAAGTTTACAGGAAAATAGTCTTCACAGACTCAGCGCCGCAATTTCTGCGAGGAGCTCGCTACTGATCCTTTGATACAAGGCCTTCCCGGTCTCGGTATAACGCGTGGCGTCGTAGTGCCAAGCCTTCCCGATGACGACGGTGACTTCGGAAGGCTGGGGGAATGTCGCTTCTCTCGGCAGCGCTTCGTAGGTGCCGAAGATGCGCACTGGAATGACGGGGACGTTGGTCTTGGTAATGATGAGGCCGACGCCAGGTTCGCTTTCCTGCATGACGCCATCAGGTGCACGGTTGCCTTCCGGGAAGAGCAGCACTTTATCGCCTGCTTTCACGTAGCGAATGACGGTCTTCAGGCTGGCC
>JANYJH010000105.1 GCA_025361865.1 Phragmitibacter sp.
TGCCTGCCAACGCCGCGCTTCAGGTCTGTCATCGAAGCTGGATGTGACGGAGATTGATCTTTGGGCTGGCCTTGTCGTGGCCGTGGCTTCGTTGATTTTCTGCCTGTTGATGTAGGCTGCCGATTTCATCGAAGCGATTCAACTAACACCAGTCGCGCATGGCCCGCAGTTTGACGTGAGCCGCGCCGCGATCCAAGAGGTCTTCAGCCAGTGTCTTGCCAGCGGCCAGATCACTCGCCTTGCCAGTAATCACAAAGCCCGCTGCGGCGTTCAGCACCGCCATGTCCCGCTTGGCTCCTTTAATGCGGCCTTCGAGGATTCCTTCGAGCAGGTCAGCGTTTTCCACGGCCTCACCACCCGCGAGGTCAGCGAGCTTCGCTTTGGCAAAGCCCAAGTCCGTGGGTGCTAGAGTCATGCTCTTGACGGCTCCATCCGCCAGTGCTGCGATGGTGTTTTTCCCGAGCGTGCTCAGCTCATCCATGCCGCGCTTGTCATCTGTTTTCCCGTGAACGACCCAGGCTCCTTTACGACCCAGTTCCTTGAGGATATGGGCAAAGGTAGGGACGAGCTTTTCATCGAAGACGCCGATGAGCTGGTGCGCTGGACGCGCGGGATTAAGGAGCGGGCCGAGGAGATTAAAGATGCTGTGTTGGCCTTCGGCTGCGAGGAGCTTCCGGGATTCAGCCACCGCCTTGAACGAAGGATGATAGAGGGGCGCGTAGATGAATCCGATACCGATCTCCTTCACCATGCGCGCGAGCTTTTCAGGCGGAAGATCAATCTTGATCCCAAAGGCTTCCAACACGTCTGCGCCTCCGCATTTCCCAGTGATGCCGCGATTCCCGTGCTTCACGACGCACACCCCCCCTGAGGCAAGGATGAACATCGCGGTGGTGGACACATTGAACAGATTCAGCTTGTCTCCGCCCGTGCCGACGACATCAAGGATGGGCCCCGGCGCGCTGGCGGTATCTATCATGGGATCCACGGCGTGTCGCAGAAACTCATTCACGAAGCCTGCGATCTCCTTCGGCGTCTCACCCTTCACGGCCAGAGCGCGCAGGAAGTTCGCTTTGCAGGTGGCCTCTGGGATCGGGTCCAGCAGGAATGCGGCGGCATCCCGCACCTGAGCAGGGCTGAGGTCATTTTTGGCTTCAAGGTGGTGGACGAGGTCTTGCATGAATTGATTGTGCAAGACTTGAGGCCATGTGGCAATGGACGTTTTTGTCAGGCAGTGAGCCAGCCTTGCCCCTTGGCCTGATTTACGCTATTTATGACTTATCCTCTCCTTATGAATCCAGAAGAAATGTCGTCCTCCCTGAGCGGCTCGCTGCTGCTGGCCTCACCCATCCTGCGCGATCCGAACTTCCATCACACGGTGCTGCTGCTGGCCTCGCACACGGCTGAAGGTGGAGCGTTCGGTTACATCATGAACCGTCCCTTGGAGAAGCGGGTGAGTGATCTGCTGGATGAGAAAGACCTCGGCGCACTGGCGGAAGTGCCCGTCTTCCTCGGTGGTCCGGTGGGCACGAACAAACTTTCCTTCGCGGCCATGAACTGGAACGTGAAGAAGCGGGAACTCAGCGTGAAGACGCATTTGTCCACTGCCGAAGCGATCATCGAACTTGGGAAAGGCCGGGTCGTGCGCGGCTTCGTGGGCTACTCCGGCTGGTCAGAAGGCCAACTGGAAATCGAGCTGGAACTTAAATCCTGGATCACTTGTAAGCCACTCCGAAAGCTCCTCACGAACGAGCCTGATGAACTCTGGACCGCCATCTTGGATGATCTCGGCCCGTATTATAAGCTGCTGGCGCGGATGCCGGAAGATCCTTCTTTGAACTGAGGCAAAGCAGTATCGCGTTGCCAAAGTTCACTGAAGAGAAGCCCGAACTCCAGCTCTTTCTGAGTTGCCAGTGCAAAGCCAGCATGGCGCATGAGAGACGAGTGTTGAGGAAGCTCGGTGGCCTTGATCCCCGTCGCCAATCGGAAGAACAGATACAGCAGTTTCACGATCACAAACCCTCGCCAACGCGCCATACCAGAGCGCGGAATCTGAAAGTCTGCGACGAGCCATTGAGCCTGTGCCTTGGCGGCTTGGGAGAGATGCCGAATCATGCGTTCGAGGTCGCTTTGCGGGAAGCAGTCAAATAAGAAACAGCTCGTGATCAAATCAAAGCGCGCAGGCTCATCAGGTTGCCAGCTCAGGGCATCCGCATGAATGAAACGGCAACGCTCTTCGCTGAAGCCCGCTGTGATCATCGCACGCTTAGCGTTCTCCAACATTCCCATGCTGGAATCTAGGCAAGTCGTCTGCGCATCTGGGAAACGACGAAGCATCTCGATGAGCAAGCGCCCATGACCTTCTCCCACGAGCAGCACGTTCTTAGGTTCATGCAACTCATTCAAACAAGCGACGCGCGCCTTGTGCATACAGGGACCAGCCATCCAACGCTCCATCGTGGGATAGAGGCTGGAGATGTGGTCAAAGCTCATGATGTCTGCTTTGGACTACTCCGCCACGGGCAGCTCCAACCGTGGGAATAAGGGCACGGGTTGATTGAGCTGGTGCCCGTCTTTTAACAAGCCCCAATGCAAGTCCGCAAAGGTGAAACCTTCCGGCATGACCCAGCCGATTTGCTCGCGCATCTTCGCGCACGCTTGCGGGATGATCGGCGTCAGAAGAACGCTCACATGCAGCAACGTTTCCGCGAGGTGATAGAGCACGCTGTCCAGTCGCGCGGCCTGCTCTGAGTCTTTGGCCAGCTTGAACGGCGCGGTGAGGTCCACGAATTGATTCGCCTGGAAAACGATCTTCCAGACTTCTTCAATGCCCTGATGAATCTGCCAGGTCTGCATCTTCTCAAGGTAACGCGGCACCGTATCCGCCACGGTCTGACGCAGTGCTTGATGGATCTCGTCATCGTAAGCACTGACCGCGAGCACTCCGCTGCGATACTTCTGCGCCATGCTGAGGGATCGGTTGAGCAGATTACCCAGACCACCCGCCAGTTCCTTGTTGTAAGCGATTTCCATGCGCTCTTCACTCAAATCGGCATCGTAACCGGTAGCCATGTCCCGCATAAGGTAGAAGCGCAGTCCCTCCGGCGTGAAGATGTCGGACACGTTCTGCGGGTCAACCACATTACCGAGGCTCTTGCTCATCTTCTTGCCGCGAATATTCCACCAACCATGCACGATGAGCTTCGGCATCTCCTCATCGCTGAAGCCCAGCGCATGAAGCATGATCGGCCAGTAAATGGCGTGGGCTGGAATGAGGATGTCCTTCCCGATGACGTGCGCATCCGCAGGCCACAGCCTTGCAAAAACGGGCATGTCGGCATTGCCCGCTTCTTCCGAGAGATAGCCCGCGAAGCTGATGTAGTTCACCAGCGCATCAAACCAGACATAGTTCACGAAGCGCTCATCGAAGGGTAGGGGAATGCCCCAGCTCAAACGCTCCACAGGCCGGGAAATGCACAAGTCCTGCCCGCCGGAATTCTCCAGCGCGTTCAGCACATCGGCGGTCCTGAAAGCTGGCGTGATGAAGTCAGGGTGAGATTGAATGAAGGCGCGTAGCCATTCGACATGTTCACCGAGTTTGAAATACCAGTTCTCTTCTTCGATCTCCGTTACCGTGCCCCATTCCTCGCCGAAGGTGCCGTCTTCCAGCCGTTCCTTATCCGTGAGGAACTGCTCTGCGCGTTCGGAGTAGAAGCCCTTCGTCTTCGCAGTATAAAGCTGTCCGCAGTCCTTAAGCTTCTGTAAAGCTGCCTGCACCACGCGCTTGTGCTTCTCATCCGTAGTCGCGGCCCAGCCATCGTAATCAACACCCAATCGGCTCCACAACGCCGTGAATTTCTCCGTCACGCCATCCACGAATTCCTGCGGACTAATACCCATCTTCTCCGCGCTCTTCTGGACCTTCTGCCCGTGCTGATCCACACCCGTAAGGAAATAAACTTCACGTCCCGTCAGCCGCTGAAAACGGGCCATCACATCCGCCAACACCTTCTCATAAGCATGGCCGATGTGCGGTGCCGCATTCGTGTAATCAATGGCGGTCGTGATGTAGTAGGGCTTCATAAGGAACAGAAAAGTAAAGACGGCGGGCATAGTGCCACGGGCCACGTCGCAAGCCAACCAATAACCCTATCGAGTTACGCAAGCCAACCTGCCGAGGGTCAAGTGGCCCGTGGCACTATGCCCGCCGTCTTTACTTTTCTGTTCCTTATGAAGCCCTACTACATCACGACCGCCATTG
>JANYJH010000161.1 GCA_025361865.1 Phragmitibacter sp.
CTGATGTCGGGGTCGTTGAGTTCGGCAAAGGTGAAGCTCGCCGCCTGCCAGTCTCCGTAAGTGTCTGCGCGCAAAGTGCTGGTGAACAAGAGCAGGGCGAAGACGAGCCATACGGAGTGATTATTGGAAGAGAGCAGTTTCATAGTGGTGGGGTAAATCAGGATGAGCGGAGCGTCTGGGCATAAAAAGAGGGCGCGAACCTGTCGCACCCTTCTCCGAGGCACCGGCAAGCGCCCACCCGAACAAGCACGGCAAGCCGCGCCCCGTGCGGGCGCGCTCCCTTGATTTGTTCGGATTGGGCTAAAAACTTTGCCGGTTTTCGGAGAAGCCCCGCCGACCTGCTACGCAGATAGGCACGCAAATTTGGCGATGTAGTTCAGTAAGGAATCGTCATTCGTGGATGAAAGAAGTCGTTGAGAGTTTAACAGTCTGTTGGTTTTTCAAGCAAGCGCTATCAGGTGATTTTTCCGGTAGGGGAGTCGGATTACCAACTATGCTTCGTTCTGCTTACTTCACGGGGGCGGTTTTCTTCACGGATTTCTTACGGTCGCTGGTTTTGGTGCCTCCGGCGAGGGCGTATTCATCACTGTCTTTTCCGTAAGTGGCCCCGACGGCGGCGAGGAGCCGCGTGTTGAGCTCATTGAGCGTGGTTTCCTCAGCTTCAAAGGTGTTTTGAGCGTCGTCTGCCTCGCTGATCTTGAGGTTGTAAGCATCCAGAGAAGCCGCAGTTTTATCCGTCTGAGCTTGGTAGGCGGCTAGGGAAAGGCCGTTGCCGAGGTCGAGCTTCGGGTCAATGGAAGTGAGACCGGGAAGGCGGTCTTTGGCGGTGTCGATGACGGGGGATTGAAGACGTTTATTGCGTGACATGTTGTTTTTGAATGGAATGAACTGCGCGTCAAAGCAGGAGGCTGACGGTCAGATTATTGGACAAAGTTGATGGAATAACATTCAAAGATCCTCCAAGACGTTCAGCCTCAAGAGATAAGGTTACGCCCTCAGGAGATGTCCCAAGGTCTTCAGGAGATGTCCTAAGGTCTTTGGGAGATGTCCCGAGGTCTTTGGGAGATGTCCCGAGGTCTTTAGGAGATGTCCCAAGGTCTTTAGGAGATGTCTCAAGGTCTTTGGGAGATGTCCCAAGGTCTTCAGGAGATGTCCCAAGGTCTTTAGGAGATGTCGCATCTGCTCTTAGGGCTGACTTGGGGTTTCCCAGACTTGTTTCACCCTTGTCAGCGTTGCCGCTTTCGTAAGAAGTTGGGAAGAAGTCTCTGCACGGTGGATTCCGATGCTTTGCGCCTGCTTCTAGTGGGCAAGTGACAAAAGCCGAAAACATGGGCTCTCAGCGGGAATGGAGGACGCTCTGGCGCACTCATTTTCCTGAAGGCTCTTTAGAAAATCAACATCAGCTTGCAATTTGCAAATTATTATGGATATTTCTATTAATTATAGATGTCTTTCTTCGCCGATTACTTTCAGCAGTTAATCTTCACCGCAGGTTGTCTCCTGCTGGTGCCCATCTTTATGCCTTATGTCCGTCGTCGTTACCGGACGGTGGCAACGGTGATCGGGATGGCTATTAGCATGACGGCGGTGATCGCTTTGGGGTGGTGGGTAATTAGTTGGTCTGCGCTGACGGCGCGGACTCAGATTGAATCAATGGTGGAGGGTTATGGACCCACATATGCCCAGGAACTCAGCCTGATGGGGCATGAGCGTTTGTCTGACAAGACGACTCCCGCTGACCCAGATTATCTTAAGATGATCGAGGCGCAAAAGCGCTGGGAGAGGGTGAATCCTTCCATCGCGGACATCTATACTTTCCGAAAGCGTGAGAATGGGGAGGTTTACCTGATGGTGGACTCTGAGACGGATTATGACCGGAA
The DNA here is from genome assembly GCA_025361865.1 of Phragmitibacter sp. Taxonomy (GTDB): domain Bacteria; phylum Verrucomicrobiota; class Verrucomicrobiia; order Verrucomicrobiales; family Verrucomicrobiaceae; genus JANYJH01. The sequence continues at coordinate 1,881 of JANYJH010000161.1, forward strand.
TAATGCCTACGAGGGAGATAGGGAGCAGCGCACGCCTATCGGTGAGCTTTACACGCAAAAGCTGCCGGAGTTAGATTTAGCATTCACTGGCGTGCAGACTTTTCGTCGGGATGTTTACACGGACCATTGGGGAACGTGGGTGAGTGCGTTCTTCCCGATGTATGACTCTCACGGGAAGGTGGAGGCGGTCCTAGGCATAGATTTTCCAGCGCAGAAATGGCTGGCGGAAATCAATCAAGCCCGCTGGCTCTCGGTGCTTTATCTCTGGATCGGCGTCATTCTGCTGGGCACGCTTTATGCCCAGTCCTGTCTGCGCATGTCGGAAGTCTCTGCGGCTAAAGAGATGAGCTCGTTGAAAAACAAATTCGAGCGCTTGGTCAACTCCATTGAAGGGATCGTTTGGGAGTGGGATCTGGCGAGCAATCGCTGCCTCTTCGTCAGCAGTCAGGCGGAGACGATGCTCGGCTATCCGGCATCGCGTTGGACTTCTGACACGCAAGGTCTGCTCCGCATGTTGATTCATCCCGATGACTACGTGGGCTTCAATGAGCGGCATACGAAACTCACCGACGATGACCTCCATAGCCGGACGGAATTTAGGGCCATCGACAAGGAGGGCCGCATTCTATGGCTGCGGGAAAGTGCGACGTCTTGTCTGACGGACAGCGGGCGGCATGTCTCGCGAGCCATCGTCAAAGATATTACGGCAGAGAAGAAGGCGTCAGCAGACCTGGATGCCGCGCACCAGCGGGTCTTGGAAACTTCCCGGCAGGCTGGCATGGCGGAAGTCGCGACCGGAGTTCTCCACAACGTGGGCAACGTGCTCAACAGCGTGAATGTCTCCAGCAATCTCATCAATGAACAGGTGGGAAGCTCCCGAGTGCCCGCCTTGAGACGGGTGGCGGAGCTAATCCAGACGAATATTTCTGACATCGGTTCCTTCCTGGTGGAAGACCCGCGCGGGCGGACCGTGCCGAGTTTCCTTTCCCAGTTGGCTAGTCATCTGGAAGATGAAAACAAGGCCGTCGGTGAAGAGGCCCGATTGCTCAGTCAGAAGATCGAGCACATCAAGGAGATCGTGGCCATGCAACAGAGCTACGCGAGCGTCTCACGCGAAATCGAAACCCTGATGCCGTATTCCATTCTGGAGGACGCGGTGCTGCTGAACCTCGCCATGCTAAAGCGTGAGTCCATTGAGGTAGTGCGGCATTTCGATGCGGAACCGATGGTGCTCGCGGACAGCAATCGCACGCTTCAGATTCTCGTGAACTTGATCCGTAACGCCTGCCAATCCCTTGCCCAGACGGAGCAGAGCAGCAAGGTCTTGACGCTTTCCGTAACGAGTGCGGAGGGAAGAGCTTTCATCTCCGTGAGTGACAATGGAATGGGCATTTCCGAGGAGAACCTTTCCAAGATATTCACTTATGGCTTCACGACGAAGACCGGCGGGCATGGCTTTGGCCTCCATAGCGCCATGTTCGCCGCCAGGGAAATGAACTGCTCCCTGACGATGAAGAGCGATGGCCCCAATCTGGGAGCCACTTTCATCCTTGAACTTCCAGTGGCCACCGAGGCTACGCAGAAACTTAAGATTCCGCCGATCAAAGCCCAGCCTCAACACCTCTATGAAGCCGTTTAAGCACCGCATCCTCCTCGTGGATGACACTGCGTCGATTCACGAAGATTTTCACAAGATCCTCGTCCCCAAACATCTGGGGTCAGAGCGCAGTCTGGCTGAAGCCGAAGCCGCGCTGTTCGGGGAAGTTATCGCCACGGTGGACGAGGCATCCTATTGTCTGGAGTCCGCCTATCAGGGGGAAGAGGCCCTGAAGATGGTCGTGGCTTCCGTGCATTCACAGCAGCCGTATTCGCTCGCCTTTGTAGATGTTCGTATGCCTCCCGGCTGGGATGGGATCGAGACCATAGAGCAGTTGTGGAAAGCAGATGCTTCATTGCAAATAGTCATCTGCACGGCTTACTCAGACTACTCGTGGGAAGAAATTTCCAAGCGTCTCCCTGCGGGTGAAAAGCTGCTCATCCTGAAGAAGCCCTTTGATAAGACGGAGGTCTTACAAATGGTCAATTCCGTGACCCGCAGACAGGAGTTGCTCATCGAATCGCGTGAGCGGTATCAGGCCATCGAACGTCTCGCCGGAGAAAGCTCGGAGGCTCTTAAAGTCACTGAATTGCGACTAGAGAAGAAAGCGCAAGCCCAGTTGCACACCCTGGAAACGCTGGCGCAGAGCGAGGAGCTTTTCTCAAAGTCGTTCCACTGTAGCCATCTGCCGATGGTGATTCAGAGAGCCGATGATAACCGCTACATTGAGGTGAATGACAGCTTCCTCTCACTGCTCTCACTTCGACGTTCAGAAGTGATCGGGCTCACACCAGCGGATGCTGGTATCATCTATGAATTGGAAAGCACCTTCACTGAGATTAGCGCCTCCTCCCCGCATGATCTGCCCTGTCATCTCACGACCATCAAAGGAACCTCCGCCGAAGTTCTAATCTCAGTAGAAGAACTCACGAAGAGTGGGGTGCCGCATCTGCTCATGAGCTTTCAGGATGTGACGCAGGCGCAGCAGTTAGGAAGGCGCGTTGGGCAACTGGAGAAAATGTCTGTCATCAGTAATTTTTCCGAAGGCATCCTCGAAAGCTTCGATAATCTGCATCGTGTCATTGAGCTCCATGCCGCGAAGCATCTGTCCCAGCCCGATCTGCCGCTACCCGTGCGCCAGTCCTTTCTGGACATTTCCCACACGCTGGAGAATGCCACGATGCTGACGCGCAAGCTCCAGACGCTAAGAAGTGAGCGCAAACTGAACCTCGTCCCCATCAATCTCAATGCCGTCATCAAGGAGCAGGCACGCCTTCTATCCCGTCTCATCGGAGAGCGCGTTAAATTGCAATGCTTCTGTGATCAGGAGTTGCCTGAAGCTCAGGCGGACCCGGCGGCCATTGCGCAAATGCTCATGAATCTGGCCGCGAATTCCCGTGACGCCATGCCTCATGGGGGGCTGATCACCATTCTCACGAATGTGTTCACTGTTGATGAAGCCACAGCCGTTGAGAAGGGGCTGCTCTATCGAAACTTCCTGCGCCTCTCCATCGCGGATACCGGTTGCGGCATGAACACCCAAGTTCTTCAGCACATTTTTGAGCCTGATTTCAAAACAAAACCGACCTCTATCGCCGGTCGTGGCATGACCATGATCAATGATCTGGTCAGGGAGCATTTTGGTTGGATTGAGGTGCAGAGTGAAGTCGGACGCGGCACCATCGTTCACATCGTCATTCCTCAGGCACCGATGGCATCGATTAAGGCAGATGCTCCCTATGCGGGCATAACTGAACACGTCGGAACGGAGTTGGTTTGCATCCTAGAGGGAGATGGTCGGCAGCATTGATGGCAGGGCACATCCCGACCAACACATGAGCGTCGCGCGCGCTTGAACTGATGGGAAGGCTCGGCACTTTAGCACCCGCTTATGTCTTTCCTCTCAAGTAAAATCATCTCATCCGTCCGGCTCCTCTTTCTCAGTGCCCTCTGCGGATCACGCTTGGTCGCCGCTGAGTATTATGTGGCCACGGATGGAAATGATACCAATTCTGGCACCCTCGCTTCACCCTTCGCCAGCATTCAACGGGCCCAAAAAGAAGTGACCGCTGGAGACACCGTTTATGTGCGCGGCGGCACCTACAAGATGTCCGAAGCCATGATCGCTCAAAAGAAAGGCATCTGGGCAGATGTCACTCTTTTGAACAAGAGTGGAAGCTCTGGGCAGCGCATCAAGTATTGGGCCTACCGCAATGAAAAGCCCATCTTTGATTTCACCGAGATCAAGCCTGCAAACCAGCGCGTCACCGCCTTCCTCATCACGGGTTCCTGGCTGCATCTGAAAGGCTTGGAAGTGATCGGAGTGCAGGTGACGATCCTCACGCACACGCAGTCCATTTGCTTTGAAAATCAAGGCAGTAATAATCTCTATGAGCAACTCTCCATGCATGACGGGCAGGCCATCGGTTTCTGGCTTGGCAAAGGCTCCAATAATCTCATTCTTAACTGCGATTCCTATCGGAACTACGATTACACCTCCGAGGATCATAAGGGCGGCAACGTGGACGGCTTCGGCTTTCATCCACCGAAGGGTAGCAACAATAATGTCTTCCGTGGCTGTCGCGCTTGGTTCAATAGTGACGATGGCTTTGACTTCATCTCCGCAGGTTCATCCGTGACCGTGGAAAACTGCTGGGCCTTCTACAATGGATACAGCCCCAAGTTTGAAAGCCTCGGTGATGGCAACGGTTTCAAGGCGGGTGGCTACGGCAGCACGCCGGCAGATCGTTTGCCGAATCCCATTCCTCGACACGTCATTCGCGGCTGTGTAGCTGCCAGAAATAAGGCCAGCGGCTTCTACGCGAACCATCATCTCGGGGGAAATGATTGGTTCAATAATACTGCTTATCGAAACAGCACGAACTTCAAAATGCTCTGCCGCAGCGCGGACAATGCCACCGAGCTTCCCGGATATGGACATAAGATGAAAAACAATCTCGGCTACAAAGGCCGCAGAGAAGTCACCAATCTGAATGAGTCCGCTTCTGATGTGACCGGTAACTATTTCAATCTCCCCGTGACGATAACGGATAAAGATTTTCTTGGGCTCAATGATGCCGATTTAATGTTGCCTCGTCAGGCCAATGGAGACTTGCCCTTGATCGCTTTTCTTCATCTGAAGCCGGACAGTGATCTGATCAATAAGGGCATGGATGTCGGCCTGCCCTTCAGTGGAACGGCACCGGACTTGGGGGCATTTGAACATGCGGTTAAGTAGAACAGCCATCTTGGCTGTTGTTTATAATGATTCAGGCAAGATGGCTGAACTACCTTCTTAGCCCCCCAAATAAGCGGCACGCACTTGCGGGTCTTTCCGCAGAGCCTCGGCAGTGTCTTCAATCAGGACTGATCCCGTCTCTAGCACATAGCCATAGTGAGAGATGCTCAGCGCAAGATTCGCGTTCTGTTCGACGAGGAGAATGGTCAAGCCACGCTCTTTATTGATCGCGACGATTTGATCAAAAATCGACCGCACAAGGATCGGCGCGATGCCCAGTGAAGGCTCATCCAGCATGAGGCAGCGGGGCTTGCTCATCAAGGCGCGGGCTATGGCCAGCATCTGCTGCTCGCCCCCCGAAAGGGTTCCTGCGAGCTGACTGATGCGTTCTTTGAGCCTTGGAAAAATGGTGAAGGCGTATTCGATGTCGCTCGCGATGCCTGCCCTGTCCTTGCGCAAGTAAGCTCCCATGTGGAGGTTTTCCATCACCGTGAGATTGGCGAAAACCATGCGTCCTTCAGGCACATGACACAGGCCGCGCGCGACGATCTCATGCGCGGGTTTGTTCGTGATGTCCTGGCCATCATAACGCACGTTCCCGGCACGCACCTTGATGAGGCCGGAGATGGATCGCAAGGTGGTGGATTTTCCCGCGCCATTCCCACCGATCAGCGTGACGATGCTCTTCTCCGGCACCTTCAACGAGATGCCGTGCAAGGCCCGGATGGAACCGTAAGAGACTTCGAGGTGGTCGATTTCGAGCATTGGGGAAGAGAATAAACTACTCAGTGCCGAGGTAAGCAGCGATCACCTTTGGGTTGCTTTGAATATCATCCGGCGTGCCTTCTGCGATCTTGATGCCGTATTCCAAAACATAAATCCGCTGGCAGATGCCCATCACGACTTTCATATCATGCTCCACGAGCATGATGGCGATGTTGAACTTATCCCGGATGAATTTGATCAGGTGCATGAGTTCTTCCTTCTCGGTCGGATTCATCCCAGCGGCGGGTTCATCAAGCAGCAACAGTTTCGGCTTGGTGGCCAAAGCACGCACGATCTCCAGTCGGCGTTGATCGCCATAAGGCAGGCTCTTGGCCTCTTCATCTCGCAGTTTTCCGAGATCAAAAATGTCCAGCAACTCCAGCACTTGTCGTTCGACTTCCTTCTCCGCACTACGGAATCCTTTACCGCGCCAGAGGGCATCCAGAATCCCTTGGGAGCGATGCAGTTGAGTGGCGACGCGGACATTATCAAACACACTCAGGGAGCCAAACAGGCGGATGTTCTGGAAGGTGCGTGCGATGCCGACCTTCGTGAGATCATGTGGCTTCGTGCCTGCCGTTGGCTTGCCAGCGAATTTGATCTCGCCATCGGTGGGCTGATAAACCCCAGTGATGAGATTGAACGCGGTGGTCTTCCCTGCACCATTCGGGCCGATCAACCCGATGAGTTCATTCGAGCCGATACGCAGGCTCAGTTCTGACACCGCTGTCAGACCTCCGAAGCGGATCGTCGCTTGGTTGAGTTCAAGAATGTCCGCGCTCATACGCTGGCGGCTCCTTTCTTTTTAAAACTCAGTGTGAACAAACCTTGCGGGCGCGCCATCATCAAACCGATGATGAGCAGTGAATAGATGATCATGCGGTAGTCCGCGAACTGGCGCAGAAACTCTGGTAGCAGCGTGAGGATGATGGCGGCGATGACGACTCCAGCCGTCCGGCCCATGCCACCAAGAATGACCATGACCACGATGTCTATGGACTTGAGAAAATCGAAGCCGGTAGGGGAGAGGAATTGCTTATGATGAGCATACAAGCCACCCGCGATGCCTGCAAAGAAGGCACCGGTGACGAAGGCCGTGACCTTATAGCGCACGGGATTGATGCCCATCGAGCTTGCGGCCACTTCGTCATCACTCACGGCAATGAAGCCACGCCCGTAGGTGGAATTGACCAAAGACGCCACGGCATAAATGGTGATCGCAGCCAGTGCAAAGGTCCAACCGAGCGTCGTCCACTTAGGGATGTTTTTCAGTCCGCTCGCGGCTCCGACAGACTCCATGTTCTGAACGACGACGCGAATGATCTCGCCGAAGCCCAGCGTGACGATGGCCAGGTAATCGCCCTTTAATCGTAGCGATGGAACACCGACTCCTAAGCCCGCCAGTGCAGCGATCAATCCGCCCAATGTCAAGGCCGCCACGAAGAGCAGCGGCTTCAGGCTATCAGGCACCATCGCTTCAAAGACCAGCGAGAACTTGGCGGCAGTGTAACCACCCACGGCCATGAATCCGGCGTGTCCTAAACTGAACTGACCCGTGTGGCCATTGATCAAATTCAAGCTGACCGCGAGGATGATATTGATCCCACAATCAATGGCGATGCCGAGGTAGTAGCGATTGAATTGGGGCGTGAAATAGGAGGCCACAACCGCGAGGGCGATTCCCACTAGCAACCATCGTTTGGCACCGTCAGCAGACTTCATACTTTTTCAATGGTCGCTTTGCCGAGGAGTCCGGCGGGTTTGAAGAGCAGGATGAGAATGAGGATGGCAAACGCAATGCCGTCACGGTAGTTGGACAGGCCGGAAATCCCACCGGCAAACGTCTCCAGAAGTCCGAGTAATAAGCCTCCCAAAGCCGCGCCAGGCAGATTCCCAATGCCACCCAAGACGGCTGCGACAAAGGCGCGCAGTCCGGGCTGGACGCCCATGAGCGGCTCGATGCCGGGGGCCTTTAAGGCGTAAAGAATGCCGGCGATGGCGGCGAGGGCTGATCCGAGGCCGAAGGTGAAGGAGATGATTTTGTTGATGTTGACGCCCATCAGCGCTGCGGCCTGTTGATTGAAGGAGACTGCTCTCATGGCCGTGCCCATTTTGGTGCGCTGCACGATGAACCACAAGGCCGTGAGAAGAATGGCCGTGATGAAGACCACGAGCAGGTCATTGCTGCTGATGATCAGGCCGAGCACATGAAAATCCGTGGCTGGCAGGAGTTGAGGAAAGGGCTTGGTATCGGCTCCGAAAACGGACTTGTGCTGGCAGGTGAATTCAATGAACAACGAGACGCCGATGGCGGTAATCAGCACCGTCAGCTTCGGACGATTCCGTAGCGGACGGTATGCGAGAAATTCAATCAGCATCCCGATGCCCGCGCAGATGAGCGTTGAGATCAAAATGATTACCAGCGCGCCCAAAACCGAGGGAAGCGGTAGAACTTTCTCAATGGCGGGAGCCACATAATAAGCGCTGAAAGCACCGAGCATCAGCACATCGCTATGAGCGAAGTTGATGAAGCGGAGCACGCCATAGACCATCGTGTAGCCCAGTGCGATGAGCGCGTAGATGGAGCCCAGCGCGAGGCCATTAATGAGCTGTTGTAAGAACCATTCCATGCCGTGGGGTCGGATAGACTACGGGCTGACGGTTTCCAAGTATTTAAAGGCTCCGCCTTTGACTTGAAGAATGACGGCTGATTTCACGGCGTCGCGATGCTCATTGATCCTCATTTTACCAGTCACAGCATCGAAGTCGGTCGTGGCGGCGAGGGCTTCGCGAATCTTATCGCCATCGGTGCTTCCGGCGCGCTTGATGCCATCGGCTAGGAACATGGCGGAGTCATAACCGAGAGCGGCCATCGCGTCAGGCACCTTACCATTGTAGCGCTTCTTATAAGCGGCAACGAACGCGGTGACTTTAGGAGAAGCGGCATCAGCGGCGTAGTGGGTGGAGAAGTAGTGACCTTCCACGGCGTCCTTACCGATGTTCAGCAGCGTTTCACTTTCCCAACCATCGCCACCGAAGAGCGGCACATTGAGGCCAAGTTGCTTGGCTTGGATGCAAATCAGCGCGACATCCGTGTAGTAACCGGGAACGAAGACGGCATCAGGTGCAGCGGATTTGATCGCGGTAAGCTGGGCCTTGAAGTCTTTATCGCCGCCGTTGAAGTCGAGCTCGCCAGCGATGGTGCCGCCCGCTTTGGTAAAGCCTTCCTTGAAGAACTTCGCAAGGCCCTTGCTGTAATCACTCTTCACATCAGTGAAGACCGCGACCTTTTTCGCTTTCAGGGTCTTGGTGGCGAAGTTCGCCATCACGGTGCCTTGGAAGGGGTCTATGAAGCAGACGCGGAAGATGTAGTCGCCCGTCTCTGTGACCTTCGGATTGGTCGAAGCCGGAGAGATCATAGGGATCTTGTTTTGCTGGGCGATCGGTGCTGCTTCGAGGCTGCGGCTGGAAGCGACTTCCCCGAGGATGGCAACGACGCCGTCTTTCGAGATCAGCTTGTTGACGACGTTCGCTGGCTCACCCGCTTTGGATTGATCGTCTTCGGTCTTCAGCTCGAATTTCTTGCCAAGGACTCCGCCAGCGGCATTGAGCTCTTCGATGGCTAATTGTGTGCCTTCGTGAGAAGAGATGCCGAACGTGGCTTCCTTGCCCGTGAGAGAAGCGAATTCTCCGACGAGAATGGTGCTACCACTATTTCCTCCGCCACAAGCTGTGAGGGTGAGAATAATGGCGCTGCAAGCACCGTGAAACAAGAGATCGCGCATCCTTAAGTTCATCGCGTGGAGATTAGACACCGCACAGCATAAGGGCAAGGGGAAATACAGTCGGTTAATCTTCTAAATCCATAGATGTTTTATTCATGAGCCTTTTAATGCGCGCGGTCTAGGTCGTGTCGTCACAAGTTTAAGTTGACTTGATCATCAGGAGAGTGAAGGGAAACGGCATGGCTAAGGATTACCATCGGCATGACCTTTCTCATCGAGTCTGGACGGTTCTTGAGCCGTTACTTCCCGGCAGGGAGGGAGCTTGGGGCGGTGTCGCTCAGGACAACCGTCGCTCATCAACGCGGTGATGTGGATCTTACGCACCGGTTCACCCTGGCGAGATTTGCCGCCCGGTTACGGCGACTGGAAAAACACCCACAGACGGTTGCCTGCGGCTGTCTGCGCTTCGCTCCGGCTCTGTCGCTGGCGCGACATGGGGCACTGGGAGAAGCTGCTCGCAGAGTTGATGCGGGAGCCTGACTTTGAATGGCTCATGATCGATGCCAGCCATGTCAAAGC
>JANYJH010000162.1 GCA_025361865.1 Phragmitibacter sp.
GCTTTGACATGGCTGGCATCGATCATGAGCCATTCAAAGTCAGGCTCCCGCATCAACTCTGCGAGCAGCTTCTCCCAGTGCCCCATGTCGCGCCAGCGACAGAGCCGGAGCGAAGCGCAGACAGCCGCAGGCAACCGTCTGCGGGTGTTTTTCCAGTCGCCGTAACCGGGCGGCAAATCTCGCCAGGGTGAACCGGTGCGTAAGATCCACATCACCGCGTTGATGAGCGACGATTGTCCTGAGCGACACCGCCCCAAGTTCCCTCCCTGCCGGGAAGTAACGGCTCAAGAACCGTCCAGACTCGATGAGAAAGGTCATGCCGATGGTAATCCTTAGCCATGCCGTTTCCCTTCTCCCTCCTGATGATCAAGTCAACTTAAACTTGTGACGACACGACCTAGGAAGACTTGGCCTCATCAGGTTTTGGTAGTCCCAAAACTTGTTCAGCGGTCAGTTCCACGTCTTCATGATGATGCTGCACTTCGGCGTTGTGATGTTTCACATCGTCTTTCTTGACGTGCTCTTCATGTTTCTGCTCTTCCAGCTTATGCTTATTTTTTGGTGAGTTGTCGCCCATAGCCTTCAGTTTGATGCATTTGCAACTAGGCTACAAGATAAAACGACGATCCTAGACCGTCAGTGGATCCTCGTAAGCCAAAAGAACCGCGAACTCTCTTGTGATTCTTTCTGCGCCAGGGTGCGCTGCATTGTCCCGATGCAGCGCACCAGGCGCACCAGGCGCAGCTAGGCGCTGGCGGGCCTTCAGCGGAATGGGCGTGGAGCATCAGAGAACGCGAGAGCTGGATCCGGGCGCGACATTGTCCTGCAATGTCCACGCTCCCGAGCAGTCCAACTGGAGCACGCGGTCGTGATAAGGCATCAAGGTCGTGCGATGACCCACACTGATGAAGCCGATGCCGGACTCACGGATGAGCGTATAGAGGAGACCTTGATTCTCTTCATCCAAGGCGCTGGTGGCTTCATCCAGAAAGACAAACTGCGGCAGATGCAGGAAGAGACGGGCGAAGGCCACGCGCTGCTGTTCCCCAAGGGAGAGGATGTTGCTCCAGTCAATCACGCGGTCCAGGTCGCCATCCACCCGCGTCAGCATCTCGGGTAAGTTCACCTTGTGCAGGATGTGGGTGATCTCCTCATCCGTCATGCTGTGTTCATGGTGAGGGTAACGAAGCTGGTCACGCAGACTGCCCTGAACCATGTAAGGCCGCTGCGGAAGGAACATGAGATTGCTCAAAGCGGGCCGCTCTAGCAGCCCCGAACCGCCTGGCCATAAGCCGGCGATGGTGCGCAGGACAGAGCTTTTCCCCGCACCGCTGGCCCCCATGATGATGAGGCTTTGCTTCGGATGAAGCTCAAAGGTCAGCTCTTTGGCCAGCGTCCTGTCTCCACCGGGGGTGAGCACATTGAGTTGGTCGAGCTTCACTCTCTGGCTGGTTTCGTCGAGCTGCTGCTTACTCTCCCGCGCGGTGCGGTCTTCCTCAGCATCGAAGTCATCCAAGTCATCCCACAAGGTGCCGAGCCGTTGAATCCCGGCCAGATAGGAACTTAACCCCTCAAAGTTACTGCTGATGAGGGAGACGGCACCGAGGACTTGGGCGAAGGCCTCCAAGGACTGTGTGACGACACCGAACTCAATCTTCCCATCCATAAATAAGGGGGCCACGATCAGGATGGGCAGCAACAGGGCGGCGTAGCTGTAACTGTTGCGGAAGAAACCCAGGTTCCGATTCCAGACGATGATGGTGCGCATGTTTGCTACCACATTGGCCAGTCGCTTCACCAAATCGAGGTGCTCACGCTTCTCTCCGCGATAGAAGGCGATGGACTCGGCATTGTCCCGCACGCGAACGAGGCCGTATCGGAAATCAGCTTCCCGCTGATATTTGTCGTAGTGCAGGCGGACGAGGCGGCGTCCGATTACAAAGCACATGATGGTGCCCCAAATGGCATAGACGATGGCCACGCTCACCAGCGTGCCGGAGATGGCCCAGAGCACGCCGAGAAATCCTACTAGGGTCATCACGGAGTTCACCACCAGCAGGGCATAGCTCAGGGAATCCTGCGTGAAGTTCCGCACGTCCTCGCTGATGCGCTGGTCGGGATTGTCGATGCTTTCCGAACCCCGGAGCCGGTAATACGCGCGGTTATTGAAGTAGCGCTTGATGAGATGCTGGGACATCCATTCCCGCCAGAGCAAGTCCAGCCGTTGCTGAGCCCAGTGATAATAGACATCAACGAACACGGCGACCACGAAGGTGCCGAGATACCGGCTCATGGCCCCCCAATAGGCGGAAGTGTTCTTTTTCTCAATGGCCGTGATGAAGTCCCGCCCGGCATAGCTGGTCAGCAGCGTCACCCCCACCGAGGCCACCGTGAGGACTAGGAGCAGTAGAAGGAATCCGCGGGCGCGATGGCGTCGTTCTGATGCGAAGAAGGCCTTTGTGATACTGCCGAGCTGGCGGAGGGTTCTGCGCAGGCTCTCTCTCGGTGCAAGGGCTGGTTGTGACATAACGGCTTTAATTGGCTCTGATCTGCGATTGTAGATGGACGAACTTGAGGAACGCTCCTAATTCGCACGTCGGCAGCGCGCCGCGTCCTAGAAATTGAAAGCTTGGGAAGGCTTTTCAGTAACCCAGGAGTTCAGCGGCAGCGCGGGATGCGAGAAGACAATGCTGGCTAGGGAGTTGCTCGGGCGCGGGGCACGCAGTTCGGGGAGCCAGGCGTGTTCATGATGTTCGAGGGCTGCGTAGATCACGGCCAACGTCCGCTCCCTCGGCTTCGACCTCGACAACGCAGATATTTTCACTGCTTAGCATAGAGACGAAATACTAATGACTTCCGAACGGAGGCACGCAGAACCACCTTTCTAAGCGATAAGGATATATCAACGGATCTCCTTCCGTGATCAGAAGCCAATCATTCTGGGAGCGAGTTGAGGCATTAAATTATCACCATGAAAACCATCGTCACGTTAGTGGATTTGTCAGAGGTCACTTTCAAATTGCTCAAGCACGCTCACGCACTCGCGAAGGCCTTCGATAGTAATGTGGTTATCGTTCATGTGGTGCCGAAGGAGCCAATCGTTGTCGGACTTGGCGTCGTCTCCCCAACTATTCTTCGTGATCCCTCACCCGAGAGTTTTCATACGGATCAAACGAAACTACAAGAATTGAAAGAATCGCTAACCAAGTTTGGAATTCATGTAACGACAGCTCAAATGGCGGAAACCAACATCGAAGATGTGGTCAAGTATATCGAAAGTTTGGAAGCCGATCTCGTAATCATGGGGTCTCATGGACATGGGGCGTTTTATAACCTTTTCATAGGCAGCGTCGCGGCTGATATGGTTAAGCGTATCCAGAGTCCGGTGCTGCTAGTGCCAGTCTGAGTTAAAGCACCACGCATTGCTTCATGCCGCAACAGAGACGTTGAAGAATTGTAGCCGCGTGTCTGGCTGATACACTGGACGCAAAGTCAAGGTTGCAAGCCCTGAGTCGTTCTTCAGGGAAGGATCTCGTTGGCGTCGCAAGCGCAATCACTTACGATCAAGGCATTCAGGCACACTTATGAAATCGAGCTCACGCCTTCTCGCTTTTCCTGTTTGTTTGTTCATGGGCACAGGTTGTTCTACTCGCTTCATTCCGCCTTCAACCGCGGACGTAATCGGGGAGCAACGTCAGCATTGTGGTGGAGACTCCTTCTGGATGGGCGACAGATTTGAAGGGAGCCCTGCTATCAAAATCAGTCTTAGCGAGCAGCGTGCCTATTTTTATAAGGGAGATCACCTCGCGGGCTTGTCGAGCATTTCTTCAGGGCGGGAAGGTTGTAATACGGTGACCGGGAATTTCCACGTCATCCAAAAGGACAAGGATCACCGTTCTTCTTTATACGGAAGATACGTGGACGCGAACGGGTCCATTTTGAAGAACGATGTGGATGTGACCAAAGACCCTCCTCCCGCAGGGGGCCCATTTGGACGGAGCCAGAATGCCCTATTTCTTGCGGATCGTTGATGGGACGGGGATTCATGAGGGCTACCTTCCCGGATATCCAGATTCTCACGGTTGTATTCGTATGCCTGGATGGATGGCCCGATGGTTTTATGAATCTGCTCCGTTGGGAACACCGGTCAGCATCGAGCCTTGATTGGTGATTAAGAGAACCTTCGCTCCCACCACTCCTGAAGGTTGGGGTTAAAGTGTTTCCAGCCAATCCCGTGATAAGATGGCTTTTTCGTCTCCAGAAAGATGAGAACCAAAGCAACGACGAAGCTCATGCTGAAGGTGACTATCCAAGCTGGCCATTCATTAAGCATGGTTGATCCACTGAGAAGGATGAACACCGCCGCCCAAATAAGTTCAGGTTTCCGACTGATGCGAAAGACATTGCAGAACAAGAAGAAGTGACCCACGACAAACCCAATCACTGCTCCTGCCCAAAAGACTTGAAAGCCTACTACAACGGCCCCAATCACCCCCGCTATGAGCACGCAGACATCAATGATCGAAATTCGCAATCCTGGGGAGAACATGGTTGAGAGAAGCCGTGCAGCAGTAAAAACGCCATTGCCACATAAAATAATGGAGCCCTGTGTTAGTGCTATACGCCCTATAATACGACAAGCGTAGGGCCAAAAATCGTCAACATGAAGGCATTGCGCCGACAACTCCCCAAGATCAGTGCGCCGATACGCGTCGAGCCGAGGGCTTAAGCGCGGTCGCTCTTCTTTTGCTCCTGTAGGTAGTCGGTAAGGCTTTGTGCGAGCGTCACGAAGTCCGATGGAATCATGAGCACGGTCGTGCTGTTGTTCTCGGCACCTACCTCGGCGATCATCTGCATCCGGCGAAGCTCCAAGGCGGCAGGGTTGCGAGCCATCTGTTCAGCAGCCCCCGACAACTTCACCGAGGCCTCAAGTTCTGCCTCAGCCTTGATGATGCGAGCACGCTTTTCACGAATGGCCTCAGCCTGCATGGCCATAACCTGTTGCATCGCCTCAGGCAGCTCCACATCCTTCATTTCAAAACGGTCAATCTCCACTCCCCAAGCCGTAGTGGATGGCGCAATTCCTTCACGCAGCAGAGTGTTGATTTTGTCGCGGTTTTGTAACACCTCGTCTAGATCATGCTGGCCGATGATGTTGCGTAGGCTCGTAAGGGCCAGTTGATACACCGCCCCTGACGCATCCCCCAACGGCGATGACTGCTTTCTCAGGATCAACGATCTTATACCACAGCACTGCGTTCACCTTGATGGTCACACTGTCACGAGTGATTGTCTCCTGTTGCTCGGCGGATACCGTCCTGATGCGCAGCTCAACAGTCACCACATGGTCGATGCCGAACGGGAATACGAAGTAAAGACCAGGCCCGCGAATCCCCGAAAACCGCCCAAGACGGAAGAGCACCCCACGTTCATATTCCTTTGCAATGCGGATGGACGAGATGAGTGCCCCAAGGAGCACTGCGATGATGACAAATAGAATTGGCATAGGGAGGCGTATTAGACCATGCGTGGTGAATCACGCAGCAGTCTAACGATATCAGCGATGACATTCAATCATGGAACAGCCTAGAGGTGATCTGTCATGAGTAGGTGTGGCGTGGATAACCACTTTGGGGGAATTCGGAGTTTCACGGTTTCATGTGCCAGCTAAAAAAAGAAACCCCGCACCTTTCGGCGGAGGTTTCCTTTCCTTACTCTAAACCAACCTGCCCATGCAGATCAGCTCAGTTCATGCCAAACGTGCTGGCCAGTCCGACGTGGGTGTCGAGCAGTCCATGCAGGGCTTCCGTGCGTTTCGGCAGCTCGGCGAGGTTGCCCTCCTTCAACGATTCGGTGAACGCGTTGAACAGGCTCCACACGTTGCGCTCACTGAACGCCTCATGCCGGGGTGCCCGCCATTCCTTGAGCACGGTCGGGATGAGCCGTGTGCTGCACACGCCCACATCCATGGCCCGGACAATGAGATCATGCGCGGTGCGGTCTGCGATGTCGTAGTCTTTGTAAGCGGCGATCCGGGCGTCCTGATCGTGCCATTTGGTCATGAGCAGTCCGATGGACCGTTCAACGAGCTGGGGCAGATCCCGCACGATGAACCGCGTGTGCTTGCGGGCGAACTTGACCTCGCCACTGAAGCTGAGGTTGTCACAAACGAACACACTGGCCCCAGCCACGATGCCAGCGGGGAACGTCTTGTCATGGCTGTTGCGCAGGCCGAGCACCCAGCAGTAGTCGTCACTTGAAGAGTTCTGGGCATGGATTTCCATGAGGCCGAAGTAGCGCTGTCCTTCGTGACTGAGGCTGTGGGCTTGATTGCCGATGGTGAGGTTGGTCAGGGCCAGCGTGCGCTGCACGGTCCTGATCAGTTCCAAATGCGGGATGGGGTTCCAAGTGTCGGTGGCACCGGGAGTCTGGACCGCCGCCACTTCATCCATCTGCGCGGTTTGGGCACCGCAATGAAGAATGAGATTGGGGCTGCGTCGTTTGGCTAGAGCTGGTGGTTCGAGAAGAGCTTGCATGATGATGGATTCCTTTCGTTGATGATTGAGTGAGTGAGTTGAGCGTTATGGCCAGGTGACCATGTGCTCGATTCGTTCGATGACGGGGACGGCCAGTTTCTTGGCCTCAAGATCACCCGTGGTGAACCAGCACCAGTCCCCACACACCTCCCACCAGGACACTTTGACGGTGCCCCGTGGGGTGCGGATGGTGGCCCGAAGCAGTCGTTCCTTCTGATCGAACACGATGGTTTGGATACGGCTCATGGTTGGTAACGAACAAGGCCGGACACGTCGCTAACGCCTCCGGCCTTGTTCCAGTAGTGGTTGGATGGTTGCTTAGATCTTCACGCCTTGCAGGGTGCGCAGGGTGGAGCGGAACGACTGCAAATCCTTGGCGCTGGTCTTCTGATCGCGCTGGAGTTGTTTGAGCTTGAGGGCCAGATCCTTCAAGGTGGTCAGTCCGTTCTGGAAGACTTCTCTGAGGGATTCAACGGTCTGCAGGGCGTCTTCAAGGGTCACGGGGTTGCTGTTGTTGTCTGAGGGTGTGGACGAATCAGGGGCGGTGTTCTGGAGCATGGCT
>JANYJH010000159.1 GCA_025361865.1 Phragmitibacter sp.
GGCATCGACGTCCTGTTCGAGGAGGGTCTTGTCGATGCTCGGCAGATAGACTTTCAAGCGCGGCGCGCGGCCGCCGGCGGGGCGCAGGCCGCTGAGTTTCAGGCGCAGGAGATAGTCGCCGGTGGTCTTGATCTGCACGTCCCACGAGTCGGTGGTGTAGTTGTTCGGCACGATTTCGATGCGCACTTTTTCAGCAATGCCCCGCGCTTCGTATTCCTCTTTGAAGTTCTTCCAGCGCAGATCGAAGGCCCCCCAGTGGATGAGTTCGCGCTTCGGTTCAGGGCGCAAGGACAGCGCTTCTTCAAGGATCGCGTCAGCAGCGGCTAGATACTTTTCCACATGAGCGGGCGAGAGCGTGAGCACGGAGCCGATGCGCTCGAAGCCTTTCCAATCCGGGTCTTCCGGCATTCCCAGTGGGCCTTTGACATCTATGTTCACGCCGAGCAGATCACGGATGGTATTTGCATATTCTTCACGCGAGAGCTTGCGAAACGCGACCTTCTCACCGCCTGATCCTTGCTTCGTCGCCTCGCCTTCGCGGAGCTGGCCGACGATCCATTCGGCCACCTTTGAGATGTCATCTGGCTGAGGCCGCTTCTCGTCATCCGGCGGCATGTCACCGGAATTGATACGGTTCATGATCTCCTCCCAATGCCCCATGATCTTTGGGGAATCGAAGTTGATGACCAGATCATCCACGCGCAGATCGCCCTTTTGTTTCTTCTCGCCGTGGCACTTCGTGCAGTGCTGATCAAAGAAGACTTTCACAGTATTATCGGGGCCGCTAGTCACCGTTGCAGCCGTTAAGGGCTGAAGGATGCTGGCGATTAACAGCAGGAGGCAGTGATGAAACGGGGGGCGCATGGAGGGGATCGATGATTACTTTTTCGCAGCGGGCTTCTTCGTGCGTTGGGCGGTGACGAGCTTATGCGTGTCCTCGCCGATCCAGATGTCCGTGCAATGGGAAGGCGCGTTGGCTTGCTCACCCGTCAGGTTCACGAGCACGAAATCACCTGTGGCGAGGTCGCTGAGCGTGATTTGTTTATCGCCTTTCCAAACGCGGGTTTCTTTAGCGATGAGAAGCTCACTGCGGGCGATGTCCGGCGCACGTTTCATATCGCCATTGTAGTCCTTCACTTCGGGAAGCTGAGCCGCGATGCGCAATTTACCTTCATCGAGCCGCAGTTCTTCAATGCGCCAAGTGGTCGCGTTCGAGGCGAACCGAGTGAACTCATCGCAAATGTAGCTGGCCTTCGTGAAGGCTCCCTTATCGTCCTGATAGAGGCTGAAACGGCAGCGCGTGCCGGGCGGTATCTCCGCAAGCGTGGCCTCGGCATTGAGATACTTCGCGGTGCCTTCGGGGATCAAAGTAAAGTTCACGCTCTCACCTGTGCGATCCATGCGAAACTGTCCGGTGCGGGCGGCAGCATCAGCCTTGATGAGTTCACCACAAACGATGTGCTCAGAGAATGTCGGCGGCTTCACACCGGGCTTGAGCTGATACCAAGAGATGTCCGCATTGCTATAATCCGTGCGGAACGGGAACTGTTCGGGATACTCCTTCGCCACGTTCTCGACGAGCTCCTGGTTCAACATGCGACCGAAGCCGTAGCCCATGAGGCTCTCCCCATAGAACTGATCCTGAACCTTCCAACCAGGGCCGAACACCCGCACGCAGCGCCCTTTGCGAAAGCCTTCCAGCATGTTACTGACTTTCATCACGACGCTGAGGCCGCTGCATCCATAGCTATTCATCGGCACGCTATGAACTTCGAGGATGGAGCCGCCCTCGCCATCTACGGGCGGATTCCAAGTGCGCAACTCATCGTTGGAGATGCAAACTTTCACGCTCTTTCCCACCTCAAACTCGGCTGCAAGCGCCTTGAAATGCTGGGCGTCACCGCTGAAAAAAGTAACGCTAACTAGATTTCCCTCCGTCTTTTCAATCCAACCGGGAATGCCGCGAGCTTTGGTGAAATCGAAGAACTTCTTGCGCTGATTCTCGCTCGCCAACTTGTGTGTCTCCTCGCCAATCCAGATGTCTGAGCAACGGCCCGCATTGCCCGCAGTCTTACCCGTGATGTTGAAAAGCAGCTCATCGCCGGGCTTGAGGTCTTCGAGCTTCGCCTGTTGATCGCCCTTCCTCACACGGGTTTCCTTGGTCACGATCAGTTCCTTTTTGCCAAGGTCATCCTGCTTCTTCGGGAGGCTGTGCTTCGTGGTGAGCAGCTTGCCTTCGCCAAGCTTCACTTCATCAAGGCGATACGTGAAGCTGTGGCCCGCATCCATCGTGAACTGATCCTGCATGGTCGCGAGCCGTGTGAAGCCGTCTTGCGCATCTTGATTCAGGAAGAAGAGGAAGAAAGTCCCCAACGGCACATCACGGAGATCCGCTTCCGCGTTGAGATAATTCACCGAGCCATAAGGAGGCATCGTGAAGTCCACGAGCTCGCCGGTCTTGGTTCGGAACTGCCCCGTGCGATGAATGAAGTCCGCACTCACCAACTCACCACTGATGCGCCGATCCGAATGATGCGGCGGAAACTCCAGCATCTTCGGTTGATACCAAGGCAGGTTCGCATTCGCAAAGTCCGTGCGGAAGGGATAGCGCGGATCAGTTTTCAATGCGGCCTCTTCAGCGGCGAAGGTCGAAACCATGAGGCAGCATGTTGCGATAGCGCAACTCCAAGCGCTGGAGATCAGGTTCGGCTTCAGAGGCGAGGGCATTCGAGGCATGGAAGATGACTACGGCGCGGCAGGCCTTGATTTTGCATCGTGTGACTTGCCCTCCTGGGACCGCTGCCGTCCCGGCGGCGTTTCTTTAACTCCGTGCGCACCTTTCCATTCTCAAGAGTGCCTGACATGAAACTTCGCAATGGCTTAGGGTTGATGGGTGCCATAGACACGCCGCCGGGACGGCAGCGCTCCCAGGGGTCAATCGGCCTTTGGCGCAGAAGCTCACTTCATCACTTCTAAAAGCTGAATGGCATCGACAATCACGAAGCCGTCGGTTCCGGCGTTGCTGAAGGTGATCGTGGTCTCGGTTCCAGCCATGAACTCAAACTCTCCTGCGCTGCGGAAGGCTTCACCGGGCGGGAGAGGCTGAGTTTCATCAAACGAGATCATGGTTTTCCGATTTCCCGTTTGCAGCGTGACGGGGATCTTGCTTGCTCGCGTCGGATGAGCGGAATAAGCGATGCGCAGATCGTAGCGACCAGTGCGTGGCACGGTGAATTTGAAGGCAGCGCTGGATTGGCCATCGGCTCGTTTGCCATCGTGCACGTAACCTTGGCCGACATGCGGCTTGAAGCTGGAAGAGCGATCCCACTTGCCTTGCAGCTCGGCTTGGCTGTCATCCAGAACGATGCCAGGCAGCTTGGCAGGATCGATTTCAACGACGGCTGGGGTGCCTTTGGGAAGCTCTGGAAGGACGGGAATATCGAGCACCTGACCTTGTGCCAGAAGTCGAGCACGCAGAGCCTCGTAAGGAAGCGTTTGCACGGTGGCATGAGTCTTGGCCGCCAGAGCTGCGGCAACGCCCGCGCTTTGTCCAAGAGCCATCCAGGTCGGCTCCACTCGGATCGAAGAGTAAGCGACATGCGTGGCGGAGAGCGCGACAGGAACGAGCAAGTTTTCGCACTCGCTGGCGATGGGCAGCAGCGAACGATAAGGAACCTGATAGGGAGCGGCATGGCCACGACCAGCAAGTCGAGCAGGGAAGATGGTGCCCTCGTTGACCACAGTGCCGTCTTTGCGGGCGATGCGCTGGCAATCATGTGAATCAATCGGGAACGAGGAAACCATGATGGAGTCAGGCTTGGCGAAATCCTCCAACACGTCATGCTGAGTCAGGACATGCATCCCGCGCATCCGCCGACCTTCGCGGACATAGAGCTGAGGCGACCAGTGATCCGTCGCCGCGAACTCATCCTGACAGAGGCCAAGTTCGCCAAGCTGATTTCGCAATGTCTCGGGCACCGCAGGGTCGGTGGTGAGGAAGTGATACAGTTCCAGCGTGTATTGCCGATGCGCTTCCCAGATCCTCGCACGGCCCGCAGGATCGGCTTCGCACCAGCCATTGCACGCGCCGATGAGGCCCATGGAGAACTGTTTTCCAATGCCGTTGTTGGCATCGAACTTTCCGTTCGGCAGCGGGTAGAGATCCCAGAGCAAGGGAACGTTTTTGGTTTGGGCGAAGTAGCGTCGGACGACCTCGAAGCGCGCCGGATCATAGCTCATTGGAGCAGGGAAGGGCACGCGATTCGCTGCGTCTTTCGTGAGGCAGAGTCGGAAGCTGTAGATCATCACGTTCTTGTCGCCATCTTCTTCAGCGCCGCCGTCAGCAGTGGTGATGAGCGGTAGCAGTTTGCCCTGGTCATCATAGCCGGAGATGGGCATCACCGGCTTGCTGTAGTGCTTGCCGGCGAGCGGTTCGTTGAAGTCCTTTCGCCCTTCGCGGCCAATGGTGAAGCTCACGCCTGCCGCAGCCATGAGATCGCCTTCATAGGTGGCATCAATGAAGACCTGCGCTTTGAACGTGGCCTTCGTCGTGATGAGTTCCGCAATACGCGCTCCCTCCTTCTTCACGGATTGCAGGACCTGACCTGTTAAGACGCGGACCTTCGCTTCCTCAAGCATCTGCTTCGTGATCTTGGCCGCAACGTGCGGTTCATACGTCCACGACTTCTGATTCTTCTCCTTCACGGTATAGGTCAGCGTCACGCCGCGCTGTTGGTAATCGTCTTCAATGCGCTGATGCCATTCTTCAAACAAGCCGCGCAAAGCGCTGCGCACCGTTTGATTGGAGTCGCTGAAACATAGCCCGCCCGTATTGACACCGCCGACGTGATCCGTCGGTTCCATCAAGAGCACCTTGCTTCCTTCGCGCGCCGCCGCGATGGCCGCACAGAAGCCGCCGGGAGTGGCACCATACACGATGACATCGGCCTCTTCTTCAATCGCAGACTGGGCGTGAGAAGTGAATGCCAGAGCGATCAGCAGGAGCGTAGAGTGGAAAAATTTCATAGTTCTTGGTCTTACCAAACGGCTGTTCAGGCTTGCTTGGCAAGCCAAGAGTCGGGCTTGTTATCAGAGAGATTTCTGAGAGAATACTGCTTTATCATTTCTTTATGAATCGACCCCGCTCCTCCTCCCGCAGAGCTGCTTTCTTTCTGGTGCTCGCACCGCTGTTATTGATGATTCTGGCTTTGGCCTTTTGGTTGCCTCGAAAGTCCTCGACAGTGAAGCCGGAAACGAGCCCGAAAGTCGCAGCATCACAGGTCGTGGAGCCGGTGCTGGCAGCTAAGAAAGCGACGCCTGATGATGCTCAAACCAACGTCGATTTCCGGCAGTGGTTCTCACAGTTCAGCCTGATGCCGACGGCTGATCCACGCAAAGCGACAACGATCCCTCAAGGCGTTCTTTTGGCCGAGCAGAGGAAAGCCCGCATGATCCGGCTCATTCGTGAAAACCCGGAGCAGGCCATCAAGGAATCTCTGCGTTATGACGAATGGATGGCTCTGCCAGAAGAGATGAAACTATTGGTGGAGCGTCCCTTCAGTGAGCGTGCGGACTACAGCTATCTTCCGGTTTGTGTGCCGCCTGGGCAGACCGTGCCACGAGGAACACCGGATCATGTCGGACAGCTTTCGTTAGCGGATGGCACGCAGCTTGAAGCCTTTGTTTACGGGCAACGCAGCGACGTGATGTCAAAGCGTGGGCTGCCCGTGCAAGGCATCGCGTTGGAAGGCGCGGCTGCGGTTCGTGATGGCGTCTTGCAGAAGCTCGCTCCTGAAGAAATCAATGCGGCGAGATCGCTCTTCGTTTCAGGACAGCCGAATGAGAGCGTTAGTTTTATCACAGGCGCACCTGTCACCGAGAAAGCCGTGCTGGCCGTAGCAGGAGGCAAGCTGTTCACCTTCACCGATGAGAGTGAGCTCACCCGATTCAATCATACCCTCGCAAAGCTAGACTCCAAACCGGGACCGAAGGCGGGATCAAACGTGATCTTCTATGAAGCCTACAGCCCATCAGGAGACGCAGGCTTCAATGAGGAAGCCGCTCAGGCTTATGTTTATGAACAGGCCGATGCCTGGACGGAACAACCTAAAAAAGTCTTTCTCATCCGCGTGGATTTCTCTGACAAGGTCGGCGCTCCGGTGACGCAAAGCGCCGCTGCTACTGAGTTGAACGGAGCTACGACAAGCATGA
>JANYJH010000184.1 GCA_025361865.1 Phragmitibacter sp.
CAGACGAAGACGGGCTCACCTGGGCGGGCGGTGAGGGGCGCTGGCTGTCCCAGTTTAAGCGTCATCGTATTATCAACGGCGGTGTAGTAGAGGGCGAGCGATCCTGCATTCGGAGTGGGCGGGCGGTTGTAATGCTGCACCTTGTCGCTCTTCACGGCATCCGGGATGCCTGCGTTACTGGCGTCTGCTGCCGAGGCTGCGGACGGTGCCTTTGGGGAGGGAGGCGCTGCCACCGGGGATACGGGTGGTGGCACAGGCGCGGGATTCTCTTTCGATTCAGGTGGCGCTGAGGGCACGCTTGCGACGGCTGCCGGCGGAGTCTTGGCCGGAGTTTGGCTGTGGCTCAGGAAGAAGAAGAGACCGCCGATCAAAACCACCCCTAAGCCGACCCCCAGTATGGCGGATGAGATCCCAGCGCCGGATTTTTTCACCGGAACCATATCCGTTAAAGCGGCTACTTCATGCACAGTGCCCACGGCTGAGGTAAGCCTCGCAGGGGCCACGGGCACGGTCTTGGAGGGAATCGTCGGTGCGCTGCTCGTATGGATGGAA
Source organism: Phragmitibacter sp. (assembly GCA_025361865.1). GTDB lineage: Bacteria > Verrucomicrobiota > Verrucomicrobiia > Verrucomicrobiales > Verrucomicrobiaceae > JANYJH01. Next base: position 553 of record JANYJH010000184.1, read on the forward strand.
ATGGTTTCCGTTTCGATATGAGCGATCTGAGGCGCGACAGCCGTGCGAAAAGAATCCAGAGCCGCTGCGGCACTAGGAGCCCGATGAGCGCGGTCCAGGTTCATCATCCACATCACCCAATCGCATAACGCAGAAGGAAGATCCGGTCGCAGTTCACCGAGAGGCACCACCTCATGATTCAGGTGCTTGTCCATCAATGCCGTCACCGTTTCCGCATCAAAGGCATGTCTTCCTGCCAGCACTTCATAGAGGACACAGGCCAGCGCATAAAGGTCTGTGCGGCCATCCAACGCCTTCCGCAGAAACTGCTCCGGGGCCATGTAGTAGATCGAACCGAGCACGTTCCCCGACTGATCCGCCGTTTGTTTCTGCGCGGTGGTGGAGAGACGGGCGAGGCCAAAGTCCACCAGCTTCACCTGAAGCCGTCCCCCAGAGAGACGCTTGATCTTGATATTCTGCGGCTTGATGTCGCGGTGAATCAGATGCTCACCGTGAGCATAGGTAAGAGCCTCTAGTAGTTGTTCCACCAGCTCATGGAAATCGGAAAGTTCCATCGGCTCACGCTTCACCCAGTCAGCGAGGTTCTCGCCCTCGATCATTTCCATCACGATGAAAAGACCCTGTTCGTCGGAGTTCACATCGAAGATGGAGACGATGTTCGGATGATGCATCTGGGAGAGCGCGCCCGCTTCCTTTCGCACAGCAGCGGCTTCATCCTGGTCACGCTCAGCATCAGGTTGGCTGATCAGGCGTTTAATGGCCACGAAGCGGCTCAGTTGCGTGTCATAGCCCTTGTGCACAGAGCCCGCGCCGCCTTGACCAATAATTTCCAAAAACTTATAACGACCTTCCATCCCCCTTTTATGAAGAGCGCAGGAGGAACATCAAGAAACAAATATCACGCTCACGGCAACTATGCGGCAACTGAAAGCCTCCCTCTGCGTTGCGCCCGTCGCCGTCCAGAAAGACTCCGCGTATGAGGCCGCTGAGCGCGTGCTCCATGAAGCTGGCTTCCCCGGTAACGACGCCCGCCTTCACTCTGAATTCCAGATTGGCAACAACGGCCCGCAAGATCTCGACAGCGAACTCGGTCGCGCCGGGCTCATCCTCGCCGCCTGCAAGACCCACGCGGACGCCCTCAGTGAACACGGCTGGATCGAAGCCGACACCACACTGTTGGAAGAGAGCATAACCACCCTCGGCGGCTGAGATGTGGAACAGGAAGCCCAGAAAGACGGCAAAAAAGGCATCACCGCGAACCGCAACCGCGCCGCCAGCGCCCTCTATAAAATGGGCCAGAGCATCCAGAACGCCGCCCGCCTCGCCTACCCCAGCACCCAGCTCGGCAAAACCGAAGGCCTTGAAGAAGCCCGCGCGCGCTACCTCCTGGATGAGTTCCCACCACGTAATAGTGGCGGTGCGGCTCCGGCTCCCGCCCCAACGCCAGCCCCTTAGCCAGTGAAGTAGGCAAAGAAGGCCAAACGCAAATGCCCTTGGGCGACACCAGGAGCGAAACCAGCGTCCAGGGCTGCGCAGCCAACGGGAGGCGTGAACTTCCGCCCGTCATTCCACCTTTGGCGGCGACAATCATTTGCTCCCGGTAGTCTGCGGCTATCCCTCAGGATCTTCAATATCCTTGGTCTTATGGCCTGGCTCCGAAGGAGTCACGGCTACAGGTGGCTGACTCGCAGCGAAAACGCGCCTACCATGCTCTTTTACAAACGCCCACGGAATCTTGGGATTGTTGATGTCCTTGCGACCGTCTGCGTGCCACTTCGTTTCCCACTTCTGGAAATACGGCTCGATCTGAGCGGGTTCCAATAGATAGACGGCCTGCAACTCAATGCCTTCATAAACCGCGAAACACCATTTCACCTTCCGATATTTCGCAATGATCACCGGATTCATATGATGATGTGTTGAGAAGCTGCGAGTCAGCAAAGTGTTTACGGATTTGAGCTCGTATTCGTTTCCCTCGTCGTCCCGTGCATCGTTACCTTCGCGACCCGGAATGACAGTCAGCCCCGTAATCAAAACGAGTTGCAAAAGCTTACCACCATTGTCTTGAAAGATGTCACCGATACCGTGCTTGGAGGCGAGCTCTTGATATTTGCGGATACTTGGGAAAATCTTTTCCAGCACCGCTTTATCGGGATGCGGCTTCATTCTTTCTCCCCCTTGATGAGATCTTCAAGCCTCACCTCCAACGCGAGAGCGATCCGCTCCATGTTATCGATGCAAATATTTCGTTCCCCTCGTTCAACCGAGCCAACGTAAGTGCGGTGAAGTCCGCAAAGCTCGGCTAAATCTTCTTGCGACAATCCTTTGGTGAGTCGTTGTTCTCGCACATTGGAGGCAAATTGCAGTCTGGCTTTGTGTGGTTGCATTAAGTCGGTCACGAAAGCTTGGTTGATGCCTTTGAATCTACAGACTATTAGTAGCATCATGATTCTTCCCAAGTCTTCGCCCGTATATCTAACCAACCACGGAGCCGCCTACCATGGTGACTCGCTTCGACTACTTTCAGAGTTGGAGGATGGCAGCATCGACCTTGTGATGACCAGTCCGCCGTTTGCTTTACAGCGTGAGAAAGAATACGGAAACAAGGCCCAGCACGAGTATGTCGCGTGGCTTTCTCAATTTGGGCGACTTGTAAAAGATAAGCTTAAAGACACAGGCAGTTTCGTGCTCGATCTCGGGGGTGCCTACGAACCGGGACAGCCGAGCCGCAGCCTCTACCCGTTTCGTGTGCTCATCGAGTTCTGCGACTCGCTTGGCTTTCATCTCGCCGAGGATTTTTATTGGCACAACCCTTCCAAGCTTCCAAGCCCGATCGAATGGGTGAACAAGCGCAAACTGCGCGCGAAGGACTCTGTCAACACTATCTGGTGGTTCTGCAAGAGCCCGTGGGCGAAGGCCAACGTTTCCAAGGTGCTCACGGAATACAGCGACCGCATGAAGAAGCTCATCGAAGACCCCAGCGCATTTTACACACCTGCCAAGCGCCCTTCTGGTCACGACATCGGTGCCAGCTTTGGCAAGGACAACGGAGGGGCGATTCCACCCAATCTCCTGCAGATTCCTAACTCAGAATCCAACGGCTGCTACCTTCGCGGCTGCAAAGCTGTGTCCGCCAAAGGCCATCCCGCCCGGTTCCCTGCAAAGCTGCCTGAGTTCTTCATTCGATTCCTTACCGATCCGGGGGACATCGTGCTGGACATCTTTGCCGGTTCAAACACCTGCGGACAAGTTGCCGAACACGAAGGCCGTCGATGGCTGGCATTTGAAGAACGGCTCGACTATCTTGCCAGCAGTTCATTCCGATTCTTTAGCGAGACCGCAACTGAGCAAGATCTCAAACACACACACGATACCATTCTCTTAGGTGGGACTGTTGATTTTAGGCGACAAGTTTTTGCACCGAAGGTGGTCAATGGCGGATCGCAATTGGACTTAGACGTGAGCTTGAATCCAACTTGCAAAGCCGAGTTGATTGAACAGAGCCTGTTGATTCTGCGGGAGGATCAAGAACCAAGCGCATCAATCCCTATGCGGGCGCGTGTGAAATATCCAAATATAAGGAAAACCAAACAGCAGCCAGTCTGAGTGCGGATGCAGGGGCTTAATCTGCACCGGTGACATCTTCACGTCCGGCATCACCTACTGCTGCTCACCTGCAAGGCCATTCTCATTTGCCCGCAGCCTCGCTAACCCCGCTCCAGACCGCCGGAGCAACCGAACATCCCCTCATGTGGGAAACTGCCCCGCCGAGAATGCCGATCCCCAGCCCCTTTCAAAAATCATGACTGAAGAGGAAGCAGAAAACCTGAAGTGGCCTTACGCACCCTCAGCAGACTTGCCGCAGATGATAGTCCTCATCATGGGGGACAACGAAGGATTCTTCCCTGATCTGATCGTTATCCTGAATTAGTGTTTAATTTTAGGTGGCCTGATGAAGCAAAGCCTAGGCTTCGCAGCCCTGGGAGCGCTGCCGTCCCGGCGGCGTTTCTATGGCGCTCATCAACACTAAGCCGTTACGAAGGTCCACGTCAGGCCCTCTTGGGAAATGGAAAGTGCGTGCGGAGCTGAAGAAACGCCGCCGGGACGGCAGCG
>JANYJH010000206.1 GCA_025361865.1 Phragmitibacter sp.
ATCCCGCGCCGATTCCGCCGGGAGCCGTCATTCCGCGCTTGGAAATTCCTGACTGGGACCACCTTGAAGCACTCACCTCAAAGGGGCGTTCCTTTGCATTATCAGGCGCGTGGCAGACGAGAACGCCAACCACTTTGACGGAGGCTCTTCAGTCCTATCCTGACCAGGTTAATGTTCTGATGGAAGTTTCACCAGCCACCAGCGCAGGCCTTATCTTCGCACTTTATGAAAAGACGGAGAAGCGCACAGACCTTCTCGGCGCGCTATTACTGAACCAGTCCACCATCGCCAAAGTCATCTCTGAATGAGGAGTTCGTGCGCCGCTCCGGCTTCTCACTCATGGCCCGCTTAGCCGTTCGCGATAAACAGGCCGCGGATGAAGCCTTCAAAGCATCATCAGCGAAGAAAACAAAACAGGTGTAACTCACGGAAGTGACGCGGCGTCATGCTTCATCATGCTCCTCGATAACGTCTTCTTCTACTCCCTCATCGGCTTCGGCATCATTCTCTCCCTGCCCGCACTTTGGCTGCTCGTCCGAGCGAGGTGGACAGAGCGCTTTGACAAACTTCGCATTGTCGCCAGTCGCAGCATCGGGGCTAGCTTCTTTATTGGCATCGTGCCGACCGTCCTTCTCGGCGTGATCATCGGAGTCATCTTGAAGAAGGTGAAGACAGGAGATATTGGCTCACTCATCGCAGATGTGTTGCTCCTCGGCTTCTCGGTGACTTGGTCACTGTCGGCACTCGCCGGACTGGCCGCCTTGATCGGAGAGAAGCTTTCTCCCGCAACGGAGAGTGATCCTTTCAAGGCCACCTTGCGCGGCGGCATCGTCTTGGTTCTCACCTTCTCGATGCCCTTTATTGGCTGGTTCACGCTCCTGCCCATCGCGATCATTACCGGGTTCGGGATCAACGTCCGCCTCTGGTTCATGAAGAAGCCAGCCGCTGAAACACAGGCTTGATCATCTATCAATCCACGCTGTGAAAACCTCCCGTCGCCAGCTCATCCAAACCGCCGCGCTCAGTTCTGGAGCCGTGGCCCTGACGAGTTGCGAGCGGGTCATCAGCACGCTCACTCAAGTCGGCGGAAACGATGTCCCTGAGCATCTCAAAACGAGTGATAGCGCGGATATTGACCCTGACTTCCATTTGCTCTCACGCGCCGCCTTTGGCCCTTGGCCGGGAGACTTGCAACGAGTGAAGGACATGGGCCGCGAGGCTTGGATCGAAGAGCAACTCCAGCCCGAATCCATCAGTGATGCGACGTGTGAAATGCGCGCTGAACGGTTCAATACCCTGTTCGTCCGTCCTGCTGAAGCCTATAACTTTAAGAAGCCGCTGCTCCGTGATGAACTGACGCGCCACGCCTTACTCCGTGCGGTTTACAGCCAACGCCAGCTCTTTGAAGTGATGGTCGAATTCTGGACTGATCACCTCAACATTGATCTCAACAAAGGCGACTGCGTTTACTTCAAACCCGCCGATGACCGCGAGGTGATCCGCCAGCACGCGCTCGGTAACTTCCGCGATCTCATCCGTGCCTCCGCCACTTCCCCGGCGATGCTCGTCTATCTGGATGGACGCACGAATAAAGTCACAGAGAAGAAGCCTATTCCTAACGAGAACTATGGCCGTGAACTGCTCGAACTGCACACGCTCGGAGTGAACGGTGGCTATGCTCAGAGCGATGTGCGTGAAGCTGCGCGCTGCCTTACAGGCTGGACCGTGAATCTTCTGAAGAACAGCGAAGGCCAGTTAAAGCAGCTCTTCCAGCCGTCGCGCGGCGTCAGTTATTTCAATCCTGAGTTGCATGATAACGGCGCGAAAATGGTGCTTGGCCAAACCATTCCCGCTGGTGGTGGCGAGAACGATCTTGAGCAGCTCGTGGACATCGTTTGCCAACACCCGAGCACGGCGAAGTTCATCGCGAAGAAGCTCTGCGCCCACTTCGTCAGTCACAACGCGACTGAGGGCCTTCAACAGCGGGTCGCGGATGAATTCACGAAGACCCAAGGAGACATCAAATCCCTGCTCCGCGTGATCTTGAAGAGCGATGAATTCAATGCCGCGCGCGGTCAGTTATTGAAGCGCCCGTTTCGGTTCATCGTCTCCGCGCTTCGCGCCACCGCAGCGGATACTCATGCACATCAGCCGCTCGTGGATTGGTTGCACCGCATGGGTCAGGGGCTTTTCCAGTATCCCACGCCGGACGGCTACACGGATGAGGAAGCGCCTTGGATGGGGACGCTGCTTTGGCGCTGGAACTTCGCTTTGACGCTCGCTGGAGGGAAACTACCCACGGTGCAGATCGCGGCTGGGAAGCTGCGCAAAGCGCTGGATGCAGGCCACGGCAAATCCGCTGATGAAGTCACCGCAAAGCTCTTCGCGCACTTCACCGGACGTAAAGCGCAGCCCCATGAACTCGAAGCCATTCGTGGCCTGAACAACGAAGGGGAGGCGCTCGGCGTGCTCCTCGCTTCACCCGCCTTTCAACGCTGCTGACTTATGCCCTCGATCACTCGCCGCGCCCTGCTCAGCCAGCTTCTTCTCACCACCGCGCCCGTGGTGGAAGATGCGGGGAAGCACACGCTTATCTGCATTTTTCTACGTGGCGGGGCGGACACTTTGAACCTGCTCGTTCCCTATGCTGATGATTCCTATTACAAAGGCCGTGCTTCATTAGCCATTGCGGCTCCGAGCAATGATAGCAAAAGCGCGGTCCGCTTGAATGATCACTACGGACTTCATCCCATGCTGAAACCGCTGGCGGATAAGTTCCAGGATGGGCGCTTGTCATTCGTGCAAGGCGTCGGCATCAAGGACAATGCTAGTGGCTCGCACTTTGAATGTCAGGATCTCATGGAGCATGGCGATGCCTCATTGGATAACTCAGCGGGCGGCGGCTGGCTCGGTCGGTTTCTACACGCCCGCGCGGGTAAGAACATGACGCCGCTCTCCGCCGTGGCCATCGGCACGAAGCTGCCTGAAAGCCTGCGCGGCGCGCCTTCCGTAAGCGTGCTGGAATCGCTGGATGACATCGGTATCAAGTCGCCATCTAACAATCCCGAAGCCGCCGCCGCCGCCCTCGCTAAACTCTATGGCGCGGACGTGACCTTGCTCGGCGAACGGGGTCGGGAGACGCTGGACCTTTTTCATCGCGTCTCCGCCTTGCAACACAACGACTACCGTCCCGCCAATAACGCCACGTATCCGAAAGACGAATTCGGCAATGGCTTGAGAGAAATAGCGCGACTCATCAAAGCCCGCGTCGGCTTGGAAGTAGCCTGCCTTGACCTCGGTGGCTGGGACACCCATTTCCTACAAGGCACCGCCGAGGGCACGCAAGCAGGCCGCGCGAAGCTGCTCGCTGATGGCCTCGCGGCCTTCGATGCGGACATCCAGGCCGAGCGCGATCACGTCAGCGTGTTCGTGATGACGGAATTTGGTCGCCGCCTATATGAGAACAGTTCGCTGGGCACCGATCACGGTCGCGGCTTCGCGTCCATGCTGCTGAGCAACAAGATCAAGGGCGGGCGCGTCATCGGCCCGTGGCCTGCCTTGGCAGAAGAAACCACCGATGGCCCTGGAGGCATGAAAATCCACTATGATTACCGCAGCGTCTTCAGTGAAGTCTTGAGCAGCACGATGGGCCTCACGAAGACGGCCAGCGTGTTCCCTGATTTCAAGCCGCAATCCGTGGGGCTGCTGTGACACAGGCGTCCCGCCTGTGTGTAGAACAGCCATCCTGGCTGTTTCATAATGAAATTCAGGCAGGATGCCTGAACTACCCACAGGCTGGAAGCCTGTGCTACTTTAAGAAACGAAAGAACTGCTTTACGGGAAAGCGCTTTTGGCGAACTAGACAGCCTGCCGTCTGTGGCTCCCCTCCTGATGAATTTTCAATACCTCTACGACTGGCTCTACCATCAAATCCCTGATGTCGGTGGTGTGCCTCAGGGCATCCCTCTTCGGGGCACGGGCATTGTGCTCGGCTTGGCGCTGCTGCTCACGCATCTCTGGGGTTTGCTGAAAGCGGAACAAGTGATCGCCTTGGCGAAGTCCTTTCCGCGCAGCCGGGCTTGGGGGGTGGTTCTGCTTTCCATCGCGCTGGTGTGGTCGCTCTTCCTGATCGCGCACATGGATATGGCAGACTTCTTCGTATGGCGTGAACGGCTCCTCATGGGGCTGCCCGTGTGCTTTGTTTTGATCGTGATTTTCGTGCCGGAATTCCTCGCGGTGCGGGCCTTGGGATCGCTGATGTTGCTGGCGGCTGCGCCCGTGCTTCATGCGGCCTTCCTGCAACCCTACGTGACGCGCTTGTTGTTGCCCATCCTTGCCTACGCATGGATCATCGGCGGCATGTTCTTAGTCGGGATGCCTTATTTGATGCGGGATGCAGTCACTTGGGCTTCCAAACAAGAAGGCCGCTGGAAGCTGGCGATGCTCGCTGGTGAAGTCTATGGCGCGGTGTTGTTCCTCGTCGCGATCTTCCTCTGGTAAGCAGATGGCGTCGGCCTCACAGCCCCGCGTGCTCGTCATTCGCGGAGGCGCGATTGGGGACTTCATTCTCACGTTGCCCGCGCTTCGTCTGATCCGGGAAAACATCCCCGGCGCGAGCTTGGAGATTCTCGGTTACCAGCCCATCATCGATCTCGCCGTCGCTGCTGGATTGGCGGATACCACGCGGAGTCTGGAGCACGGTTCAATGGCGAAGCTCTTCGTGCCGAATGTGCCCATCGAGCCTGCGCTGCTGGATTACTTTCGCGGGTTCAACGTGGTCGTCAGTTATCTGTTTGATCCCGATGGCTACTTCCGTGGGAACATGGAGCGCATCGGCGTGAAGACTTATCTTGAAGCCTCGCATCGTGTTGTTCAAGGCGCGGGCCACGCGGCGGAGCAGCTCGCCAGACCGCTGGAGCGCATCGCCATGTGGCTGGATGATCCGGCACCGCGTCTGAACCTGGCGGCGGTCGAGAGGGGAACAAACAAGCCGCTCATCGCCGTGCATCCGGGCAGCGGCTCCTTGCAGAAGAACTGGCCGCTGGAGAACTGGGTGCGTCTGCCGGAGTCCGCTCTAGCAGCGGGTCTGGATGTCAGGTTTGCGCTGGTTACGGGCGAAGCGGAAGCGGAAAGAGGCATCACCACGCAGATGACTGAGGCGTGGTCAGGGCGGGAGTATGTCCACTGGGATCAACTGCCACTCACCGCGCTGGCCTCACGGCTTATGGCTTGCAGTGCCTTCATCGGCCATGACAGCGGCATCTCGCACTTGGCGGCGGCTTGTGATCTGCCGTGTCTGTTGCTCTTCGGGCCGACCCATCCGCAGACGTGGGCCCCGAAGAATCCCGCCGTGCGCGTGGTCACGGAACCGAC
>JANYJH010000232.1 GCA_025361865.1 Phragmitibacter sp.
CCCCTGGCATCAGCTATTCATTTTACGTCGCCGCCAAGAGCAACGTTGGCAATCTCCAGACTTCAAATCTACAGAGCGCTGCCCAGAGCACGCTGGCTCTGACCCCGATTAACTTCTGGCGTTGGCAAAACTTTAATCTAACGACGAACACCGGACTCGCTAGCGATACAGCTATGCCAGACAGAGACGGACTCGTGAACCTCGTGAAATATAGTTTGGTCATTCCTACTGGATCTTCCGGTTCGGGTCAGCTACCCGCCCCCAAACTACAAAGCTACCCTGACGGGAATCGTCTCCGCATGACCTTTGCCCGCGACCCTTATAGAACCGACATCACGCTGGAAGTTCAAGCCGCTGACAGTCCTGCCGGTCCGTGGACGACAGTGGCCACGAGCGTCAATGGCGCTGCGTTCACCGGCATCGGTTTTGTGAGCGAGACGAACGCTACCGGTGGCCTGAAGAGCGTGGAAGTGCGTGATACAGTGAACCAGAGCGCCGCACTGCGCCGGTTCATGCGAATCCAAGTGACGCATTAAAACGCTAGGAGAGGTAGTAAGGGGGCGATTGCTTGAAACGTAAGCGATTTTGCCCCATTTGCTGAATGATCGCCTTGCTCACGTCTCCTCCCCCAGGTCGGTAGCCATGATGCAATGCGTATCAGCCCGAGCCACCGCAACGTCTGCAAGAATCTGCGCTTTGAGTTGTTCCAAGCTCGCAAACTTCTGCTCGTCTCTGATCTTCTTGAGGAAGCTGACTTCCAGTTCAGTTCCGTAAAGATTACCTGAAAAATCGAAGAGATTCACTTCCAGTGTAGGGGTCGTGGCCGCTTGATCAACGGTGGGGCGATAACCGAGGTTGGCCACGCCATTGGCCTTGATGGAATCATCTGCGACGGATCTCACCCGCACGGCATAGACTCCATTCGGCGGAAGCTCCAATTCACTGAGGGCGATGTTGGCCGTAGGAAAACCGAGTTGCCTGCCGAGCTGTTTTCCCTGAATGACTTCACCCATGATCGAATGATCACGACCCAGTAGGCTCTTGGTTTTAGCCAAGTCCCCTGCCCTCACGGATTCACGGATCAAGGTGCTGCTCACGACTTCATCGTTCACTTTCACGGAAGGCACGCCATAGACACCGAAGCTGTGGATTTGGCCAAGCTCCAGCAGACGATGGACGTTCCCCTCGCGCCCTTTGCCAAAGGCCCAGTCATAGCCCACGGAGATGTAACCGAGAGGATGACTGGCCTGAACGAGACGCTCCACGAAGACGGTGGCCGTGGTCCGTGCCACTTCTTCCGTGAAGGGCAAAACCAAGGCGTGGCTGATGCCGAAGCGCTTCATGAGAGCCATCCAATGCCTACTGGAACAAAGCAGACGCGGAGCCTGCTGCGGTCTCAGAAACCTGATGGGATGGGGATCAAAGGTCAGCACCACCGCAGTCCCGCCGTGGGTCTGGGAGAAGTCCATTGCATCCCGGATGACTTCTTGATGCCCGAGATGCAGACCATCAAAGACACCAATGGCGAGAGCAATCGGCCCTTTCAGGCGTGAGAGTTCGTGGATGTCATGAAGGACTGTCATGGCGGGAATGAACACAGGCTGGAACCTGGGCTACCATTTAAGCTCCGCGCAATTTGGATACGTCGTAAAGCGAATACATCGCGGAGAGCACTTCATCTCTTTTGCCTTCCTTGAGCATGTCAAAGGTGGCAAACTTGCCTTCCATGAACTTGAAGCTGCCTGATCGTGTGCGTCGCAGTGCGCTGAGATGCGCGGCACAACCGAGCTTCTGGCCGAGATCATGCGCGTAAGTGCGGACGTAGAAGCCTTTGCTGCAAACAACACGGAAGTCGATCTCCGGCAGCTCAATGCGCGAGATTTCGTAGTCAAAGACATGAACCAAGCGTGGATCACGCTCAATGGTCTTACCCTGACGAGCGAGCTTGTAGAGCGGCACGCCGTCTTTTTTGATGGCGCTGACCATTGGCGGCATCTGATAGAAATCACCGCGCATGGTATCGAACTGTTCGACGATCTGCTCGCGTGTATAGGCTCCCACTTCGTGCTGCTCAATTACCTCGCCCTCTTTATCCTGTGTGCTGGTGGCGCTTCCGAGAGTTGCGGTGCCGAGATATTCTTTCTCCTCGCTCATCAGCAAATCCTGAATGCGGGTGGCATTGCCAATAACCAAGATCAACATGCCTGTGGCCATCGGATCAAGCGTTCCGCAATGACCGATTTTCTTGGTGTTGAGACAACGACGGGCCACGGCCACGACATCGTGAGAGGTCATGCCGGGTGATTTGTCGATGAGGAGAACTCCGTTAACCGA
>JANYJH010000248.1 GCA_025361865.1 Phragmitibacter sp.
CGACACTCCGTAGTCGCCGTCTTGATTAAAGCGCTACGGAGTGTCGCGCTCCCAGACGCTGCTTTACACACCTTGCGGCAGCGCCCATCGCGTGATAGGAAGGCAGCGCTTGATCAAAAACTTCAGCCTCTACCTCGCCCTGCGTTACCTGCGTCCGAAGCGCACGTTCGTCAGCGTCATCACGCTCATCTCCGTTCTGGGCGTCTGTTTCGGCGTGGCCGCGCTGGTCATCGTGATCTCCGTCATGCGCGGCTTCCACCAACAGATTCAAGACCTCGCCTTGAACTACGACGCGCACATCGAGACCTTTGACCGCTGGGGCACCGCGATGATGCCGGACAAAGAACGCCCGAAAGACGTGAAGGAAAAGGGCTGGCGCGAAGTCTTGGCTGACATCAAAGCCACGCCCGGCGTGGTTTCGGCCTCGCCCATGGTGCGCGGCATGGTGCTCGTAGAATCAAAAGAAGGCATGGCCCCGTCCTGGATGTGGGGCTTAAAACAGGAGGATGGCAATCGTTTGTCCTCGAAGCACGCGAAGCTCATCCGCGAGGGCGGAAAACTGGACCTGAACGGAGACAACATCCTCCTTGATGAAGGCCTCGCCCGTGACTGGGGCGTGGCGGTTGGCGACAAAGTGACGATCTATTCCCCGCAGAATTTGAAGGAAGTCGTCCACAAGATGAAGGAGATCGACGACAAGCCGCAAGCGGAAAAACAGGAAGCTTATAAAGGTCTCAAAGAAGTGCTCGTGCCGCTGGATCTCACGGTCGCTGGCTTGATCAGTCCGCCGAGATTGCAGGACTCGGACAAGATGGCCATCGTCGTCGTGCCGCTTCATGTGGCGCAGGAAGTCCGCGGTATGGGCGATGGCATCAGCAGCATCGGCATTGAATTGAGCGATCCCTATCAAGCCGACGCGCTGAAGAAGGAGAAGCTCATCACGACGCTGGATGATCAGGGCACCGTGAAGAAACAAGGCATCCTGCCAGAAACCTGGGGCGCTTTCACCTGGACGGAACAGCACGCCCAACTCTTCGCCACCGTGCAGAATGAGCTGGAGATGATGTATTTCGTGCTCTTCATCATCGTGCTCGTCGCTGCCTTCTGCGTGATGAACACCATGATCACCGTGACCGTGCAGAAGCGGAGGGAGATCGGCATCATCGCAGCGCTGGGAACGCGCGTCAGTCAGATCATGTGGGTGTTCCTGATTCAGGGGATGATCGTAGGCTTGCTTGGAGCGATCACAGGCTTCGGCGCAGGCATGATGGTCGTGCATTGGCGCAATCAAATCCGCGCCGGAATCACCATGATGACAGGCCGTGAAATATTCGACTCCAGCATCTACGGCCTCATTGAAATCCCCGCGAAGGTAGTTTCCCAGGACGTGGGCATCATCTGCATCGGTGCTTTCCTGCTCTGCACTCTGGCAGCGCTGGTTCCCGCTTTCCTGGCTGCAAGGACTGAGCCAGCGGTGGCGTTGAGGGATTAGTAGCAGCCGACGTGAGGAGGCTCTGATGCTCTGCGATTGACGGTAAAGGCAGAAGAGAGTGACCGTTGTTTTTTGTTCGCGTGGCTGGCGGCACGAACAAGACAGATTCGACGTCCTACGCCTCTCTTTTTAAGTAGGTAAGAAGAGAAACGATCTGCTCTCGGCCAGTGCGGATCAGGAAATCCGGGGTGCGGCCGTAGCTTTTCATGCCGAGGGCGAAGTAGCCGGGCTCGGGATGGACGAGGGTTTCAGCACCGAAACCAGCAACTGCGAGGCAATCACCGCCGGTCTCTCCGAGCAGGGAGGCAGCGAGCTTATAAGTGCCTTCCGTCGCCCAGCAGGTCTGCACATGAAGCTCCCGTGCGAGAGATGGGTCTGGCCGATAGCCGGTGGCGCTGATCAGGTGATCGGTTTGAGTTTCTGAAAACGAGCCGTCAGCATCGCGAAGGGTAGCCTTGATGGAGCCGTCGATCTGATGGAGCGCGTAAACAGTTTTTCCGCTGTGGAAATGGACTTTTCCAGTGACGACCAAATCGTTAGCCGCTTCGCTCAAGGCGTCTCGTTCAGGCAAGGGATCATCGGCTATGCGCGCGCAGGGAATGTCGCTGGGCCGCTTCGTGATCCATTCGATGTGGGTCTTGGGATGAGCCTCCTTGAGCTTGCCCAGAGCGACGATGATCGTGCTCGCCGTATGGCCTCCGCCAATGACGAGGGTTCGGCGATCGGCAAGAGGACTGAGATCAGCGGTATCACGAATGCCATAACGGATGGAGTCGCGAAGCTGACCTTCTCCCAGCGCGGGAACGCCGCCGTCACCGAGCGGATTCGGATTTAGGAAGGTGCCGCTGCAATCGAAGATGATGTCTGCGGTGGCATGGCTTTCTCCATTTCGATCTTCGATGAGCAAACGGAAGCGTGTGTCGCTGCGCTCGGGTTCTCCAATGTGATCGCGCTTTCCATCGCCTTCGCGGGCGATGGACTTCACCGTCGTGTGTGTTTTGACGCCGAGTTCTTTTCCCAACGGCGCGAGATACTGCTCGATGAATTCCGCGCCGGTGAGAATGGCTTCAGGCGCTGGGGTTTTGACGTCCGCCTTCTGGAGTAAGGCGACGCCTTCTTCCGAAGCGTTCATGGAGAAGGGCGAGAACATGCGAACGTGTCCCCACTGACGCATGGCATCGGCGATTTCTCCGCGTTCATAAATGGTGGTTTGATAACCCTGCGATTGAGCGGCGAGGGCGGCTTCAAGGCCGATGGGACCGGCTCCGATAATGGCGATGTGCTTTGGCATAATAAGAAAGGTTCAGGTGATCTTTTTCACACGGAGGCCTTCAGGACGTTCCTCAGCCAACCGTTTGGCCGCGGGCGGAGAACGCGCTCGGTGGCAGGCATGGACAGCAAGCCGCAGGTCCAGACGCCGTTGCGCACGGGGATGGTGAAGACATCGTCCACGCCTTCAGCATCGAGTTGATCCGCCCACGCGAGGTGATCGTATTCCACACGCTCGATGTTCGCGACTGGTGTCGGTGTCGTGAGATCGATGCTGGCGTAGTGAACGGCGGCATCGTGATCGTGATCGGGCTTGCCACAGACGCCGCAGTTCCCTGCGAAGCGCTTTCCGAGTTCGCGCGTCCATGTAAAACCGGAGTGACCGCAAACAAAGCCGACGGCCTCGTGTTGGTCGAGCCAGTGATTCAGTCGTGTGTCATCGAGTTCAGACTCGTAGAGGAATTCATTCGTCTGCGCGGGACTGCCGTGACAGAGCAGGATGCGACCGGCGCGTGTTTCGAGATGCGCGAGATCGGGCCAGATGCCGAGCCACTTCCGATTTTCATCGCTCAAGGATTTCATCGCCCACACATGGGCGATGCCGCCGTAGTGATTGTCTTCGTCGTTGGTGTAATTACAGCCGCAGTCTTCTTCATTGGCAGCGGCCTTTTGCTCGTAATTGCCAGCGACGAGATACTGAAAATGTTCGCGGATCAGCGCGATAGTTTCATCGCTGTGGCCGCAACAGCCCGTGGCATCGCCAATGAAAGCAAGGCCATCACAACCGATGCTGCGCGCGTGTTCGATGCAGGCCGTGAGCGCAGGCACATTACCGTAGGAGCCGCCCATCACTGCGAGTCGCGTGACCTTGCTGCCGTCATAGATCATCGGCGGCTTCGGTTCGCCAACGGAGGGCAAGCAAGAAATCGCAGGGCGGATGTTTGAGGAAGATGACGACACATGCATGGTATGGCATACGTTATTCGTCTTTGATTTCGGGCAATTCAATTCGCACTCATATGCACAAGACATCTGCACTCACTGAGGCCATGGCCTACCTTCACAATGTCGGCTTGCTGACTGCTGAAGAGCATCAAATCGCCGCGAGCATGTTCGAGCCGGACTTTGAGTTCGCTGCGGCGCTGGCGCTCGCGGATTCCATTCATCTTCACATCCGCGTGGATGACACGGATGCTCTGCCCGTGGATGCCTTCATCGCACATGGTGCGAAGTTGGATCACGGTCAGCCGGGCTATGTGAAGTATTGCTTCCCGGATGGTGTGAACGCGATCTTCTCGTCCATTCCTGTGGCCCAAGACAACCTCGCGGAGACGGAGCAAAACCGCCGTCCGCGTCCGCATCTTGATCACATGGGAATCGACATGCGGCGCGACAACGACATTGTGAAATCGGGCTTCGATCATCTGCCGAATCGCGCTGATCAACTTGGATGGGGCCACATTCCGCAGGGTGGCAAGGGGCGGCCGGTGTTTTGCTGCCACATCGAGGTCGCGGCGAAGCACTGGGTCTATCCGTCGGAGGAGGCAACCGTGCGCGGCATTCCGCTAGAGTTTGCCTTCGGCCCGCTAAAATAGAATGGCGCGAAAGCCGGATGTGATCTTCGTCCATCGGCACCGGTGATCCATCTGGCGGCGATGGCTAAAAAGAAGTGCTGCTGAGAGGGGAATCAGGGCAGAGCAAAATTAGCCTTGACTGAATATGCGGATATGCGCATACATAGCGACTCTCAACCATGACACTCTTCCGCTCCCTCATCGCAGTCGTAGCCGTGCAAACAGCGGCATTCGCGGGTTCCGTCAAGAACCCGTCCACCACGCAGCCAGCTCCCGCCTCCAGTTCGTTCTCGGATGCTAATTCGCTATCCGAATACTTCTTAGGTAAGGACAATGCCTGGGATGCTACTTATGATTCGATCCAGCAGTGGAAAAAGGACACGGGCATTCACATTGGCATCGGTGCCGATCATTGGTGGCATGTGGACACTGGCGGGCATCTTTATGGAAACGGCTACGGCGTGCCTGGAGAAGGCGGCACTTACCGCTATAATCTGACGATCGACGTTCCATTGAAACTCAGCGACGACGGCTTCCTCAAGGAAATCGGTCTCCACGCGCTGGAGCGCATCCGCGACAGTGATGACAAGCTGCGCAGCTTCTATCGTGATACGAAGTGGAGCTACGAAGCTTATGCTTACGCCAAGACCAGCGTGGGCACATTCAAGGTCGGTCAAATCCCCCTCGATTTCGGTATCGGCTGGAACAATAGCTGGTGGGAAGGTGTCGGCTACTTCGATGGTTACAAGTTCAATCCTGCTTATGGCGTCAGTTGGGAGAATGTGTGGAAGGCATCAGACACTTTCTCGATCAACACCACCGTGCAATACTTCCTTCAGGATGACCGCGTGAGCGGCGCTATCGCAGGAGCAGACGCAGAGTCCACACCGCCGCTCAGCGAGCGCAACACCTTCGCTGCGCACATCGTGCCCACATGGAAACTGAGCGAAGACACAAAGCTTTCCTGGGGCCTCTCGGGTCTGGAGCGCCAAATCCACAATGCTGGCGTCGCCGGCATCAGCAATCATCAGACCGTGTGGGGTTCAGATCTGACACTGGCCGTGGGCAAGTTCAGCATCTTCGGTGAATACACGGATTCCCACGGAGTCATCACCCCTGCACGCTACGTTTCAGGCGGCCCCAGCGACCGTCAGAACAGCATCAGCACCGGCATCGCCTACAAGTTCGGCCCCATCACACCGCGCCTTTCGTTTTCCAAAGGGTGGGATCACAATCCTTCGGGGCACCAGTATATTTTCAATCCTGGCGTCACCATCCAGATTGCCAAGAATCTCACGCTCTACACCGAATACGTGAAGTGGGAAGTGACGGACCGTGCGGGCAAGACCTCGCCTTATGATGACGGCGTTGAGTTCGCGCTCGTCTGGAACTTCTGATGAACGTCAGCATGTGACTCCGGCGCTTTGATCGGCCATGAGTAAACAAATCCGATTAAACGCGCTGGACATGAACTGTATGGGGGCATGTCCAGGGCTCTGGCTGCACCCAAAGGATGAGACGGGCGGTTACACCACGCTGCCCTATTGGATGAATGTGGCGCGCATCCTGGAGCGCGGGTTGTTTGATTCCTTGTTTATCGCCGACATCTTCGGGGTCTATGATGTCTATCAGGGCAGCGCGGATTCGGCCATACGCCTCGCAGTGGAGTTTCCTGTGTGCGATCCTTTCCTGCTGGTGCCAGCACTAGCCACGGTGACGGAGAACCTCTGCTTCGGCATCACTGGTGTGCTCTCCTATGAGCCGCCGTTTTCCTTCGCCCGTCGCGTATCCACCTTGGATCACCTGACCGGCGGCCGATTCGCCTGGAACATCGTGACGGGTTACTTAAACAGCGCTGCCAAGGCCTTCGGCAAACCCACGCAGATGGCTCATGATGACCGCTACAAGATGGCGGACGAGTTCATGGAGGTCGTTTACAAGCTGTGGGAAGGAAGCTGGGAAGACGACGCTGTGGTGCGTGACAAGGAAAAGGGCATCTTCGCCCACCCGGAAAAGATTCATAAGATCAAACATGCCGGGAAACACTTCGAGGTAGAAGCTTACCATCTCTGCGAGCCTTCGCCGCAGCGCACGCCGGTCCTTTTCCAAGCGGGCGCTTCCACTGCTGGACGTAGCTTTGCTGCCCGTCATGCGGAGTGCGTGTTTATCACGGGTCTCACCACGAAGATGACCGCTGGCATCGTCTCTGACATCCGGGCAAAAGCCAGCTCTCACGGGCGCGATCCTGCCGGTGTCATCATCTACACAGCGATGACGGTCATCGTCGCGCCAACCGATGAGGAAGCGCAGGCCAAGCTGGAGGAATACAAGCGCTATGTCAGCATCGAAGGCACGCTGACGCTGTATGGAGGCTACTCCGGCATTGATTTCTCCGGTTATGATTTAGACACGCAAGTCGATTACGTGGAGAGCGATGCCATCCAGACTTTTGTGGAATGCTTCTCGATCCTGGACCCGGATCGCACTTGGACGCTGCGACAGATTGCTGAATTCCTCGGCATCGGTGGATTTGCCCCCATCATCGTTGGATCGCCGCAGACCATCGCCACGGAACTGGAACGCTGGATGACGGAAACGGACATAGATGGTTTCAATCTCGTTTACGCGGTAAGCCCGGCTGATTTGAAAGACTTCGTGGACACCGTCGTGCCCGAACTGCAAGGGCGCGGCGTTTATCGCACCACCTATCCACCGGGCACCTTTCGCGAAAAACTTTACGGCGAGGGCAAACGGCATCTGCCGGAAGATCACCCTGCCGCGCGCTATCGTCATCGATCCCAAACGCTTTCCCGCAGCCAAACAAACGTCAACACCCACGAATCCACACCATGATATATCAACCACCCACATCCAATCGTCGCAAGTTCCTCGCCAGCACCGCGCTCGGCGCAGGAGCCAGCATCCTCGGCCTCAGCAACTGCGAAAAGAAACCCGAAGCTGCCGCCGGAAGCTCCAGCAGCGGTGGCAAGAAACCCTTCGCAGGGCAGACCCTGCGCGTGTTCGTTTATTCCGGTGCCTGGGAGAAAGGCTTCCGCGAGAACTTCGTTCCTAAGTTTGAAGAGCAAACCGGTGCCAAGGTGGTGGTCGATCCAGGCTGGTGGGATTCCATCCCCAAGCTCAAAGCTTCGCCTCCCGACAAGCCTGCGTTTGACCTCGTGCTCACAGACGCCACTCAAGGCTATCCCGCGATCAAGGAAGGCCTGTTCCAAAAGATTGATCTCAGTAAGATCCCGAACAAATCGAAGTTCGCCGCTTCCGCGCTGGACAACTGGGTCGTGAAGGACGGCTACGGCATCACGTTCCCTGATTCCGTGCACACGCTCGGCTACAACAAGACGCTGGTCTCTGCGCCTCCGACCAACTGGGGCGACCTCGTGAAGGACGAATACAAAGGCAAGCTTGGCATGTATAACTCCTTCTACATGTCTCTCTATACCTTCGCCTGCGCGAAAGCCGCTGCGGATGGCGCGCCCGGAACCGCAGCGAAACTGATCAACGAGAAGCTGCAGGACGTGATCACCTTCGCCAAGGATCATCGCGACGCAGTGAAGCTCTGGTGGCCGACCTCGACCGACATGGCGTTGAACCTTTCCCAGAAGAATTGCGTGCTCGGCAACATGCATGGCACCGACATGGTTCCTGCGCTGAAGAACGACGCCAATCTCGGTGCCATCGTGCCGAAAGAAGATCGCGCGTTCGTCCTCCTCATGTGGGTGGTGCCGACTGGCACGAAGGTCAAAGACCTCGCCGTCGAAGCCATCGACATGCTGCTCGGCGAAGACATTCAGGCAGCCTTCGCCCGCGCGGGAGGTGCCACAGCCATCCCATCCGTGGCCGCGAAGATCGCCGAAGAAAACAAGTTCTGGGGGCAGATTTATCCTAGCACCGCCGAGGGCCTTGCAGGCGTGCAATACTATCCTTACGACACCTACATGAAAAACTGGGACGACCTCGTTAAAGTGTGGGATCATGAAGTGCTTCGCAAAGCCTAATGGCCGCTGTCCGACTTGATCACCTGTCTTGTGGATTCACCGGTGGCACGCTCGCTGTGGACGATGTGTCCTTCGAGTTGGCTGCCGGTGAGTTCTTTTGTTTGCTGGGACCGAGCGGTTCCGGCAAGTCCACGCTGCTGCGTCTCATCGGTGGTTATCTGCCGCCGAATTCGGGCCGCGTTTTCATTCATGATCGCGATGTCACGCATGTGCCGCCGGAGAAAAGAAACGCGGGCATGGTCTTCCAAAACTACGCGCTCTTTCCGCATCTCAACGCACTCGATAACGTCGCCTTCGGTTTGCGGGTGAAAGGCGTGGCAAAAAAGGAACGCGAAGCCAAAGCGAACGAAATGCTCGACTGGGTAGGCCTCACGCCTGATGAGCGCCGTCGCCGCCCCGCGCAGCTTTCCGGCGGTCAGCAACAGCGTGTGGCTCTCGCCCGTGCGCTCGCCTTTGATCCGAGTCTGCTGATGCTGGATGAGCCCTTCGCCAATCTCGACAGATCATTGCGTGAGCGTCTGCGCGAGGAAATGGGCGATGTGCAACGCCGCGCCGGTATCACAGCCATCCTCGTCACGCATGATCGCGATGAAGCGCTTGCTTTGGGAGATCGGATCGCCGTGATGAATCATGGCAAGCTCCTCCAAATCGGAACTCCCGAGCAAGTCTATCGCGAACCGCAAAGCACGACGGTCGCCACTTTTCTGGGGCATCGAAATGTGCTCGATGTCGCCGCAGCCAAACCATGTGGCCTTGACAGAAGCGCGCTGCTGTGGCCGGAAAAACTTCGGCTTCATCGCGATGGACACCTGCCTGCCGTGGTGCGTCGCATTGTTTATGCGGGATCACATCGTGTGAACACCGTGCAGCTTGATTCGGGTTTGGAACTGGAAGTCCACACCGCCCACGATGCCCTTCATCAGATCGGCGAGCGTGTGGGGTTGGAGATTCCGCCCGATGCGATCACGCCGATTGGGCTATGAAAAAATCATCCAGAGCCTGGTGCTGGGCCGCGCCCTCGGTGTTGCTTCTCGTAAGCTTGCTGCTCTGGCCGATGATTTATCTCGTGCGGCTCAGCTTGAATGAAGGCGGCAGCAAAAGTGGCTTCGGCATCGGCGGCAGTTTCTACAAGCCGGGCACATGGACGCTGGAGGTGTATCGCACGCTCGCGACCGAACACTATTTCTGGCAGGTGACGTGGTTCACGGTGTGGCTGGGATTTTTCGTCGCTGCCATGTGCGTCCTGCTGGGTTATCCCGTGGCGCATTATCTCTGGCAACTGCCGCGACGATGGAAGCCGCTGGCGCTCGCCTGCGTCATCATTCCAAAATTGTCCAACCTCCTCGTCACCATCTACGGCCTCAAAATGATTCTCGGCGATCATGGCCCGGTGAATGAAACACTGATGACACTTGGCATTATCAAGGAACCGCTCGCGCTCCAGCACAGCGTGACCGGCGTAGTGATCGGAAAGACGCTGCTCGTGCTGCCTTACACGATCCTATTAATATGGGCCGGACTGGAGCGACTGGACCGCACGCTCATCAGTGCCGCGCGTGGATTGGGCGCGACAGGCTGGCAGACTTTTTCCCGCGTGACGTTGCCGTTATCGCTTCCGGCACTGGCCGCAGGCGCGCTCATCAGTTTGATCTGGGCGCTGGGCGCGTTCATCAGCCCGTATCTTCTGGGCAGCCCTGAACAGATCACGCTCGCCGTGGATGTGCAGCGGCAGATGTTTGAGAACCTGCATTGGCCGCGCGCGGCAGGCGAAGGCGTGGCGATGCTGCTGACCCTAGCGCTCATCGCTGGCGCAGGTGCGCTGCTTCGTCCGAAATCCCATGTGTTGCCGCGATGAATCTGCGCAAACTCCCGCTTCACACGCTTTGCCTTCTGGTGCTGGCCGCGCTGATGTGGCCCATTGTTTACGCCATGTGGATGAGCTTCACGCCCGGCGAAATGCTTATGCCTCCAAAGGGCGCGTGGTCGCTGCGCTGGTATGCCACGTTCTTTGCCCGCAGTGAGTGGACGGACAGTTTGAATCACAGCTTCATCGTCGGCGCACTGAGCACCGCCATTTCTCTCGTGTGCGGCACCTCGGCAGCCGTGGCGGTCACACGGTATCAGTTTCGCGGTAGGCAACTTTTACAAAGCGCTGTCATGCTCCCGCTGTTTGTTCCAGCGCTTGTTCTGGCCCTAGCGCTGCTGCCAGTGATGCGCATGATCGGACTGTGGGGCGATTTTCTTTCCGTGGCACTGGCGCACAGTCTGTGGGGGCTGCCGCTCGTCTTTCTCGCGGTGCGCGGTGCACTGGAGGACATGGACCCGAACCTCGAACTCGCCGCGCGTGGGCTCGGTGCGAATGGCGGGCAGACGTTTTTTTCAGTGACGTTACCCGTGATTATGCCCGCGATGGGCGTGGGCGGATTGCTCGCGTTCATCATCTCGTTCAATGAACTCGTCATGGCCCTCTTCCTCTGCACGCCGGACATCGACACGTTGCCGAAGGTGATCTGGCCGAATCTGCGCTACACGCTCAGTCCGCTCGTCGCCGCCGCGTCAGGCGTGGCGGTCGTGACAACGGTGCTGCTGCTCGGCGGCGCGTGGCTTTTCTTTACCTCTCGGCGGAAGACCAGTGGTCGCTGAAACTGTTTGCTGTGTATGCGCGTTTAAGAATATATATTTGATTCCATGAGCACTGAAAAAACCCAAGACTCTGCAGCCTGTTGCGGCAACGCTACTGAAGACTGCTCCACCGTCGCTGACTGCTGCGACACGGCGCATGATATTTGTGCCAAGACCTGCTATTACCAATCCAGCGACCTCGGCCGCTTCGGTGAAATAGGCCGTTCAAACCCCGAAATGGGCAACGCGTTCTTTGACTACTACGGCAAAGTCATGGCGGAGAACCGCCTCACCAAGCGCGAGAAGAGCCTCATCGGCCTTGCGGTGGCCCACGCCTTGAAGTGCCCGTATTGCATTGATTCCCTCTCGGGAAGCTGCCTTGATCAAGGCTTGTCCGAAGCCGAAATGATGGAAGCGGTGCAAGTCGCCGCTGCCCTCGCTGCCGGCGTGACCTTGGTGCACAGCACTCAGATGCTTGGGCACATTGACGCACGGACCAAAAAGAAGGACTAGTCCGCACGCTCTTATGTCGCTCACCATCAACAAAGCCCGTTATCTCATGATCGGCGGGTTTCTCGGCGCAGGGAAGACCACCGCCATCGGCAAGCTCGCAGGACATTTGACCACGCAAGGCTTGAAAGTCGGCCTGATCACCAATGATCAAGCCGGTGGTCTCGTGGATACCAAATTGCTACGAGGTCAGGGATTTGCTACGGAGGAAATCGCCGGAGGCTGCTTCTGCTGCCGTTTCAATACGCTGGTCGATGCCGCCGCCAGACTCAATGATGCAGCGAAGCCCGATGTCTTCATCGCAGAACCCGTTGGGAGCTGCACGGATCTCGTGGCCACCGTCACCTACCCGCTGCGCCGCATGTATGGAGAGAACTTCATCATCGCCCCGCTCAGTGTGCTGGTGGATCCAGTGCGTGGCCGAAGAGTTTTCGGCTTGGAGAAAGGCGGCTCCTTCTCAAGCAAGGTGATCTACATTTTCAAAAAGCAGCTCGAAGAAGCTGATGTGATCGTCATCAGCAAGAGTGATCTCGTGACCGCAGCACACATTGCGGAACTCACGGACGTTCTCCGGCACAACTATCCAAAAGCCCGCATCGTCAGCGCTTCATCACGTCATTCCACCGGACTCGATGACTGGTTTTCTTTCATTCTCGAC
Organism: Phragmitibacter sp.; assembly: GCA_025361865.1. Taxonomy (GTDB): domain Bacteria; phylum Verrucomicrobiota; class Verrucomicrobiia; order Verrucomicrobiales; family Verrucomicrobiaceae; genus JANYJH01. The sequence goes on from JANYJH010000248.1 coordinate 12,139, forward strand.
GGTGAGCAAAGCCCTCGAAATCCGATGACGCTGGACTACGAAGTCTATGCCGATGGAGAAGCGCTGCTCGGCTGGCTCAACGCCACGGTAAAGCTCGAAGCGCAGGAAGAGTTCGATGCCAACGAGTTCCTAAAAACCCTCGCCGCTCAAGTCCAGAGCCGCTTGCAAGGAACAGAGATCGCCCATTTTAAGATGACCTTCAGTCCTGACGATGGCGTGGCTGGTGAACTCGCCTCCATCAATCTGGTGCGCAGTGATTATGTGCCAGAGATGGGAATGACGCTCGATGAACCGAGCACCAGCGGCCAGCTCATCATCAATCTTCGGGCTGAAGGAGATCCAGAAGAACTGATCCGCGCCGTCACGGAAAGTTTAGACCATGTGACCTCGAATGTCCCGACGTTAAGCGCGACCGTCGAGCACGAGGAACATTTTCGTCCCGGCAAGCCCTCTCCAACTCATCGCGATGGCGAAGCCGCGGTGGTGAAAGGCGGGTGCAGACCGGACAGCGGCTGTTGTTAAGAGTCGGTTCACGGGATCGCCTCTCTTTCGTTCGCTAACTGCGAAGCCAGCCGTCGCGCATTAGGGAATCGCTGATTAAAATCCCGAGTCAGAGAGAGCCTGGAGAGAGCTCCTTGGTAGGAGAGTGTTCTCTTCGGCGAAGCAAAGTAGCCGTCATCGCTCCGCGTGACGAGCCTTATGGTTTCGCTACGAAGACCGACACACAAATGACGCAGTGACACTCGGCTCGTCCCAAAGCTGAGTGGCTTCAGCAATAAGGCCGATGTCCGTATGAGGCATTGACCGCTTCGGCCAAATCTCTCGCTCATCACGCGGAGTGATGATGGCTACTTTGCTTCGCCGAAGATGGCGGCAGGAATGGAAGTGTGTCTCTCCCCTTTAATCAGTGTTTCCTTAGCTTGGAATTACATCTCAATCATCGCCTTCACCACGTTACTCTCCGGTTTGAGCAATAACGGGAACTGCGCGGGCACATCAGCGAACTTCATCCGGTGAGTAATCCACGCGGAGGTGTTGATCTTCCCCTCACGGATGAGGCCGAGAATGCGCGTGAAATCCGTGGGCACGGCATTGCGCGTGGCCAGTAATGTCAGCTCCCGCCGATGAAACAGCGCATCGTTCACGGGCACGGGTTCGGTGGTGATGCCGACAAACACCACCCGGCCCGTGAAGCCTGCATAGTCCAAGGCGCGGCCCATGCAGCCTGCGTTCCCCGTGGCATCAAAGACGACTTGCGCGAGGCGTTGCCCTGTCAGCTCTGCGAAGGCCGCTGGCTCCAGCGAAGCGTGAACGCTTTCAATGCCATAAGTCTGCTGCACGAACTCCCGTCGGCGACCATTCGGCTCGATGACATGCAAGGTCGTGCCCGTGAGCTTCGCGAACTCCAACACGCTCAAGCCAATGGGCCCTGCGCCGATGATAAGCACCTGACCGCCTGTTTGCGGCTGACCACGATTCACCGCGTGGCAGCCGATGCCGAGCGTCTCCACCAGCGCCAACTGCTCATAGCTCAGGTCATTGGCGGGATGAAGCTTAGGGGCTGGCAGCAGGATTTGGGGTCGCAAGCCGCCATTACAATGGACGCCGAGCACCTCCAAGGTTTCGCAGCAGTTCGTGCGTCCGCTTTGACAGGTGGGACAGGTGCCGCAGTTCAAATAGGGCTCCACGGAGCAGCGATCGCCGATTCTCACGTTCGTAACTTCAGCCCCCACCGCGAGCACTTCCACTCCCAGCTCGTGACCGAGAATGCGCGGGTATTGGATGAACGGCATCTTCCCCAGATAGCCGCTGACATCTGTGCCACAGACGCCGATGGCATGAACGCGAACGAGAGCTTCATGCGGGCCAGGAGGTGCGGGTTCAGCTTGTTCCGTGAACTCAAACTGACGGGGTGCGGTGAGCGTGAGGGCTTGCAAAATAGAAAGGGCATCGGCCTCTTTTAGTGAAGCGCCAATTCCTCAGGAGGCAAGGAAGCCTGTTGCTTTTCCGGCTAGGCTACGCGCTCTGAGCGGCGTGATTTAGGCACGAGTTCAAAGGAAGGAATCTTTCCAGCGGGCCGTCCTTCCCCTCGCGCCCGCTCCGCTCCCAACCACTGGATGGGCTCCGGCGCACTTAACTTCCTCGCTGCCGCCGTCTCCAACGCCTCTGCGGCCACTAAACACTCCGCCGCCCCTTCCGCTCCCATCACTTCCGCCAGCTTCAGCAGCCGCTCCTCCGCCATCCGCACCCAATCCGCCCCACCCAGCGCATCCACGATATGGAACCCTCCATGCTGCGCGAGCCAGGCCTGCAAATCAGGATTTTGATACGTGTAACTGCTCCCGTTCTCGATGATCACATCAAAGCCCGTCGCCTCGGGCCAGGCCTCGTCAACGGCTTGCAGGAACGCCAGCCACCCAGCGGGATCATAGTGCGGCGTGACCAGACGTTGCAGCCGCGCTTGATTATAAAAAATGGCCGAGGCCAACCGCACCGGAGCCCGCACGGGGATCCTCGCAGGCACGACAGGCTCGGGAACTTCTTCACTGACAAAGGCATCTTGCCGCAGGGCTTGTTCATCCGCTGCGGACAGTCTAGGCATGGGCCCCACACGAGCCAGCACCAAGCCGTAGTTCGGCGGGGAAAGGTAGATGCCCGCGAGCGACCACGTCTCAGGCTGGTCAAGGTCGGTCATGTTTCCGGTAATAGGAACTTCTGAGAGAGGCTCGCCTGGCCGTGGATACTTGCGCGGCCGTCCCCGACCCCGCTTCGGCAGCAAACGACGGGCTTGACCCTTACGCCGCATCTCTCCCAAGGCCTCGCCATCTCTCAGGAACGGCTCCAA
>JANYJH010000257.1 GCA_025361865.1 Phragmitibacter sp.
CGTCGGCCTTGAATCACCCTGACCAGGAGAATGATGATGGCGACCACCAGAAGAATGTGGATGAGGCCGCCCATTGTGGCGCTCGTGACGAGTCCCAGCAGCCAGAGGATGACAAGAATGATAGCGATGGTCATTAACATAAGAGTGGTTCCTTTCGGTTTGGGTTGGATAATTATCGTGCGGCGCGTTCGATATGATCGCCGACATGTTCCACGTCTCTGCCGAAGCCTCGGAAGGTGTTACAGCTCGTGCCGATGAGCGTGAAGACGGCGGAGGCCAGTAGAAGGAGCGCGAGTCGTTTCAATGATGTTTTCATAGAGCTTGTTGGCTTATGCGAACTCAGGCGTTCAAGGTAGCGCGGTATTCTTCGACGGCAGTCACCACGGCCTCACGCGTCACCCCTGTGCGCTTCTGGATGCGGCCCAGCAGTTCGTCTTGCTGGCCTTCGATGTATTGGAGGTCATCGTCCGTGAGCTTGGCCCACTTTTGCTTGAGATAACCTTTGATGATGTTCCAATCGCCTTTGATTTCGAGTGTTGTCATAGCCCCAAACTAGGCAGTGCGGTCACGCATCGCTATGGGGTGAAACCCTACTTTTCAGGGCGAATGGAAGATGAGCGTTTACTCCGCTCACCAACCCACGCGGAAGCCTGCGAGCACCGTTTGGTCCTCGTAGTTGCTGCGACCTAGCTCGGTCTGATAGGCCAAGTAAACGGCGTAGCGGCTCCATGACACGTTTACGCCAGTGGAGACCAAGGCGCTCTCGTGACCTGAGCCAGGACCATAAACCGTGAATTCATTGCCTGAGCCATTGATGAAGCGCGAGGTAAGCGCGAGATCGTTCCCAAGAAATTGATGCTGCCACTGAGCGCTGACAAAGGGGGTGATCGTCGTAGTTTTTACCTGAAGAGAATAGGCGGCCCGAACACCCAGACGTGCGCGGAGAGAGGACTCGCTTTGGCTCTCGATATGCAACGGCGCTAGCGAACCTCTTTCGTCATAACTGTTGATGCCGATCAATGTATAAAGAAGGGAAGCCAGCGGCGTAACGGTGAACGCTCCCATCTTCACATCATAGCCTATGGTCACAGCAGCATCTAACTCGCCGCCATCCGTGCTGCCTTTTGCAGGGCCTGCAATCGCGGAACGCTCTGTGTCATAGCTGTTGTAGCCACCGCCGAGCAGGCCTTGAACGAAGAAGCCTTTCCGATGATACATGCCGTAAAGACCGATGCGACCACCGTCTGACTTGAGCTTACCGCCATGAGCCAGATCGCTGTCGTTACGGTTGTAGCCGAGCGTCACGCCGAGCACGAAGTGATCTGTCAACTGAACGTCCACTCCCAGAGCAGTGCCTAGTGATTCTGAGTCGTATCCATACGCTGTGGAGGAGTTGCCGAGGCTGGAGTAATCGCCCGTCGCGGTTATGAAGAAGCCCCAAGGGCGGTCTTCATCAGTCGGGACCGGACCCATGTGTCTGCCATCAAGCAAAGGGTTCTTCGCATACTTGCCACCGCGTGGGTTCTTCGCATAGCCCCCGCTCCAGGGGTTCTTCTCGCTGGGGATGGGGGCGGTAATATCCGGTGCTCCAGCGTCACGGATGTCTGACAGACGCTGTTCATAACTGAAGACCTCCGTGTCCATCTGCGCGAAGCCGAGATTATAAATGGAGGTCAGTCCTGATACGGTAACGGTGTCGAATTGCTGGGCCGCTTGGATGAGCGCGGTTTTAAGCGCGATAATCGTGGCGGCTTGGTTGGCAGCGGTGGACGGGCCGTTAGTTGCCTGTCTGTTAATGGTCGCTGCGGGTGCGTTCACAATGACCGCCGGATCACTCATGATCGCTGCACAGACGGCGAGCGCGATGGTGTTGGTATCCAAGGTTACTGTGCCATTCTGGGCGAGCAGTCGGCCAGTCACGGAAGCACCGGAATTCGCCGTGATGGATTGTAACGAAAGAATGTTTCCGACAAAGGTGCTGTTCGAGCCCAACGTAGCTGAGCTACCGACCTGCCAGAAGACCATACAGCCTTGTGCGCCGTTGATGAGAACCACATTGCTACTGGAAGCCGTAACGAGTGAAGACCCTGCTTGAAAAATCCAGACCGCATTCGGATTACCCGCCGCATTCAGCGTCAAAGTTCCAGTCAGTCCAAATGAGGACGGATTGTTATACACGCCCGACACCAGAGTGGCGCCCCCCAAATCGGTGGCGGCTCCATAGGTGATCGTCGGTGTTTGCGTAGCCGCGCTGACATAGGCCGTGGCCAGATCGTTTTTGGCTTGCTGCGTCACTGCATCACCCGCGTGGTTCGTTCCCATCAGGGCGATGTTTGCCAGACCCGTGATGCTGGTGGTGGGGAATGTCCCAATATCCCCGGTCACGGTGGATGAATTTACTGCGCCTGCGGCGGTAATTCCTGATCCACCGAGAACGGCAAAGTTCTCCGTCGTTCCCAGGTTCACTGCCGTGGCTTGTGCCGCGGCCTCATGAGGCGAGCAGACAAGAAGAAAGAGGCCAAGGCCAAATGTTCGCCGGGCCGCGATCATTAGGGATGCAAGTCGTTCAGTAGGAGTGTTTTGGGTTTTCATAGGATTAGGCGGGTTGCTGCGCCGTTTGTTCTAAGACATATAGCTGATAGGTCGCAATGGGGTAATCACCCCATTGCGCGTGCGCTCGATTTGTGCAGTGGGCGGACATAAAAAAAGCGACCTGACTTTCGTCATATCACTTTTGGGTTTTTTAGGCAGCTTCCAGTTTAGTAAGCGGGTAGTCTGCGTCTCCACGATATGTTCTCAAAAAACCAACCCATGTGGGAGTGCCAAGCTCCGTTCAGCAGACCACGCAAGCCCGTGCCATGAAGATGCAGAGAGTGATGATCGTTCGGCGTATCACTGAGTTGCTGGTGCCTGCGATGCAAGGCTACCTAGCGGAGCAGCGAGTTTTGCACGGCCATTGAGCCTAAAGCCGCGCTGATGATCTTCACGATTTCATTCGTCTCGAAAGCCGCATGATGAACCAGCGATGATAGCGCACCGTATGGCCAGCATGGTCACGATGTTTCATCGGCTCAGGAATGTTTATCAGTCTCCTGCTGTTGCAAAAACTCATAAACCTTTGCTGCGCCGAATACGAAGAGGGCCGGAGGGGCTAGCGCCGAGAGCAAGCGCACCTGAGCGACCAGCAGGGCGCGGACAGGCAGTCGGTGCAGGCAATAGCCTATGGCTACTGCCGTGAGAACCGAGGTCGTGGGAGACTGGCGCACACGCAGCTCACACTCCTGATAGTGATGCCGCACGCTTTCCTGCGCATTGCTCAACAAGGCATTGATCCCTTCTTCCACGGACAGCGGGCGGACGGGCTTGGCAGATGTATTAGACATAAGTTACCAGAATTTAAGGTTGCAGCCGACTCGGCGGATTTGATCGGACCAAGAGTCAGCGGCGCGTGAGGGATGGAAGCCATGCACTTTATCCATCGCCTTTCCGGCAACTTCACGGGCGGAGCTGTATTCCTCATGAAGGCGCTGGGCCACGGGTGCGAGCGCTGCGTAGAGGGCATCACGCGCTGAGCTTAAAGGCTCATCCACATAACGCTCGCGGAAGGTCGGCTCTGGGCGTCGCGCTAGGATCATCAGGTAGCCTAGCGCAGCCCCGAGAGCGACAGCTCCGAGCAGGACTGGCACCGGGTTCTCGCGCACATATTCTCTCGTGCGCACGACGGTGTCTTCCACCTTCATGGACATGGAGTGGCAGGCTTCCTTCGCTTCATCGACGACGTGTTCGGATGCTTGCGCAACGGTGTCAGCCGGGGGTTTAGTGGAGGTGTTTCCGTGGTGATCAGAGTTCATAAGTTTGGTGGGGTATTGAATGTAGAATAATAAGCAGCAGCCCATCTGCCGCTATGGGGTGAAACCCTACTGCGCTGGGTTGGTCGAAGTCATCTATCCAATCCCAAAGAATGGATCAGGCTGGAGTTGATCGTGCCTGTCACGCGGAGGCCGTGCTCCTGCTGATAGCGGGCGATCGCGTTTCTTGAGCCCGGGCCGATGTCACCGTCGATGGGGCCACGGTAGTAGCCGCTACGTGCTAGTGCGCGTTGAACGGCGCTGTCCCCAGAATGGCTTTGATAGCTGGGTTGGCTGTAATATTCCCTCGGCGCGGCTTCACGGGTGGCATAATACCGGACTTCGGGACGCTCATAGTAGTAGCTTGAATTCGGTGGCCCGTAGTAATAGCCGCGCCCTGCATAGCCCGTGCCCAATGACAGGGTGAAGCTGGTGCGCGGGTGCGAGAAGTAAACCGAGTGATCATGATCGTCGTGGTGGGACTTGTGATGTTTGGAATCATGTCGGCGATCATCATCGTCATGATCTTTGGCTTGTGAAGTCTGGGCAAGAAGAAGCAGGCAGCCAATGACCACGGTGGCTGGGGCAAGAAAAGGGGACAGTGTTCTCATAGACCGTGAAGATCCTTCTTGCGCTTGAGATTCGCTATGGGGTATAACCCGACCCGCTTCGTTCAACGCTCGATGCTCACGGGTGTTCCTACGGTCACGGAATCAAAAAACCATTCTGCCATCCAGCCGGGAAGACGGATGCAGCCGTGCGAGTCGGCATAGCCTGGAAGGTAGCCTTCGTGCATTCCGGTGCCGTTCACGATCCGCATGAAATAGGGCATTCGGGCTCCATCCAGATGTGCGCCCTTAGGCATCGGATCTTTATTGATGTCCACGCTCGCTTTGATGAGCTTGCCATCCGCATCCACATAGTTGCCGTAGAGGGAGGACTGGTGATGCCGGTCCTTCTCGATGATGTGGAAATGGCCCGTCACCGTATCGCTTCCCACACGGCCTGTGGAAATATGGGACACCCCGGCGAGGTGCTCTCCCTTGTAGAAGTAGGCGCATTGTTCGGAGAGGCTGATGCGGATCGAAGGACTGCCCGTCATGCTATCGCCGATCCAGTAAGAATCGTTCTTGTAATGGCAACCTTGAGCAGGGCTTAGTTTGCTTGTCCGCTGCTCACCTGATGGCGTGGAACAACTGGTGCTGATCAAGATCCAAACGACGGAAGCAGCGAGAAGACACGAGCTTTTCATGGCCGCACCTTCGGTGAGTGACCGATCTCTCTCTATGGAGTGTTCACCCCATTGTTAGAGGCGCTCTTCTTGCTGAGTGAGCCATAGCGTCCGGCATAGGCCCTCGTGAACGCGGCACCGAAAAACAATATCTGGGCTGAGTAGTAAACCCAGACCAGTATGATGATGAGGGACCCCGCCGCGCCATAGCTGGAAGCCACGGCACTCCGCCCGAAGTAAAAGCCGAGCACGAATTTCCCGAGGATGAACAGCACGGCGGTAAGCATGGCTCCCAGCCAGACATCCTGCCAAGTCACGCTCGCATCAGGAACCATCCGAAAGATCAGCGCAAACAGGATCGCGATCACCAACAGTGAGATCACCGAGTTCCCCCATTCCCACGGGCCGTCCAGCAGGGGAAACCGAGTGTGTAGATAGCTCCCTGCCGCAGCGAGAGCTGCGGAAAACAGGAAGGAAACGAGCATGAGAAAACCCAGGACAAAGACCATCGCGAAGGAGAAGACGCGCTGCTTCACGAGGATGAAAACGGGGTGGCGCTTTGAGGACACGCCCCAGATTTGATTCAACGAATCCTGCAACTCTCCGAACACGCCCGAGGCTCCGATGAGCAGCACCACGAAGCCGATCAGCGTTCCCAGCAAGCCCGTGTTCTCCGCTGCGGTCTTCGTCAAAATCATCTCCATCATCTTCGCGCCTTCATCTCCGACGAAGGCCCGGAACTGTCCGACGATCTCCGTGCGCGCCGCATTGCGCTCCACCGCCAGACTCACCAGCGAAAGCACCAGAATGGCCAGCGGAGCCAGAGAGAAGACGGTGTAGAAAGAGAGCGCCGCTCCCATCTTCGGAACTCGGTGTGTGTCCCATTGACGGTAAGTCTCTGTCAGAAGCGAGGTCAGTGCTTTCATTCTTTGGACGGCACTTGGCCTTCAGGTTCCGCGTGGACTTTCATCTCCCAGCTTCCGGTGCGATCCAGGATCAGCAAGCGATCATGGTGCCCGACCAGAGTCGTGCGATGTCCCACGCTGATGAAGCCAATGCCAGATGCTTTGAGCAGTTGATACAAATGATCCTGGTTCTCCTCATCCAGCGCGCTGGTGGCTTCGTCGAGGAAGGCGAACTTGGGCATCCGCAGGAAGAGCCGAGCGAAGGCCACGCGCTGTTGCTCACCGAGGGACAGCACGTTGGTCCAGTCCACGATGCGATCGAGATCATTGTCCACGCGGGCAAACACATCAGCGAGGTTTACCTTGTCCACGATGCCCCGGATTTGTTCATCGCTCACGCTTTGATCCGAATGCGGATAGCGCAACTGATCCCGCAGGTTCCCCTCCACCATGTAAGGCCGCTGCGGAAGGAACATGAGATTGTTCATGGCAGGCCGCTCCAGCAAGCCGCTGGCCCCATACCAGAGGCCGGCGATGGTGCGCAGCACGGAGCTTTTCCCCGCCCCGCTCGCGCCCATGATGAGGAGGCTTTGGTTCTTATGCAGGATGAAACTCAACTCCTTCACGAGCACCTGCGCCCCGCCCGGCGTCTGCACGGTGAGCTTATCCAGCTTCACGATGCGGCTGTCTTCATCCACCTGCTGCGTGGACTCGCGGGAAATGCGCTCTTCTTCCGCATCATGTTCATCAAGGCTGTCCCATAAGGCACCAAGACGTTGCACGCCTGCCAAGTAAGCGCTCAAGACCCCGAACTGGGTGATGATGAGTGAGACCGCTGCGAGCACTTGCGCAAACGCCCCCGCAGCCTGTGTCACCACGCCGAAGGCCACTTGACCGCGCATGAACATGGGCGCGACGATCAGCACGGGCAGCACCAGCGCCGTGTAGTTGTAGCTGTTCGTGAAGAAGCCGAGGTTCCGGTTCCAGACGATGATGTCCAGCCCGTTGGCCACTGCCGCGCTCAGTCGGTTGAAGAGGTCTAGGTGCTCGCGTTTCTCACCACGGTAAAAGGCGATGGACTCCGCATTGTCCCGCACTCGCACCAGACCGTAACGGAAGTTCGCTTCCTTCTGATACTGATGAAAGCTGAGTCCGACGAGCCTTCGGCCAATCAAAATACTCACGCCCGTGCCGATCACAGCATACAGGAACAACACACTCACCAGCGTGCCGGAGATGGTCCAGAGCACGCCGATGAAGGCCACCAGCGTGACCACTGAGTTCAGCGTGATGAGCAGGAAGGAGAGCGAACCCGTGGTGAAGTTACGCACGTCTTCACTAATGCGCTGGTCAGGGTTATCTATGCTCTCCGAGCCGCGCAGCCGATAGTAAGCACGGTTGTTGAAGTAGCGCTTGATGAGATGCTGCGCCATCCACTCCCGCCAGAGTAGGCCCAGCCGCTCCTCCACCCAGCGGTAGTAAACGCCGATGGGTATGGCCAGCGCAAAGGTGCCCAGATAGAGCCATAGATTCCCCCAGTAGGCAGCGGTGTCCTTGTTCGCGATGGCCGTCATGAAGTCCCGTCCTGCATAACTCATCAGCACCTGGACGCCGCCAACCGCGAAGGCGAGGACGAGCAGGGCTAGCAGAAAGCCTCGTGCCTTGTGCCTGCGTTCGGAAGCAAAGAACGCTTTGGAAATGACCCAGAACTGACGGCAAGTTCCGCTAAAGGTGGCTGTGCTATCCGCTTCAATCTTGGAAGGAAGCGTCTGGTCTTTCTTGGTTCCCATGTTGATTAATGATTACTCTCTCGTGGACTTAGGACTATGGGTTTAGAACTATCAAGGAGCGGCGATTGATAATCGAACGAATTTGAAATGACGGAGATGGCCCCTCACCCCTCCTTGGGCTTACGCGACTGAGCCTCTCATGCTCGCCTCACAGAGGGTTTCCTCAACCGGATGGGATGCGCATTCGTGTAAGCGCCTGACTTCGATCTCACGGGGATGGGCTTTCATCGTGAGGGCTCCTTTGGTGATGGCCTCTTTCTCCGCTTCATGCAGGTTCTGGGCTTCGACCAAGAAGCGCAGGAGGAAGCGACCGGTGGTGAGATCGTGGATGGATGCCTGATAGCTCATGGGATTTGGTGGTGGGGGTTTCGGTGGGGTGTTTAGAAAAGGGCTCCGTTGAATCCTGTTACCACTTCCCCTCAGATCTGAACGGGGTTTGCGAGACCAGAGGTCAGGCAACAGGATTCAATAGAGCCCTCAGAATCTAGGCGTCGCTGACTGCGTCCATGCTTCTGGATTGAACCGCCGGAACGGGAGCGGACAGGTCATCGCCTGAATCCGCCCGCACGAATTGCTCGGTCGCGTCAATGGCCATCTCATCCAAAAAGCGGTGCAGGGAAACCGTCACGAAAAGCCGGGCGGCCATGCCGTAATCAGGATTCAACTCCTCGAACATGCACAGACTGTAAATGATCACGACCCGCAGATGCTTTAATTCCCGAAGCACCTCCGCTATGTCGTAGCCCTGACGCCACCGCATGGCTCCGTGCTCTTCGGCATCTTTGACGGATTGCTCGGCCACGGTCTCACTGCCGTAGCGGCGGAGCGTCTGGGTGAGATCATCAAAGAGGACAGGCAGGTGATTCTTGAGTGCTTCTGTGGAGAGCGTGTCCGTTCGTATTTTGATGTCCCCCCGCACCCGCACCAGCCACTCGCCGATGATGGATTCTTTCTGCTCGTTCAGGTAGGTTGCTAAGCGACCGTTGACACTCTCGGGATGGGCTTCTGAAGATTTCATAGTGTGCGGTTACTTACGGAACATTTTCGCAACGAAGAAGATGACGATGGCACCGCATAAGCCGCCTCCTCCGAGCATATATACGAGGGAATAATCAAGAGCGGCAAACAGGGGACGAGGGTCAAGGCGAGCATAAGGTGATGGAAGGTTAAAGGGCTCAAAGGAGGCCGTTTGATGACCCTGCCACGGTCGCAGGGTCATCCTCAGTTCGGATCTCGCTTAGCGGGTGGTGGCAAGGACCTGACGAACCTTGTTCGTTTTCTCATCCAACCTTTTCTCATCGTCTGCTTCATCCATGGCCTCGTCGTTGCTGCGGTCACGCGCGAGTTCCGTGAGCGCATCATTGGCCGCTTCTTCCTCTTTGAGAATCCCTTGCAGGATACCTGCGGCTTTCTTGTTTCCCAGCTTCACTGCCCACTCATGGAGGCAGCCATAGGAGGCGATCTCGTAGTGCTCCACCTTTTGCGCAGCGGAGATCAGGGCGGCATTGATCGCGGGTGAGCCTTTGTATTCAGCGGCGATCTCGTCGCCCTCCAACAATAGGCCCACGGTGGCTTCACACTTCTTAGCCTTCGCCTTTTCATCAAAGCAGGCGAACACCTGTTCGAGCTTCAGCACATGGCCTTCCGTTTCTTTCAGGTGGGCCAGAATCGCTTTTTGCAAATGAGTGCAGGTGGCGGCTTTGACCATCTTGGGCAGGGCTTTGACGAGCCGATGCTCAGCGTCATAGATGTCAGCGAGTTCACCGAGGAAGAGGTCTTGAAGTGTTTTCATATTCGGGGGATTTTGGATTTGGTTTCGTGGAGAGGTTTTTCTCTCACAGCGGCCATCCTCGCAGCGACGTGGTTTTTTTAATATGGGGTGAACTCCTACTTCGCCGAAGCAGGAGTTCACCGCTGAAGGCCTTTTAGAAAGCCGCGTCGTTCTCTACGAACCAGCGCCCGCAATAAGGAATGGCCCTTCTTTTTGAGGCGCCAGTCATCGCTCAGACTTGTAAGTGCTGATGATGCCAGCGGACGTGAAGCGCAGGAAATACTTTAGGTTAGAGCCCGAGGACTAGATCTTCCCCATAGTCACGAGTGTAGTAAGCGCCGACGGCCAGCGAAGTGGGGTGAGAAACGGTAGCCCACATCCAGGCTCAGTAGGGTTTCACCCCATACCAGAGAAGCGTGGCTTCGCGGAATATTGATTCCATGAACACTATCCCTACGATTCATTTTAATGAGGACGGCCCGGATGTCGGAGTCGCCACCGCTCGGTTGCTGCTGAAACATGCCAAGAATCTGGAGGCCCAAGGCGGCTGTGATGATCAGGCGGAAGTGGCGCGCAAACGGGCACTGAATGAGCTGACGGGAGCCTCCATTCAGTTGCCACCTACGAGCCATATTGCGGAAGAGGCGGTGGTTACTAATGCGCTAGAAACAGATGGTGCCCTGCATGGGGACAGTCATGTGGCCAAGAGTGCGTATGACTAAAGCAAATGGATAAAGGATGAAGCTCTCGCGTTTAGCGATCATTAAGTTCAGCCTTCCTACTTTTGCCCACGTCGTCTGAAGATTATCAAGGCTGCCATTCCAGTGATGAAGAGCAATGCGCCTCCCGGCTCAGGGGCGGCAGTGACATTGTTGGTATCGAAGGTGACCGCTCCGTCTTGAGCATACAATCCACCTGCAACACTGGCTCCGGTAGTCATCGTGATGGAGGTCTGAGCCAGAATATTTCCCGCGAAGTTTGAGTTAGTTCCCAAAGTAGCGGAGGAGCCGACCTGCCAGAATATATTTTGGGCTTGAGCGCCGTTGATCAGGATCACATTACTGGAGGCCGCAGTGGTAAGAGTTGATCCGGCCTGAAAAATCCAGACGGCATTCGGGTCGTTCTGAGCGTCGAGCGTCAGGTTTCCTGTAAGCCCAAATGAGGACGAATCCTTGTAAACGCCAGCCAGCAAGGAGAGACCTCCGAGATCAAAAATCGGAGCATAGGTGGTCGTAGCCACTCGCACCAAGGCGTCGTTGTATGCGGTGGCCAGGTCGATTTTTCCCTGCTGAGTTAGCGAGTCGTTCGCGTGATTGGTGCCATGCAAAGTGATGCTGCCCAAATCAGTGATGGTTGCGGTGGGAAATGTGCCCATGTCTCCATAGATCGTCGTCGGCCCCGTATTGGTGATTCCTGCTCCGGCTAGCGCACCAAAGCCTGCCGCAGACCCGAGATCCACTGGGCTGGCGTTGACGGTTTGGTGCGAGACTATTACCGCAAGCCCGATGAAGAGTTTGGGTAAAATCCGATCTCCTATCGTTAGTCCTGATAACTTCGTCTCAATCGTATTCATAGGTTTGTCGCTGGGGTTGTTGAAGTTATGAACGTTACACCCTTGGCCTTATTTTGTATATGGGTAGTATATTCGGTATGAATAGTCAGAAAATGGCTGCCTTGGCGGGGCCATTTCCTACCGTGATTTCGGGCCTGTCCCTTGCACTCAACTTCTAAGGTTCGAGAAGAGACTGGTAGGGTTACACCCCATAGCAGCACGTCCATCAGTCAGACACATTAGCCAGGTGGCGGGGAACGGACTACAGTGTGGATAAGTATGAATCCGTTATAATGATGAAATTAAAACTAGATCAGCTAACAGACAGCTACTTGGCGGCGTTGCGTAGTTATCTGAAGGCAGATTCACGCTCGGGCTTGGAGACGGCCCGTGAACTCGGTGCGCGAGCGGTGGCAATGGGTCTCGAGACGCTGGACTTGGCGATGGTGCATAAGATCGCCTTGGCGACTTGCCTATCCCCTGATAAACATGAGGCTTTGCGGGATGACCTCACGATGCGGGCCTCGGTCTTTTTCATGGAAGCGATTACGCCCATTGAAGAGACGCATCGTGCAGCGCAGGAGACCAAAGTGGAGTTGCATGATCTGCGGGAGACGCTGGGTCAGCGAACGCATGAACTGGAGGATTCGCTAAGGAAGCTAAAGGAACTAATTGCGGAGCGCCACGCGGCGGAGATGGCGCTTAAACTGAGCGAACGGGAATCTATTCTCCTGCTCAAAGAAGCACGGCAACTGGAAGAGCAGTTACAGGATCTGGCCCGCGCCATTCTGTCCGCAAATGAAGTGGAAAGGAAGAAGATGAGCTGTCAGCTTCAGGATGAAATAGCTCAGACATTGCTTGGTATTCATTTAAGACTCCTGACGTTGAAGAAGGGAATCGCCGCCAGTAACGAGATACTGAAGCAGGACATTAGTGTCATTGAGCGGCTGGTGAAACAATCCATCGAGTTGACGCAACGGCTTTCCCAAGAATTTCGCCTTGAACATGAACCACAAGCAGGTTGATCTCTCGCGACTCTATCAGGCATCCTTGCGGGATTACCTGCGGGATTCGCCAGGAGCGAGCCTAGAACCCGCGCGGGAGCTGGGGCGGAAGGCCATCAGTCTGGAGTTGGAGACGCTGGATTTGGCCAGAATTCATGAGATCGCTTTGGTCGCGCTGGTGCTGCCTAGCTACTCATCGAGCACCAGTGATGGATTGATGGGACGGGCGGGATTGTTTTTTGCGGAAGCCATCACGCCGCTAGAGCAGACGCATCGCGGAGCGCGGGAGGCGAATGCCCATCTGAATCAACTCGTGACGGCCCTGAGTCAGCGCACTACGGAGCTGGCAGAGTCCGTGGAGGAATTGAAACTGGAGCTGGCGAAGCGCAGGGCGGTGGAGGATTCCCTGATCGTCAGTGAACAAACGACTAGCAAACTGCTGGAGAAGTCCCGCCAGATGCAGCAGGAGCTACGGCAACTGTCCCGTGAGCTTCTGTCTGCGCAGGAGGAGGAGCGTAAGAAGATTAGCCGGGAGCTGCATGATGTCATCGCCCAGACGCTGACGGGGATCAATGTGCGACTGGCGGCCTTGAAATCAGAGCCCATGATCAATGCGAAGGAGCTTCAGAAGAAGATCGCCAGCACCCAACGGCTGGTGGAGAAGTCCGTGGACATCGTGCATCGCTTTGCGCGTGAGTTGCGTCCTGCTCTGCTGGATGATTTGGGATTGATTCCGGCGCTTCGGTCCTTTATGCAAGGCTTTACCGAAGAGACAGGCGTGCGGGTCAGTCTCACGGCCTATGTGGAGATCGAGCTCGTGGACGGCGATAAGCGCACGGTTCTCTATCGCGTGGCTCAGGAGGCTTTGACTAATGTGGCCCGCCATGCACAGGCCAGCGTTGCGGAAGTCAGTATCCAGAACCTCGAAGGGAATATCTGCATGGAGATCAAAGACAATGGCGTGGGCTTTGAAATGGAAGGGGATTCCTTCGTCAGAAAAACCAATCGGCTAGGACTGCTCGGCATGAGAGAGCGGGTAGAGATGGTGGGCGGCACCTTCAGAGTCCAGTCCACGCCGGCGAGAGGCACCGTCATCCGCGTGGAGGTTCCTTTTGCAGGAGCCAGTAGTGAGTAGCGAGCAGAACCATTTCAACCTTTCAACCATAAATCCCCCATGAATCCAATCACCGTCCTATTGGCAGAAGACCACATGATCGTCCGCGAAGGTCTGCGGGCCTTATTGAAACTTGAAGTCGGCATAGAGGTCGTCGGCGAAGCGGAGAACGGCCGGCAGGCCGTGGCGCTGGCCAGCAAGCTCTGTCCTGATGTCGTCGTTATGGACATCGCCATGCCCTTGCTGAATGGCTTGGAGGCCACACGTCAGATTCTTCTGAGCACGCCGAACACGAAGGTGCTCGTGCTCTCCGCCCACAGTGACGAGGCCTACGTGGAGCAGGTCATGGCGCTCGGTGCCTCGGGCTACCTGATCAAACAAACCGCCGCTCATGTGCTGCCAGATGCGATCCGACAAGTCCACGCGGGGAAGGCTTTCTTCAGTCCCGTCATCTCCAGTCGTCGCACGGCTCATAGCAAGAAGGCCCTTGAGCGTGGCGATCTACCGAAACAGAGAGGCACCGTGCTGACAGGCCGTGAAGTGGAGGTGCTGCAACTCATCGCGGAAGGCAAGGCCAACAAACAAACTGCCGAGGAGCTGAACATCAGCGTGAAGACCGTGGAGAAGCATCGCCAGAGCCTCATGGAGAAGCTGAATATCCATCACACAGCGGGCCTTACGCGGTATGCCATCTCAGCCGGGATCATCGAGAGCAGCGTGCAGGTGACGATTAAGTGAGAGTTAGGCTACTTACGAAATGGGGTAAATACCCCATACCCGCCTCTTGGTTTCACTCTAATTTACCAAATGATCACAGACAATGAACCCAATGACGACTAAGGCTGCACGACAATGACACCAGAAACACGAAGCAATCCGCCAGGTGAACACCCTGGTCTTGCTGAAAGCATCGTCATCGGAGGCATCAGCGAATCCATGCGCAATGAGACGCTCCTGAAAACAGGCGCCTTGCAGAACGCGATCCTGAACAGTGCGAACTTCTCCAGCATCGCCACGGATGAGAAGGGCGTCATCCAGATCTTCAACGTCGGCGCGGAGCGTATGCTCGGCTACACGGCGGCGGATGTGCTAAATAAAGTTACTCCAGCTGAGATTTCAGATCCGCAGGAAGTCATCGCCCGCGCGGAGGCATTGAGTTTGGAACTGGGCACGGAGATTGCGCCAGGCTTTGAAGCCTTGGTTTACAAGGCTTCGCGCGGCATTGAAGACATCTATGAACTGACCTACATCCGTAAGGACGGCAGTCGTTTCCCTGCCGTCGTCTCCGTCACCGCCTTGCGGGACATCCATGACAGTGGTGGCATTATCGGTTATCTCCTTATCGGCACGGATAATACGGCGCGTAAGCTGATTGAAGAAGAGAACAAGCGGCTGGTGCTGGAATACACAGTCGAGCTGGAGAAGGCCAAAGGCATGGCCGAGAAAGCAAACCTAGCGAAGTCGGACTTCCTTTCCAGCATGAGCCATGAGCTGCGCTCTCCGCTCAATGCCATCCTCGGCTTCGCGCAGTTGATGGAGTCGGACGTTCCCGTGCCCACCCACAGCCAGAAGGCCAGCATTGATCAGATCCTTCATGCAGGCTGGTATCTGCTGGAGTTGATCAATGACATTCTGGACTTGGCTGTGGTCGAGTCCGGGCGGCTCTCACTCTCGTTGGAACCTGTTTCCTTGCCCGAGGTCTTTCTGGAATGCCAGTCCATGATCGAGCCACTCGCGCTGAAACGGGGTATCGGCATGACCTTCCCGCATTTCGACGGCCCCTGCTTTATCAAGGCGGACCGCACGCGTCTGAAGCAGGTGCTCATCAATCTG
>JANYJH010000291.1 GCA_025361865.1 Phragmitibacter sp.
CCCTCGCGCCATCGGTGTTTTTTAATCCCATCACACGCCTCCCTTTCATGAAGTTTCTGATCACCCGACTACTCCCCACCTGCTTTCTATTCTCATTCTTATTCACTACACATGGGCATGGGGCAGGCAAAGACGAAGCCGGAGGAACGCTGGGCATCTACCTTGAGAACGATCTCTTCGCGGGCACAGACCGTTATTACACCAGCGGCGTGAAGCTAAGCTGGAGCTCACCGGATCTGGCTCAACTCAGCGATACGCCTTATGCCAGCCCGTTGCTGCCTTTGTTTGATGCACTTCCTTATATCAACGAAAAGGGCTACCAGAAAAACCTCGTCTTCGCGTTCGGACAGAACATCTACACACCGGATGACACCGAGGCTTCTGCTCTTATCAAAAACGACCGTCCTTATGCGGGCTGGCTTTACTTAGGAATGGGCGTCGTCTGGAAGAACGCAGAAGTGCGGAACTCCCTAGTCCTCGACATCGGCGTCGTCGGTCCCGCCTCCTATGCGCAGGAAACGCAACGCCTTGTTCATGATCTGCGTGGCCTTGATCATCCCAATGGCTGGGACAATCAGCTCCATAACGAACTCGGCTTGACCCTCGTCTATGAGCGCCTGTGGCGCTGGCCCAAGCATGATCGCCGCAGCGGGCTTGATTGGGAAATCCTTCCGCACGCAGGTGCTGCCGTCGGCAATGTGCAAACCTATGCGAATCTCGGCGCGGAGTTGCGTGCGGGTTTGAATCTTCCTGATGACTTCGGCACTGCGGCCATCGGCACTGCGGCTACCACCTCCACGCCCGTGGATGGGAATATGGCCGCAGATCGCTCACGGTTTGACCTTGGTCTCTATGTCTTCGGTCGCGTGGATGGTCGCGCCGTAGGCCACAATATCTTCTTGGATGGAAACACTTTCGGCGACAGCCCCTCAGTGGGTCACAACATCTTCGTAGCTGACATCAGTGTTGGTGTCGCCATGAACTACAAGAACACGAAATTCGCCTACGCCTTAGTTTACCGAACCAAGGAATTCAGCGATCAGCAATACGCCCAAGTCTTCGGCACCGTCTCAATCAACTTGACCTTCTAAGCTTAACGCAAACGACCTAATCTATGAAACCTCAGATCATCCTCGCAGTTCTGCTCATCGCCATCGGCATCTTCGCCTTCGCTTATCAAGGCTTCACCTACACCACGACAGAGAAGGCCATTGACCTCGGACCGCTACAAGTGACCGCTGAGAAAACTCATACCCTTCCACTACCACCCATTGTCGGTGGCATCACCTTGGTGGGCGGCATTATGCTGCTCATCGTTGGAGCCAAGAAAGCCTGAGTTTCACCATTCATTCCTACCTCTATGAACTTACCTAAAAATCTCGGCATGATCCTGTTGGCCTCTTATCTGATCCTCATCGGACTGAGTGGCGTCTTCGGATTCAACCTCGGTCAACTCAGCATCCTCGTGCCGATTCTCGCCATCGCGGCGGGCGTCTGCCTCTTGCTGGGCAGATAGACTCTTTCCAATGCCGTAGCTGCGTTCTTAAGAACGTGGGTAACTTGGATGCTTGCTCGCACTGGCGCTAGCTTCCCACGCTCTTACGAGCGCGGCTACGAGTCAGTTTAAGACGCTCTAAACTAGCCGTTGAGAACCCGTTCGGGCCCTGCGCAGAGCCAAAGCAAGTGCTGCGGCACAGAGAGCGGCTGAACCCGGCTCTGGGGCTGGGATGGCGGCGGAGGAGAATAGCTGAATTTCGTTTCTAATGCCACCGGGCGAGAAGTAATCAAACGTCATGCTCGTAATTCCTTGGTTCGAGACGAGCAGCAGAGAGGGCTTACTGGTGGTGGGATTTGCAGCGTCAATGGAATAGATCCCGTTAGTTTCCGTTACGACCGGATAATCATTTGGATAGACGGGGTTCGGCTGGCTACCAGCTCCAGTCCCATCAGCATCATAAAAGTAGGGATCAAGAAAAGCAGGCGATGAGATCACCCCAGAAGAATTATAAAGGGTGAGGTTCTCGATCTTTGATGAACCATCATAGTCGATCAAGACAAAACCAGAGCCACTGGGCAGGAAACCGTTACTCATGCCAGTGAAATCATAGGTGAAGGTGATATAGTCCGTGGGGTAGCTGGACCCGCTGGGGAAGGTTGGGCGCACGATGGTCCCGCTCGAAGGGTAAGTTAAGGTAGCTGTGCTCGTGCCGACATAAGAAGCGCTGTAAGCGACCGTTCCTGACAAAGCTCCGGTGGAAAGAACGCTGGTATCGGAGGTTTTCACGAAGTTGAACTGTCGGCTGTCCGTGGCCCCAGGGAAGGAATACGTGCTGCTAGATCCAGGGGGGCCTTGCAACAGGATGTCATCGTAAGTCGGAGGTGTAGTAAGAAAAGTCTGCCCGACTGCCTCATGGGTGCTGAGAAGGGCAACCAGACAAGAGAGTAAGAGGACTTTTTTCATCGCATCGAAATTTTGAGCTACGCATAATCTGGCACGGCAGGTGTCTTAAGTAAATTATTATTAATATAAATATAATATATACCATTGTGTCATTTTTCCTTCCGGCAGCGCGGCTGACTTCTGTCTCTTGCTGGGCAGATAGCATCTTCAAAAGAAGAATCATCGCAGTATGATGGAGCGCCGGTGAGGGTCTTATTGAGCACGCGTGATGATCACGCTGCTGGAGGAGTTACGGGCAGCGCTGCTGGCGCGCAAAGAGTGTGATCACCTCTTCACGATCCAAGCCAGGAACTCACGATTCCCATCGGTTCCTTGAATGGAGGATTCGGTGCGCCCGCGCCATTCCCAGTGGGGTTGGGCATTGACCAGCGACTCGATCTTCGCACAGGCTTTCTCATGCAACGCTGTCTCTCTGACGATGCCGCCTCTGCCGACTTCCTCTTTGCTGAGTTCAAACTGGGGCTTGATGAGCACCAAGGCCGCACCGCCCGCCTTGAGCACTTGAAAGGCCGGAGGCAGCACCAGCGTGAGCGAAATGAAGGACGCATCCGCGACGATGAAGTCCACAGGCTCGCCGATGTCCTCGGTCTTTAGATGGCGCACGTTATAGTTTTCCCGTGAAACCACGCGTGGATCACTGCGCAACTTCCAGACGAGTTGATTCGTGCCGACATCAAACGCAAAAACCTTCGCCGCACCGCGTTGCAGCAGGCAATCCGTGAAGCCTCCCGTGGATGAGCCCACGTCAAAGCAGACCTTCCCCGAGACCTCAATGCCGAAGTGCTCCAGCGCGCCTTCGAGCTTAAAGCCGCCCCGACTCACGTATTTGGGCTGAGCTTTGACCCGGATGACCGCGTCCTCAGGGATGAGCTGCCCGGCCTTGGTAACGGGCGTGTCGTTGACCAGAACTTCTCCAGCCAAGATGAGTCGCTTGCCCTGTTCACGGGAGTCACAGAGACCGCGACTGACCAGAACTTGATCGAGACGCAGCTTGCTCATGCCTCAGGCGGCAGGTCTTGGATGACATCATCACCAGCTTCGATGGTCACACCGGCAGGCACGGTTCTGGAGTCAATATCACCGATGGCTTCCTGCTGATCCACATCGCCGATCTTAATGCGAGCGATGATGTATTTATCCCGACGCAGCGCGAAGCTATTGCCCTTCTCCAGCTTCTTGTTCAATCCAGCATTAATGATCACGAAGCCGTTTTCCCTGTTGAACTGAACGACCTTCGCGATGGGAGGCATTCCCACCACCTGCCGCTGACGGGGCGTCATGGGCGGCGGCAGCGAGCTGTCGTCCATATTGATGTGATTGATTTTCTTCGGCGCTGCCGCAACCACGGGGGCTGCGGGCTCAGGCGTCATCGGTGGTGGCATACTGTCTGGCGGCATCTGAATGGGAGTCTGCGCTTTGGCCATTTGCTGACTCAGCAATTGATTCTCCTTCGCGACGATGGCACTCGCATCTGCGGTCTGCGGCTCGGCATTGATCTCAGCAGTTCCCGAGCCCAGGCGTTGCTGGCGCTGATAGAACTCCAGTTGATTCTTCGCCCCGCGCGCCTCGCTGGCCGAGGTCCAAGCGAGCCAAGCCGTGACCCCAAGCAGGCCGACGGTCATGATGAGTGCTAATTGAGTGAGTTTCATGGTGGGATCGCGAATCGGTGAGGGGCATTTAGTTATGACACATGACTGAGCTGCCGCCTAGCGTGAATTACAGGTGAGTATTTCTATTCGAATGTGGCACAGGCTTCTAGCCTGTGGGTAGTTTCAGGCATACTGCCTGAATTTCTTCTGATAACAGGCTGGAAGCCTATTCTACCCACAGGCAGGATGCCTGTGCTACTTCCAAGGAGTCTTACAA
>JANYJH010000328.1 GCA_025361865.1 Phragmitibacter sp.
AGCTGCCAAAGAGCGCGGCCATGGTGGTCATCATAATGGGGCGAAAGCGGATGACGCAGGCTTTGTAGATGGCTTCTTCCGGCGTGAGGTTTTCATGGCGTTCCACTTCCAGCGCGAAGTCGATCATCATGATAGCATTCTTCTTCACGATGCCCATGAGTAGGATAATGCCGATGAGACTGACGATGGACAGGTCGTAGTTGAAATACATCAGCGCCAGCAAGGCTCCGAGCCCCGCCGAGGGCAGCGAAAGGAGGATCGTGATCGGATGAATGAGGCTCTCATAAAGCATCCCGAGAACGAGATAGACCACGAACAACGCCGCAAAGATGAGAAGCGGCATGGATGAAAGCGAGGCTTGGAAAATCTGCGCTGTGCCCTGGAAGCTGGCGTTGATGCTGGAGGGAAGATGCAGTTCTGCCACGGCCTTGTTGATCAAGACGGTGGCATCTCCAAGCGAGCCACCGGGCGGCAGATTAAACGAAAGCGTGACGGAAGGAAACTGCCCCTGATGATTCACAGAGAGGAAGGCGTTGCCCTTTTGAAAATGGGCGACGCTGCTCAGCGGAATCATCTGGCCACTCCGACTGGATTTGACGTAGATCTTATTCAGCGATGAAGGCTCAAGCAGGAACTGCGGGTCCAGTTCGAGCACGACGTGGTGCTGATCATATCGCTCGTAAACGGTGGAAACCTGCCGCTGGCCAAAGGCATCATAGAGGGTGTTGTCGATGTCACCGAGCGAGATGCCGAACTGGGCTGCGGCATCGCGATCCACGATGACGTTCGCTTGCAAACCGCCCGTCTGCTGATCACTCGACACATCCTTGATCTCACTGAGATTGCGTAGAGCCGCGACTACACGCGGGGCCCAGGTGTTGAGTTCGTTGAGGTCGGAAGATTGTAGTGAGAACTGATACTGTGCCTTGCCCGTGCGACCACCCATGCGGATGTCTTGGTTTGCGGTCATGAACAAGTTGATGCCGGGAATCTGCGAGCCCTGTTTGCGCAAACGCGCCACGACCTGATCCACGCTCACCTTGCGTTCATCCAGCGGCTTGAGCGCGATGAACATGCGACCATTGTTGACTGTGGAACTGGCAAAGCTGGAGCCGATGGAACCTGTGACGGTAGCCACGGCTGGATCTTCGAGCACCATGCGGATGACTTTTTCTTGAAGCGCTTTCATGGCCGGAAACGAGATGTCCTGCGCAGCTTCCGTGGTGCCGCTGATCATGCCCGTGTCCTGCTGTGGGAAGAATCCGGTCGAGACAAGGCCATAGACTTTCACGGTGCCGACCAGCGTGAGCGCGGTCACGATGAGCATGATGATCTGATGCCGCAAAGCCCATTTCAAGCCACTCTCATAGAAGTGCAGCAGCCCGTTGAACATGGTTTCCGTGGTTCGGTAGAAAAATCCGGAGCGTGACTCCTCCGTCTCCGCTCGCAGGAACAGTGCGCACATGGTCGGCGTGAGAGTGAGTGAGATGACGGCAGATATGACAATGGCCAAGCTCAGCGTGACGGCGAACTCATGCAGGAGCCTTCCCATCAGGCCGCCCATGAACAGCAGCGGAATGAAGACCGCAATGAGGGACACGCTGATGGAGATGACGGTGAAGCCGATCTGTCGTGCTCCTTTGAGTGAGGCCACCAAAGGCGAGTCGCCCGCTTCGACAAAGCGAAAGATGTTTTCGATTACCACGATGGCATCATCCACCACGAAGCCCACGGAGATGGTCAGCGCCATGAGGGATAAGTTGTCAAGGCTGTAGCCCAGAAGATACATGGCTCCGAACGTGCCTGCGAGGGCCAGAGGAACAGTAACACTCGCGATGAAAGTCGGCCAACCACGACGCAGGAAAAGGAACATCACCATGACGACCAGCGAGATGCTCAGAAGCATGGAGAACTGCACATCATTTACCGAGGCGCGGATGGTCGTAGTGCGGTCACTCATGATGCGCAACTTCACGGACGGCGGCAACCATTGCTGAATCTGTGGAAGCACGGCCTTAATGCCATCCACGGTTTCGATCACGTTCGCATCCGCCTGTTTGAAGACGACCAAGACGACTGCTGCCTTCGCATCGGCCCAGCCCGCCTGCCTCGTATTTTCAACCCCGTGCACGATTTTTCCAAGCGAACTCAGCGTCACCGGAACACCATTCTTCTGCGTGATGATGATGGCATTATAGTCCTCCGCATCCATCAGTTGGTCATTGGTATTGACCGTGAAGTTGGCGTGGTTTCCATCAATGCTTCCCTTGGGCAGATCCATGTTGGATTGCGAGAGCACCGTGCGCACCTCCTCAAGGCTGATGCCCGCCAGCGCGAGCGCCCCCGGATTCACCTGCACACGCACGGCGTGCTTCGCCGCACCGCTGATGATTACTTGGCTGACGCCACTGACCTGACTGAGTCGCTGCGCAATAATGGAGTCCGCATAATCAAACACATCCGTCGCTGGCATCAGATCTGAGGTCATGGCCATGATCATGATCGGCGCATCCGCTGGATTTACTTTCTTGTAGGTGGGCGGGCTTGGCAGGTTGAGAGGAAGATCGCCGCCCGCTGCATTGATCGCGGACTGCACATCCTTCACCGCGCCGTCCACCTTGCGATCGAGGTCAAACTGCAAGGTTACACTCGCGGAACCGAGCGTGCTGACGGAAGTCATTTCTGTGATGCCAGCAATCTGACCAAAGTGTTTTTCCAATGGCGCGGCTACTGATGAAGCCATCGTCGCAGGGTCCGCGCCGGGTAACGACGCGGTGACGGAGACCATCGGGAAATCCACCCGCGGCACGGGGGCCACGGGCAGGAATTCATACGCCACGATGCCGAGAATAAACAACCCCGCTGCCAGCAGCGAGGTGCCCACGGGTCGGCGAATGAATGGCTCCGAGACGTTCATGGCGCGGGAAGTGGCGACACGTTTTCAGAGATGACTTCGGCCTTGCGACCCTTCGTCAGCCACTTGCTTAAACGCTCCATGTAAAGATAAATCACGGGCGTGGTGTAAAGCGTGAGGAACTGCGAAACGAGCAATCCACCGACGATGGCGATGCCTAGCGGACGTCGCAGCTCTGAGCCCGTGCCTTGTTCCAAGGCCAACGGCAGGGCACCGAGCAGCGCGGCCATCGTGGTCATCATAATGGGACGGAAGCGAAGAAGGCACGCCTGATAGATGGACTCTTCTGGCGGTAAGCCCTGCTCCCGCTCGGCTTCCAAGGCGAAGTCGATCATCATGATCGCGTTCTTCTTCACGATGCCGATCAACAAGATGATGCCGATGAGCGCAATCAGCGACATGTCCGTGTGGCACACCATTAAGGCCAGCAATGCGCCGACGCCCGCCGATGGCAACGAGGACAGAATCGTGATCGGATGAATATAGCTTTCATACAAGACGCCGAGCACGATGTAGATCACCACGATGGCGGCGAGCAGCAGGAAGGGTTCGCTGGCCAGTGATGAGCGGAACTCCGCAGCGCTTCCTGAGAATGAAGTGCTGACGGTAGTCGGCATATTGATCACCTTCTCCGCGACTTGAATGGCTTCCACCGCTTCGCCGAGTGAGCCGCCGGGACGCAGATTGAAAGAGAGCGTGACGGCTGGGAACTGGCCCTGATGCACGATGGCCAAAGGTGCAATCTCGGTCTTGGCGGTAGCAAACGAACTCAACGGCACGAGCTGCCCAGATGTTGATTTAACGTAGATTTTCTCAAGCGCATCCGGCCTCATTTGATACTCTGGTTCCACTTCAAGAATGACGCGATACTGGTTGAGTTGCGTGAAGATGATCGAGACCTGCCGCTGACCAAAGGCATCATAGAGGGTGTCATCAATGGCTTGGGTGAGGATGTTGAGTCGTGAGGCTTTATCGCGATCCACTTCCACCTTGATCTGCAAACCGCCCGTCTGCTGATCGGTAGCCACATCAGTCAGCGCAGATGAGAGTCTCAACTTGTCGCGGAGCTTAGTTGCCCATTCATCCAACTCCGTTTCATCGGCATCTTGCAGAGTGTATTGATACTGGGTGCGGCTGACGCGGCTATCAATCTGCACATCCTGAACGGCCTGCATGAAGAGCGAGATGCCGGTCACATCTTGTGTGGCTGCGCGCAGACGATCAATGATCTCCGTAGCGCTGGCGGCGCGTTCATCACGCGGTTTGAGGTTGATGTAGAGGCGTCCGGTATTGACGGTGGAGTTGACTGAACCGGCCCCGACAAACGAGGCCACACTGACCACATCGGGATCACGTCTCACAATCTCCGCGATGGAGAGCTGACGCTGAGACATGGCCTTGAAAGAGATGGATTGAGCCGAATCCGTGACGCCTAAAATCATGCCGGTGTCCTGCTGCGGCAGCAGACCTTTCGGGATGATGATATAGAGCCAGACAGTGGCCACAAGCGTCGCCACAGCGACCATCAAGGTGAAGAACTGATGACGCAGCACCCACTTCAAACCGACATCATAGAGGTTCAGCATCCCTTGAAAAATGCGCTCCGTGGCGTGGTAGAAGCGGCCATGATCTTCCTCACGCTCAGCCTTCAAAAGACGCGCACACATCATCGGTGTGAGGGTGAGCGAGACAATCGCGGAGACGACCACGGACACGCTCAACGTAACCGCAAACTCACGGAACAGTCTTCCTACAATGCCCGTCATAAAGAGCAGCGGAATGAATACGGCGATGAGCGAAACACTCAGCGAAATAACCGTGAAGCCGATTTGTTTCGCTCCCTTGAGCGCGGCCTCCAGCGGCGTCTCTCCCATCTCCAAATAACGCACGATGTTCTCAATCATCACGATGGCATCATCCACCACGAAGCCCGTGGAGATGGTCAGAGCCATGAGCGAGAGGTTGTCGAGACTGAAGCCTGCGAGCTTCATCACCCCAAACGTGCCGATGATCGCCAAAGGCAACGCGATGCTCGGAATGACGGTGGCCCAGAGCTTGCGCAAGAAGACGAAGATGACCAGCACGACCAGTGCGATGGTGAGCATCATCGTGAACTGCACATCTTTCACGGAAGCGCGGATAGTCTCCGTTCGGTCGCTTAAGATTGCGACTTTGATCGCGGGTGGGATCGCTGATTTTAGCTTCGGTAGTAGCGCCTTCACCTTGTCCGCTGTCTCGATGATATTCGCTCCCGGTTGACGCTGCACATCCACGATGACGGCTGGTTTGTCCCCCGCCCAACCGGCCAATCGGACGTTCTCGACGTTGTCCACCACATCGCCAATGTCACTCACACGCACGGGCGAGCCGTTTTTATAAGCGATGATGATGGGCTTGTATTCGCTCGCTGAGAAAATCTGATCGTTCACGCCGATGGCATAAGATTGACGCGCGCCATCAAAGCTGCCTTTCGGCGCATTCACGTTCGCCGCCGCCAATGCGGTGCGCACATCTTCAATGCTCAGCCCTAATGCGGCAAGGGCCGCCGGGTTCACGCGCACGCGCACAGCGGGCTTTTGGTTCCCTTGAATGGTGACCAAGCCAACACCGCTGACCTGGCTGAGCTTCTGAGCCAACAAGGTATCCGCGAAGTCATTCACCTTCTCCAACGGCAGGCTGTCTGATGAAATGACGAGCGTTAAGATCGGAGTGTCCGCTGGGTTCACCTTATTGAAGGTCGGTGGACTCGGAACACCTCTGGGCAGCACCCCATTGGCGGCATTGATGGCTGCCTGCACGTCCTGCGCTGCGGAGTCGATGTCACGATCCAGCGTGAACTGAAGCGTGATTGCAGTGGTTCCAAACGAGCTCGTAGAAGTCATCGAAGCCAGCCCGCTGATTTGTCCGAACTGCCGTTCCAGAGGCGTCGTGATGGATGAAGCCATCACGTCTGGGCTTGCGCCGGGATACTGCGCATTGACCACGATGGTCGGAAAATCGACAGCGGGCAGTGCCGAGATTGGCAGGAAATAATAGCCCAGCAACCCCATCAGCACCACTCCGACCATGAGCAGCGAGGTGGCGACGGGCCTACGGATAAACGGTTCCGAGATGTTCACTGGGGAGCTTGGGGTTTGGCTTCTGCGGCGGGCTTCCCTGCTCCCGGTTTACCACCACCGAGCTTCACATGCGAGCCGGGCTGCAAACGATACTGACCATCCACGACGACTCGCTCACCGACCTTCAAGCCCTCTTCGATCAAGGCTTGGCCATCTTCAAACTGCGCAACCTTGATCGGACGAATCTCGACGGATTCATCCTCCTTGATGACGAAGGCAAAGGTGCTGTCAGGGCCGCGTTGGATCACGGAGCCCGGCACCACTATGCCGTCCTTCTTAGTGGTGAGCAGCAGGCGCACATTCACAAACTGACCTGGCCAGAGTTGCAGGTCATCATTGGGAAAAGTGGCCTTCAACTTGATGGTGCCGGTAGTGGTATCAATCTGGTTGTCCAGAACGGTGAGCGTGCCTTTGCCGAGCTCGCTATTGTTGTCACGACCGACCGCCACCACACTCAACCTGCCCTTGCTCATCTCACGTTGGATGGCCAGCAAATTCTGCTCTGGCAGCGTGAACACGACGAAGATGGGATGGAGCTGCGTGATGACCACCAGCCCGGTGCTATCAGCCGCATGGACGACGTTCCCTTGGTCCACGAGTCGGATGCCTGCGCGTCCCTCGATGGGTGAATTGATCGTCGTATAGGCGAGCTGAACGCGAGCGCTTTCAATCGCCGCATCGTCCGCTTTCACCGTCGCATCGAGTTGGGCGACGAGCGCTTTTTGCGTGTCCACCTTCTGTGTCGTGACGGCCTTTTGCTCAAGCAGCGTGACATAGCGATCCACATCAAGCTTCGCATTCGCGAGCTGCGCCTCGTCCTGACTCTTCTTGGCTATCGCCTGTTCCAGCGTGGCTTTGAAAGGCTTCGGATCAATCTGAGCGAGGAGATCGCCGACATGCACCTCTTGGCCTTCAACAAAGACCACCTTGTCCAACTGTCCATCCACCCGCGTGCGAACGGTCACAGTGTTGTAGCCTACGACATTGCCCAGACCGTTGATGTATATAGGGAGGTCTTTCTTCTCGACCTTTCCGGCCACCACCGGAACAGGCGGTAGGTCACCCGCCTTGCCGCCGCCACCGCGTCCGCTGGTGGGAGGCGTCTGCGGCTCAGGCCGGAAATACCAGGCGGCATAGCCAGCCGCACTGAGAATGAGAAGGAGGAGGAGTTTTTTCATTGATGGGGGGCATTGTTCACGCGCTGCTCCTGGAAGCTGCCGCTGACCTGCTCGATGTTCCGTAAGGCCACCTGAAGACTGTAGGTTTGCAGGGCGAGATCCTTGCGAGCGCTGTTGAGATCATTGAGCGCACTCAGAACATCGACGCTCGTGGACGTTCCGACCGTGTATTGATTCTGGATGTCCTTGTAGCTCTGCTCAGCCGCTGACACTTGCGTGCGCAAGGCGGCGAGCGTCTCCGTCAATGACTTTACATTCAGCCACGCATCCTTCACTGCCTGCTCGATAGATTTTTCCAACTGCGCTCTTTCCAGCCTCGTCTGCTCGATTTGTAAAGAAGCCGCTTTCACGTCCAGTTCCCGCTGGCCACCGTTAAAGATGGGGATATTCACGGCGAGATTCGCCTGCCAGTTATTCGCATAAGCGGAAGAGAATTCATTATTACGGCCCGCGTCCACGCTTGCGATGACCTTCGGCACATACGCCGCCTTGGCCTGTTTATGGGCTTCGATGTCGTGCTGAATGGCCTGATCTTTGGACCGCAAATCTTCGCGCTTCACCATAGCCTTGCCCAAGACTGAGGCGAAGCTGGGAAGCTCGGTCGGGTAGTCCGGCGGAGATTTCAGCTCGAACTCCGCATCTGGCGGGAGGTTGAGAATATTAGCCAAGACATTGCGCTTGGAGCTTAGTGTATTGCCGTCCTGCACCATGCTGCGTCGCGCCTGCTCCACGACCACCTGCGCACGCAACACGTCCGAACGTGTAACGACGCCAACCGCCGCCTGCTTCTGCGCAAGCTCATACTGTTCAGTAGAAAGACGCAGCGTTTCCTGGTCCACCTCCAGTAGTTTTTGTTGGCTCAAGACATCGTAGTAAGCGGTGGCCACGCCATAGAGAATGCTGCGGATCGTCGCACGATAATCCAGCCGAGCCCCTTCCAAAGTAGCCTGACCAGCCCTGCGGGCAGGGAAGAAGGTAGCATCAAAAACGGGCTGCTGCACGGTGACGCCAGCGTCGTTATAGTGGGGAGCGGTGCTGGAAGTATTAGTGGTGGATTTGCGAACGCTCTGGCCATTGATGCTGGTAACTGCGCTGATTTGCGGAGCCAACTTCGTCCAGGCGGCTAGCGGAGCCAGCTTCGCTCGGGTCAGCCCGACATAGGCGATGGAGATGGATTGGTCTGACGACAAGGCCAGATCATAGGCCCTCTCCAGCGTGATGGAGCCGTGATCCCTAAGCTTGTTTTTCTCAGCCGCGTGGCCTTGAATATTCAGCAGTGACCACGCGGTGATACCGAGGGATAAGAATAAGGGGAAGTTTTTCATGGCGGACTAAGTGGCTCCGTTTAGGAAGAGATCGCAGACGAAATCGGTGTGCCCGACGAGCGGTGTTGATTTGCCTTCACGCTGCGCTCCACGCGCAATCTGGATGATGAAGCCGAGCAAAGCAGAGGCCAGCAGATGGCTTGGGGCCTTACGCAAAAGCTTCCGTTTCTGGGCGCGTTCCACCAAGTTCACGAGCACATTGAAATGCCGCCGATAATGCAGGACCACCTCGCTCCAGGGATCGTCCTTCCCAGGGCTGCCATGCAGCCGCTGGCGGACGAAGTGATTGAAGAAAGCGCTGTTCTGATCATGGAACTCAAACTGCGCCCGCACCGCGCGGCGCAAGCCATCCAGAGGATCGGTCGCGGGTGCCGTCTCCGCCTCTACATGGGCTACCATCTCTTCGATCTTGTGAATGAAGAGTGCCGCGTAGAGGGTTTCCTTGTCCGCGAAGTAGAGGTAAATCGTCCCCGCCGCATAGCCCGCCTCCTGGGCGATCTGTTCCATCCGCGTTTCATGGAAACCCTTCTCAGCAAAGACCCGCTCCGCCGCTGCGAGGATGTCGTTCCGTCGCAAGTGACGATCCCGCTCCTTCCGCAAAGCTGCTGGCGATGCTGGTTTGGCTTTGGTTTGAGTTGCCATACAATTAATGAACTGAGATTCATTAACGCACTCCGCTGTTCATTTTGATCAGGATTTTCATGAGATTTCCATTCCACCACTGCACGGAACAGTATCGGAGCTGGAAGCCTCTGCGGTTTGATCCAGTTGGATTGAGTCGGATTCACCTGGATCAGACCCACTGGAGGACGACTTGTTTTGGCCTTTGAGAGTGGCTGATTCTCCCAACAGATAATCCCGCAAATTCTTCTGAAATTCAGGGGACATGCCCTCGGTAAGAAGTCGGATCATTCTTTCACGGTTCATCGCTTGCATCACTTCTGCGAGCCGTTCTTGGTAACGTCTTTCAAAGGGATGGTTCAGGGCTTTTTCCTTCTTACGGCTCTCTTCCTCGTGCCTCTTTTTGAGTGCTTGATTGATCTCTGCGGCTTTGTGATCTCTTTCCCGAAGCAACGCTAGTTCACGGAAGAGCATCAAGGCCTCCCGCCGTTGCTTGGGAGTTTTTAGCGGCCCTGAAGTCACTGCGCGAATCATCTGTGACAATGCCAGCGCCACGGCAGGTGCGATACGGTCTGAAAGCGCCATATATCCCGCCTCCTCCGTCAAAGCAGTTCCTTGCTCCGTCAGTGTGCGGGCGAGATCGAGTTCATCCTGATGTCGCAGCCATTCCTGATAGCCACCCTGCTTCCATTCGCTCAGATTTTGCTCCGTGATAGGGCGATCTCCGAACTCATCTTCCAGCATCATCTTCACGTCCATAAGGCTGTTGAGCCATTTGACGAGCTTGATGCCCTGCTCACCGTTGAGCAGACGTTGATTCAATGTCTCGCGAATCTGTCGTGGGATTCGCGCGATCTTACCGTTGCGGGTGACCGTCCTCATGATTTCAGCGATACCTCCCTCTGATGAAACGGTTATAGTAAGTCCCGACCGAGTAGGCGTTAATCAACCCCCGATAAACCTCAGGAGGCACGCGGTAGAAGGTATAAGGTCCTTTGCTGGCGAACCAGATTTTAAGGGTGCCGGAGGATGAATCGTAATCCACGGCACGAATGGCGGATGAAGATAAATAAACCATCCGCACCGATACCATATTGACCTTTTAAAAAGTTAAGTTGCTGGTTTACAACGCATTACAGTATAACCATGCATGTATTTTGACCCCGCAAGGCCTTCGCGGGGGTCTCGCAAGGCTTCTGCAAGCCTTTCGCGTGTTTTGGGCGAAAAACAGTGTCAAACTCTTTTCTAACCTTAGACTCTTTTCTTTGGATGGGTTTGCGCCCGATTCGGGGACCGTGCGGCGTAGGGCGGTGATGTTCAATAAAGCCTGTTTTCATAGCCCGATGAACACTGGTGCGAGATACCCCAATCAATTCAGCGTATTCACCGGGCTTAAGTCCGCGCCCTTGTCCCTCCCGGAGTAAGTGGTTGGCTTCCCTGAGCGCATTCATGGCGGACGCTGGTCTTCCTGCATTGGATTCCCATGGAAGTGCAGAACTCGCGATGTATTCCAATCGCTCTAAAAAGGTCTTCAGTTTCTTGCGCTCGATGCCCCGGCTTTCGCCTTTCAGAAACGTTTTCTTGCGCTTGAGCAATCCCAACTCAATCCAGCGCCAGACCAGCCGCACCGAAACCCCCAGTTTACGGGCGACAAATGCAACAGGAATGACTCTGCGCTGATCCTTTTCCAGCCAGCAGAAAAAGTCTGGAAGGTCTGCAGCCACGGAGCGGAGCGCTGTCGATCCTGCATAGAGATTAAGAAAGCTCCCAAAGAGCTTTGATAGGCTGAAGGCTTTCATCAAGGGATGTGGTATGAGAAAACGATGCTCTCTGCATGATCAAGGCAGCCATCAAAAACTACCCCGTCAACTTTCAGCGAAGTAGTCCTCATCCGCCCGCTTCAGAACATAGGTCTCACGGGTGGAGACGGCGACTCCATACTCTATCATGAGGT
The DNA here is from genome assembly GCA_025361865.1 of Phragmitibacter sp. Taxonomy (GTDB): domain Bacteria; phylum Verrucomicrobiota; class Verrucomicrobiia; order Verrucomicrobiales; family Verrucomicrobiaceae; genus JANYJH01. The sequence continues at coordinate 11,112 of JANYJH010000328.1, forward strand.
CAGCAAGTCGGGCACCGTCGATGAGCACGATCTTCTCGCGCACTTGGGAGATGTAATCTTTAGCCGGTTTGGCAAAAGAGCTAGTTGTGATGAAGACACCCTTATGAGCTTTGTGGGCAGAAAGTGCGCCGACGAAGTTTCTCAGTTCGTTGACGCCGACATTCCCATCCCAGCGCTTGGCCTGCACATAGACGGCATCCAAGCCGAGTCGGTCTTCATTGATTACGCCGTCAATGCCGCCATCGCCGGAGGCTTTGGTCACCGTGCCCGCTTCGGCGCGGGAGCCGCCGTAGCCCATCGCCAGGAGGAGATCGACGACGAGTTTTTCAAAGAAGCCGGAAGGCTTGGCCATGATGCGCTCCAGAAGTTCGGCAGCGAGATTGGCCCGCAATATGGCATAACCGTTGGCAATGGCTTCTTCGGGTGACGTTTCCTCGTCCTCCACCACAGGGTCAGCAGTAGGCGAATCAACTGCTTGGGAGAAAGTCTTGCGCCATGCCTGATACTTCGGGAACTGCATCAACACGCTGTCCGAAAGACTGGTCGGATTCGTTGCCAGCATTCGTCTGCCTTCGTCAGTGATTCGAAGGACGTTGCGCAGGCCGTCTTGGACTAGCCCTGCTTTTCGGAGATGGAAACCAGCCCAGCCAGCCCGATGTCGGACAACGGGATAACCTTTGGGCAGCACAGCCACCTTCTCCGGGTGTGTAAGCTTCAAGACATTTGCCATTTCTTCGCCGGTCTCAGCGAGTGAACGTTCTTTGCCATCTCCAAGCAAATGGAGGAGCGGGATGCGGAATTGGGAAACGGGTGGGATGGGCATGTTTGTTGAATCATGGAAGCGGCTGTCCATTCGCCTGCAATCGTTTCACTGCTGAAGCGATCAATGGCGCGATGTGTTCGAGCGCGCCGATGGAGATGCCTGTGCTGGAATCCTGCAGGTTCTTCTTGTAGTCTTCATACCACCGCATTCGATTGCGGCGGACCTTCTTGCCATTGACCAGGTGGAGCTTTCCGAGGGTGAAGTCCGCCTTGGCCTGCAGGTGCGCCGGAACTCGCGAGGTGCAGATCAATTGCATGGAAGGGAGAATCACCTCGAACCAGTCCTGGCCAACTTCAAAGGGATCCAGCACAGCATCATCGTGATTCTTTTTGGACCCGTTGACTGTGCCAGCGGCATGTCGGTAGTTGCTCCATTCATAGATAACGCCGCGATTAGCAGGTTTCGCCTTGCTAAGAAAGTGATCGACAGAGCCCGAGTCAATTCGCATCGCCCACCAACCACATCTGGCGTGAAAGCCTGCCTCCAACTCCGACTCAAATTTCGTCCAGTGGGATGGAAAACCTTTTTTCTTGGTTGGATTCGCAGCCAGCCATGCATTGCCCTTCTTACGGCAATCCGCGTCGAAGCTGGGAGGCTCAGGTATAGGATTCGCCACCGGGATCAATGTGCTGCCCTCCTGTCGTGATACGGCATCCAGTAAGGCCAATATTCATCATCACCACCCAGCGCCTTTCTCAGTATCGCGTGAATTGCATTCATCTCTTCGAGCGGCGCTTTCGGGGGATCAGGATGCTGCCTCATGAACGCATCCGCAGCATCCATGGCAGTTTGAGCCTCCACCGAGTAGCCACTCGGCAAATCGAATGAATCAGAACTTAGCCAATGCTCGGCGCTTCCGTGCTTCTCGAAATCAATCGCTTCAAGTTCCACTCGACCGTCTTCCAAATCGAAGTCAAAGAGCTGATCCTTCTCGTTATCCCATAAAGTCTCAACAGACCCGAGCACCAATGGCGCATGAGTCGTGGCTATTATCTGGATGGAGTCAGCATTGTCCTTCAAGAGCAGCGTCTGGGCTACTTTGATCAATGAGGGGAGGAAGACGCGCTGCCACTTCGGATGCAGATGGGCCTCAATTTCATCAAATAGCAGCACAAGCCGACGCGTGGGCTCCTCTCTCCGCTCTAGTGCCGCGCGCTTATGGGCCTCCCAAGCCCACACGAGCAGATACGCCAGAGCCAGCACCCGCTTGATCCCTGCTCCCGCGTTTGTAACAGGGATCACGTCGTAAGGCGTCACCAACGTTGGAATATCCAAAGCGCCTACCGGCACGCTTGGGCCAATTTCGAGAGCTTCGGAGTCATCTGATGATATTTCCTTCAGCACCTTCTGAAGCAGATCAATGGCTCCGTTCTTCTTGAGGCTCCAGAGTTCGACATCGCGCACCAGCCCGTTGCAGACGATGTCCTCCAGACGCGTTGCCCCTTCCGGGAGGCCACTCCAGACTTGCGACTTGGAGAACTGAAACGCAGGCAACGGCTCGGACGACGATGGCATCACTTCATCGCTTTCCTCATCCCGTGAGTAATTTCGGGCAGGGTCCCACACAGAAAAGCCTCCGTCGATTCTGGCGTAAATTACCAAGCCTGGCTTCGAGGGTTTGCCACTTTTCCCTTTCCACTTTCTCGCTTCAGTCTTGGCAGAGAAATCGTAAACCGACTGGCTCTTGGCTTCCTTGCCGTTCTCACCAATCAGCGTGTATTCAATCTTGGGCGGATCATTCTTGCCGACCTTTGGACTTGGATAGAACGGTTTGTTGTCCGCCCAAGTCCTCTTGGTCAGCGCATACCAGCAGGCATCAAGCAGGAAGGTCTTTCCAAGGCCATTGTCGCCGGTGATCACATTCAGGCGCTCGCCAAACTCCGCTTCCAGATCAGGAGCGGGGCCGATGTTGTGGAGATGCAGTTTGGTGATCATGGTCTTGAAGAGGTAAGTAAGCCCGAATGCCAGCAAATCAAACACTCGCCCCGTAGTGCGCGTCCAGCGCTTCGTGGAGCGCGAGGATGGCGGTGATGCGGCGGACGTGGTGGGTGAAGGATTGGGCTTCGTCGCTCGTTAAGGGGCGGCCTAGCAGGGCGGACTCGCGGTAGCTGAGCCACTT
>JANYJH010000182.1 GCA_025361865.1 Phragmitibacter sp.
GTGATGCGTCCCGCTTCATATCAGGGTGAATTCAATGCGTGAAGCGGGACGCATCACCTACTTTAACTGCATTAGTTCATGCTTTGTGCCTTGATGCCTGTTGCCTTTGTGCCTTGATGCAATCATGCCCACGCCAAATATCCGCAGCCTGCTCGCCTCCACTTCACCCCAGACGGATGTCATCGCCCAAGGTTGGGTGCGCACGCGCAGGGACTCAAAGGCTTGCACGTTCATTGAGCTGAATGACGGCTCAGCGCTGAAGGGGTTACAGGTGGTCGCGGATGCAGCTTTGCCTTGCGCCGCTCTTTATCCTCAAATCCTCACGGGCGCTTCCATCCGAGTCACGGGCGATCTGGTCCCCTCTCCCGGCGCGAAGCAATCCTATGAACTGCTCGCCAAAGACATCGAGATTCTGGGCGAAGCGGACTCGACTTATCCGCTGCAAAAGAAGGGACACACCACGGAGTTCCTGCGCACCATCGCTCACTTGCGACCACGCACGAACTTGCTCGGCAGCGTCTTCCGCGTGCGCAGTCGCATGGCCTTCGCCATCCATCGTTTCTTCCAGGAACAGGACTTCTTCTACATTCATACGCCGATCATCACGGCGAGCGATTGCGAAGGCGCAGGCGAGATGTTTCGCGTGACCACCATCCCTCACGGAAGCGCTGCGAAGCAGGATACGGACTTCTTTGGCAAGCCCGCCTACCTCACGGTGAGCGGTCAGTTGCAGGGAGAAACGTTCGCTTGTGCGCTGGGGAAGATTTACACGTTCGGCCCCACGTTTCGCGCGGAGAATTCCAATACGACGCGACATGCGGCGGAGTTCTGGATGATCGAGCCGGAGATGGCTTTCCATGATCTTCGTGACGATATGACGATGGCTGAGAACAACGTGAAATACCTGCTCCGTTCCCTCTTTGAAACCTGTGGTGAAGAGCTTGAGTTCTTCAATCAATTCGTGGACAAGGGACTCATCGCGCGCTTGCAGCACACGTTGGACCAGCCCTTCCAACGCCTCACCTACACGGACGCAGTGGACATCCTGCTGAAGAGCGGGCGCAAGTTTGAATACCCCGTCGAATGGGGCCATAACCTGCAAAGCGAGCACGAACGCTTCCTCGCGGAAGAGCACTTCAAAACGCCCGTCACCGTCTTCAATTATCCACGCTCGCTGAAGCCCTTCTACATGCGTCAAAACGACGATGGCAAAACCGTCGCCGCCATGGATGTCCTCGTTCCGGGCATCGGCGAGATCATCGGCGGCAGCCAGCGTGAGGAGCGGCTTGACCGACTCGAAACCGCGATGTCGGCGCAAGGTTTGGAGCCAGAAAGTTATCGCTGGTATTCAGACCTCCGCCGTTACGGTAGCGTGCCTCATTCCGGTTACGGCATGGGCTTTGAGCGCTTCCTCATGTTCGCCACTGGCGTAAATAATATTCGTGACGTGATCCCTTTTGCCCGCACGCCCGGTCACGCAGACTTCTAAGAACGTCCAACATCGAACATTGAACTTTCAACATCGAAGTCTGAGCAAGGTGTTCACGCTACCACTTTCATCTCTCCCTCAAATGCCTTCCCGCATTACTCATTCCTTCGATGTTGAAAGTTCAATGTTCAATGTTGGACGTTCCGCATTGATGCTTCTCTTCTACCTTGCGAGCCCGCTCATCGCCTCCGAAAACCCGCTCAAAATCGAACTCGTTTCCGAAGTCACGAGCATCCAACCGGGCACGCCGTTCCATGCAGCGCTTCATCTTCAGCATCCTCCGGGCTATCACACCTATTGGAAATTCACGGGCATCGTCGGCATCCCAACAGGCATCGTTTGGCGACTGCCCTCAGGCTGGAAGGCTGATGCTATTGACTGGCCAGCACCCGAGCGCGTCTTCATGTTCGACATCAAAGCGCAAGGCTTTCACGGCGAAGTCTTCCTTCCCATGCTCATCACGCCACCGAAGGATTTAACGATTGGACAAAAGGTAAAACTGGAAGGCAAAGCCTCATGGATGTGCTGCGGTCGCGACTGCAATCCCGGCTTCAAAGA
>JANYJH010000340.1 GCA_025361865.1 Phragmitibacter sp.
GAAAGATGGCGCGCCCGTGATCAACCCGCTGGAGAGCAAATGGTGGCTACTGGCGTTTCCCGCTGTGTTGATGTCCGCTTCGTTGCTCGCCTTGAACTTCCTCGGCGATGGGTTGCGAGATGCCTTTGATCCGAAGAGCGCGGATTGAGAAGAAATTTTCGTTTTCTTGAATCCGAACATCTCCCTCCAGCGGACTAAGTAGTAATATATTATTGATTAAATCAATAAATTCTATAACTTGGTCAACGAGAGGTTTTTATGGGAAAGTATTCAATTCCATTTTCGATGAGGTCACTCACTTTCATGCTGAGTTGCTTGCTAGCATTGAGTCAAGCAAAGGCCGTTCTCTTCTACGACACGAGCGATCCAACACACAATGCGACTGCGCCGACCGGAACTTATGCGAACTCCGGCTGGCAGTATGAAGGTTACTTTGGTAGCTACATGGGCACCATGATCTCGCCCACGCTGTTCATCACGGCTCAGCATTTCGGCGTGAACAGCAGCACCTTCAGTTACGATTCTGTTTTCAGCGGAACGGCAACGGTGAACTACTCCATCAATACCGCTGCGAATGGCGGCGTGGGTTATTGGGACATCGCGAACACGGATCTACGCATCTATCAGATCGCGAGCGGCACCTTTTCGACTTATGCGCCGATCTATACGGGGACGAATGAAGTGGGCACTGACTTCACGGTTACAGGGCGCGGAACTCAACGCGGCGCGGCGGTAAACTTGTTTCCAGATGGGTTGAAGGGCTGGCGCTACGGCACGGCGGATGGGGTGGCCCGCTGGGGACGGAATACGTTTGATAACGTCTTGAACGCGGGGTCTCTCGGTAACTTGTTGGTCGCCAGTTTTGACGCAACTTCAGGCCGCGATGAAGCGACGATTTCCGATGGCGACTCTGGTGGCGGAGCCTTCATCAAGGTGGGCAGTGTTTGGCAACTCGCGGGCATCAACTACGGTGTTGAAGGCTTGTTCGACACCAATAATGTGAAAAACGATGGCACTGAATTCGCCGCCGCACTGACAGACAAAGGCGGCTTCTACGAGGGTTCCGATAGCGCTGGCTGGACCTTGAACCCTGATCTTCCCATAAACAATCCGAGCCAGCTCTATCTCTCTCAAATCAGCGCCAGCGCCTCAGCCATCCAGAATGTGATGAGCCTAGCCGCTGCGCCGGAGCCGGGTGGTGCGGCGTTGGTGCTCACCGGGCTTCTCCTATTCGGAGCGAAGCGGAGAAGGGGTGAGTCGTAGCCGCGCTCGTTGACTGAGGCCGAATAATTTCCTGGCCAATCATGCAGGTTTGCCAGCAGGCTGTGCGTTTTAATTGCCGCGTATGAATCGATTCCTTCTCACCTTCTCCGCAATCTTTACCCTCGGGGGTCTGATCACTGCCCAAGAACCGGAGCCCAAACCGGAGACGCCACCCTCCGCAGAAAAGCCAGCGGAAGCCCCGCCAGCGGCCAAGCCAGCGACGCCTCCCGTGGCTCCAGCCAAAAAGAAATCACTCGAAGAGGTGACGAAGAATTGCGCGGACATCAGCGGCCTGTTCCGAATCTACACCGACCGCGAAACGGGCGCGATGTATCTCTTCGTCCGTAAAGACCAGATCCGTCGCGAATTCATCTACGTCTCCCACGTTGTGGATGGAGTGGTAGAAGCGGGCCGGAATCGCGGTCAATTCAATGAAGAGAAGGTCTTCTCCATTCATAAGCTCTATGGGAAGCTGGAGTTCATTGAGGCGAACACGGCTTACTACTTCGACCCTGAGCATCCCTTGGCTCGGGCGGCAAAGGCGAACATCAGCAATGCGAACCTCGCCACGGAGAGCATCATCAGTGAGAACGAAGAAGGTTATCTCATCAACGCGGGCGGCTTGTTCTTGAAGGAAGCCTTTCAGCAGGTGAAGCCTACGTTGTCCGTGAAGGATGAAGGCAAGGCCGTGCTGGGGAGGCTGTCCGAAGCGAAGACCAAGTTCGTGCGCTGGGGCTCGTTTCCAAAGAACACTTTCTTCACGGTGGAGTATGTCTATGAGAACCCGACGCCACGTCGCTCAGACGATGATGCCAAGGCGGTGCCGGACATGGCGGACCCGCGTTATGTGAGCATCCGCGTGCAGCACACGCTCGTGGCCATGCCAGCGAACGACTACGCGCCGCGTGTGGATGATCCGCGCATCGGCTATTTCATGACGCAGCTCACGGATCAGACCTCGACCGAAGTCACGCCGTATCGGGATTTTATTCATCGTTGGAACCTGAAGAAGCAGAATCCGGAGGAGCCATTGAGCGAGCCTGTGGAGCCGATCACCTGGTGGATCGAAAACACCACGCCGCATGAGTTTCGGGAAACCATCCGCAAGGCCGGACTGCTCTGGAACAAGTCCTTTGAAAAGATCGGTTATAAGAATGCCATCGCGATCAATGAACAGCCCGATGACGCGAAGTGGAACGCCGACGACATCGAACACAACGTGCTCCGCTGGACCTCTTCACCGAAGGCTCCCTTTGGCGGTTATGGCCCCACCTTTGTGAATCCGCGCACAGGCCAGATTATCGGCGCAGATATCATGCTGGAGTTCTCGTTCGTGAAGAATCGGCTGCAAGCGCGCCGTCTTTGGGATGAGATCGGTATGGCCGGAATGAGCCAGGACAATGGAGATGGAGCATTCGATAAACACGCCTGCATGGCCGCGAGCGTGATGCAGCAGGGCCTTCTCTTCGGGGCGAATGCGCTGCGTCTGCGCAAGGCGGATCAGATTGATTTTGACACGATGCTGAAGGAATCCCTCGCGCAGCTCATCCTCCATGAGATGGGCCACACGCTCGGTTTGAATCATAACTTCCGCGCCAGTCAGCTTCACACGCCAGCCGAACTCAAAGACCGCGCGCTGACTGAAAAGACGGGCCTGAGCGGCTCGGTGATGGACTACATGCCGCTGAATCTCGGCCCTGATAAGGCGCATCAAGGCCAGTATTACATCAACGCCCCCGGCGCTTATGATGACTGGGCCATTGATTACGGATACAGTGATACCCTACCGGATTCCGAAGCCGAAGCCAAGCGACTGAATGCCATCGCTGCACGCTCGAATGAGCCTCAACTGGCCTTCGCGAATGACGCGGATGACATGCGCACGGCTGGAAAAGCCATCGACCCGCGCGCTATGATTTTTGATATGAGCAGTGACCCGATCGCCTATGGCAGCGAGCGCTGCGAGATGGCGCAGAAGGCCGTGGGCAAGCTGCTCAAAGAGTATCCGAAGCCCGGCAAGAGCTGGCAGGAACTCACGCAAGCCTTCATCTCCCTGACCTCAGAACAAAGCAATGCGCTCACGGCCATCAGCCGCTACATCGGCGGTGTCTATGTGGAGCGGCCCTTTGTCGGTCAGGTCAAAGAGAACGCGCCTGACCCTCTCCGTGCGGTGGAAGCGGAGAAGCAGAAGGCCGCGATGACGGCGCTCGCGAAGTATGCTTTCGGACCCACGGCCTGGAGCGCTCCTGAAGACCTCTTGCGTCACTTGCAGCAGCAGCGTCGTGGCTTTGACTTCCGCGATACAGGTGAAGACCCGAAGGTTCATGAGCGCGTCTTGAAGATACAGCGCGGCTTGTTGGATCATCTGCTGCATGAGCGCACCCAGAACCGCATCCTGGACAGCGCCTTGTATGGGAACGCCTATCCGCTTCATGCGGTGATGCATGATCTCACGAGCGTCATCATGTCTGGCGAAGGCCAAGCGGAGATCAGCACGTTGCGGCAGGATCTTCAGCTCGAATACGTGGATCGCCTGTTGAATATCGTGAAGAGTAAGGCGCATCATCCCGCAGCACAGAGCATCGCGTTGTTTGAACTGCAAGGCATCGAGAAGAGCTTCGGCGCACAGCAGCCCGCTGTGGAAGCGAATCAGGCGCACATCGCGCATGTGCTTTTCAAGATCAAACAAGGGCTCGATGTGAAGAACGGCTGATGCCCATGAAGCTCTTCATCGCGCTCTTCTTCATCTCCGCATCGGCCTTGGTTGCTGCCAGCACGGCGCATTCCATCAAGGTGGGTGCTTCCACGCGGACTTACGTTTTGCATGTGCCGAAGTCCCTGAGCGCAGACAAAGATGCGCCGCTGGTGCTGGCGTTTCATGGCAGTGGGGACACCGGCGCGGGCTTCGAGGACTTCGTGAAACTCAGTGACGTGGCGGATCGGGAAGGCTTTGTCGTCGCCTATCCCGAAGCCATCGGGAAGAACTGGAATGATGGTCGCGAGGCCGTGAGCATCGCCTCACAGTTCAATGACGTGGATGATGTGGCCTTCACAGAAGCCGTCATCGCAGACATCCTGAAGCAGCAGGCGATTGATGCCCGCCGCATCTTCGCCACGGGTTTCTCCAATGGTGGAATCTTCGTTCATTTGCTCGCCGCGAAACTCCCTAAAATATTCGCCGCCATCGCCTCCGTGAGCGGTGGTATTGCGGAACCGTTCGCGCCGAAATTCAAGCCCAGCGCGCCTTTGTCCGTCCTCATCATTCATGGAACCGAAGACCCCTTCGTGCCCTTTAACGGGGGCGACGTGGACTATCACGATAATGGCCGGATCATCGGAACCTCGCTTACGATCAAGATGTGGCTGACCTGCAATGGCATCACCAGCGCGCCGGAGCTGGGAGAGTTACCCGATACGAACCAGGACGATCACTGCCACGCGACTTTCGCTCGTTGGCCAGCCGCTCATAAAGGTGCCGAAGTGCAGCTCATCACCATCGAAGGCGGCGGTCACGCCTGGCCGAATGGCCCGCAGTTCCTTCCCGTGAGCCTCATGGGGCGCGTGTGCCGAGACTTCGACGGCTCATCTACAGTGTGGGACTTCTTCAAGAAGCATCCGAAGAAATAGGCAGGCAAAACATCGCGGTAAACATCAACTTTTATAGGCGCTCAACTTGGCCGCGATGCTGCTTAGGTTAAAGGATGCTTATAAGATGCGTCATTGGATGGGCGCTCGCCTTGCTCGCGAGCGCTGCCGTGGCTGGTGTCACGACGAAGCAAATGCTCGACTCCGGCGGAGTGACCCGCAGCTATCAACTCCACCTTCCAGATGCGCTTCGCGCTGATCGCGCGGTGCCGCTGGTGCTGGTCTTTCACGGCAGTGGTGCCGATGGAACGAGCATGGAGCGCTTCAGCAAATTCAGCGCCTTGGCAGATCGCGAAGGCTTCATCGTGGCCTATCCTGATGCCTTCTCTCATGAATGGAATGACGGGCGTGAAGCCTCCATCATTCCATCCCAGGCGGCGCATGTGGATGATGTCGCCTTCGTGGATGCTATGATCACCGCTATCGGTAAGGTGCATCTCTTGGATGAGCAGCGCATCTTTGCCGCAGGCTTCTCCAATGGCGGCATCTTCGCCCATTATCTAGCCGCGCAGCTCTCCCACCGTCTGGCGGCCATCGCGCCAGTCAGCGGCGGTTTGGCGGAGCCGCTCCTGCCTTATTTCAAGCCCTCCATGCCCGTTTCCGTCTGCATGATTCATGGGGCTGCGGACCGCCTCGTTCCTTACAATGGCGGCGAGGTGGATGTGCAGGATCATGGCCGGATCATCGGCATGGCCAAGACCGCCAGCCTCTGGGGAGAGCGCGATGAGACCTTCGCCGCACCTATGACCGATGTGCTGCCTACGACCACGCCGAACGATCACCGACAGGTCACCTGCACCCGCTGGCCTTCTTCGAAGAATGGCGCTGAGATCGTGCTCTATACCATAGAGGGCGGAGGCCACGGCTGGCCGACCGAATCGCAAGCCCTGCAACTGCTCGGCGCGGGTCATGCGAAGCAGTCCTTTGACGCCACCAAAGCCATCTGGGACTTCTTCAAGAACCATCCGAAAACCGCGAATGTGGCTCTGGCTTCCGTGCCGAATCAGTAGCGTGGTAGAGGCGGAAACCTCACTTGATAAACCGGATCGTAAACGGATAGCGGTAGGACTTGCCGTTCGCTGCGTCGATGGAAGCGAGCACCACCAGCACCACATGCGTCACCGCCAGCGCGAGGAGCATGACGATGCCGACGCCCACGCAGATGAGCAGCGCTGAGACCGCCAGATAGATGGTCATGGAGAGATTAAAATTCAGCGCCTCCTTGCCCTCGGATTCCACGAACGGCATGGTTTCCCGCTTCAGCATCCAGACGATGAGCGGCCCGATGAGATGGCCCATCGCAGGCACCACGAACATGCCCAATGCGGAGAGATGGCAGAGCATCCCCATCGTTTGCTCATCCTTGCTGGGCACACGCGGGATCACTTCAGCGGGTGGAGTTGGTATCGGTTCGTCCATGCTAGGATTTCTGGCGCAGCTTCCTCACAATCTCAAGTCCCCATCTTCGGATTCATCATACCTTCCTCATCGTCTTTATGATAAAGCGGCTCCCATAAATAGAAGTTGCCGCTACGCCGCTGTTTCGGCATGATAGGATCTTCCGCGCAATCGCGGTTTTATTACGATGTCCAAAACCTGGCCTGCTAGTTTAATGATCGCCGTGTTCGTGTGCGCGGCTTTGCTCGCGCTCTATCAGGCCACGGGCTATTTTTTATCGGGGGCCGTTTGGGTGGAATCAGTGCTGCGTAAGCTGATCCTTTTACCCCAAGGCGAACTCCAGTTCTTCAGGCCGCTGCAATACGGCTACTACACGCTGATGGCCTTCCTCACGGCGTTCATCTGCATCGAGCCCATGTCGAAGTTGGCCAAGGCGAGCTTCATGCTGGTGGCGCTGTTTCTCACGTTCCTGATGCCTGCGGCGCTAGGGCTGAATGGCTGGTTGTTTGAACCGTTCTCGGGTGGCCTCGCCATTTTGATCACTGGCATCTCCGCCATCATCTATCACGAGACGGATGATAGCTGGTGATCCCCAAGCCCTGCTGAGCTGATGTCCCAGGTTGATTATCCCGCCACCATCAAGCAGTTAATTCTGCTGATGAAGTCACTCCCCGGCCTGGGTCCGCGCAGTGCGGAGCGGCTGGTGCTCTGGCTCATGGGGCGCGGTGAATCGAGAGTGGGAGAGTTGATTGAGGCGCTGACGAGTTTGGAAGAGCGCGTGGCCATCTGTGAGGAGTGCGGCTTCTTTCAGGAGAAAGGCCACGACTGCCTGCTCTGCCATGATCCGAAGCGGGATCGGCGCTTGCTTTGTGTGGTTGAAGAAGCGGCGGATATTCTGAAGCTGGAGAGGTCGGGTGCCTACTCCGGCCTTTATCATGTGCTCGGTGGCAAGCTCTCACCCCTGGACAATATCACGCCCGCAGACCTGCGGATTGAAGAGATGATTCATCGCGTGACGGAGCTGCACACGGAGGAAGTGATCCTCGCGCTCGGAGCCGATGTCGAAGGCGAAGCGACGGCGAATTATCTCGCGGACATGCTGCGCGTAACCGAGACCGCTATCACGCGTCTGGCCCAAGGAATGCCTGCGGGCGGAGGCTTGGATCATGTGGATGAGATGACGCTGTATCAGGCATTGAGCGGGCGGAGGAAACTGTGAAGAGTTGATAGCCTGACCAGGCACTGACTTCATCTTCCGAATCAGGCGATCAACCAATAACTCTCAACTACCTGAGCGAATGATAGAGAGAATCAATCTTCTCCATGTCCATCTCCTTCGGCTGTGATTCGAGCAGCTTTTCCAGGTCACTTCTGGCTCCGGCCACATCATTTAATTTCATGCGTGTCAGCGCACGGCTGAGCCGTTCTTGCGAGGACTCAGGATCGATGGCGAGAATGAGATCGAGGTAGGCCATCGTCTGCTCAGTCTTCTTGGAGAATCCGGTCATGCTGTAAAGCATCCGCAGGATCATGTGGCGCGGGGTCGCGGGCTGGAGCAGCTTGTCTTGAATGGCCGAGCCAGTGTTGCGGAAGATGAGCATCTCCGCCTCATGCTTAGAGAGCAGCTTGCCGTGATCGAAGACATCTATGAGCTTTGTGAGCTTCTCGCCCGCGAACTCTTCATCATATGCCAGCATGAAGCGGGCGGGCAGGGAAGCCCCATAAATACCGGTTACGCCAAGGCGACGCGCCAGCTCCAGATACACGATGGAGAGCGTGATCGGGATGCCTTCACGATCATCCAAGACCTCATTGAGATGGCTGTTGGAGAGGTCTTCCATCTCATCACCGCGTGTGCCGTGGAAGCCATTCTCTTCAAACAAATACTTCGTCAGTCGCGCTGCGGCCACCGCCGTGGACTTCTTCAGTGCAGGATCATTCTTCAACTCATCCACCATGCGATCCATCACATGCAGGTAAGCATTCACATCCAGCTCCGCATTGTCATACTTGGCGATGAGTAAGGCAGCATGAAGCAGCTCTGTCTGGTCTGCGGGACGTTGAAGTAAGCTCACTAACTCACGCGAAACTGACTGACGATGCACGTCCTTCTCCAGCTTCCGCAGCGAGGCCGCCTGTTCCTCCAAAGCCTTGGCCCGCTGCTGTAAGACTTCCCGCGCCGCTGCTGGTTGTGTGATCAGCTTCTCAACCGTCGCCTCCGTCGTGGCGGGCTGTTTCAGGTAGTTATCCACATCGGACTTGAGCTTCGTCGCGAGCTGATCAGGGATGATCGCTTCATCCGCTTGATCGCCACAGCGGAAGGCTTTGAATTGGGCCTTGGTCTGACGGAATTTGCACAAACCCGCCTGCCCGCCCCGCAGGACATTATCCTGTTGTTCAGTCACCAGCGTGTTGTTCACGAAGCACTGAATCTTATCTTCATCCACATGCACGCGCAGGGTATTCCAGTCGCCTTTGTGATAGGCAGAACTCGGCACATCAGCGAGGATCGTCCACGAAAAAACATCCGGTCCATTGAAGCGGGTGAGTCGTAGTTTGCCCGCGCTCGGGTAGAAGCCGTAGTGCTGATCATGGCCGTCACTACAAAACGCGAGGCCAGCGGCTCCCGCCTCGTCATCCAGCTTCACCGTCACGCTGGCATCAAAGGGGAGTCCGGGAACATCCGTCTTTTGCAGGCAAAGCGAACGCCCGCCAAAGCCCTCGCCAGTGGACTCCGCCTGAATGACGCCCGCGTGCTGCGTCCAGCGCGCGCCCAGAAGCTGCTGCCAGCTCTTCTTGTCCAGCACCCCGATGGTCAACCAGCGCGACATCGGCACCGGATTGGGCTTCGCGATGAGACTCTTCAATTGGTTCACCGGATGGGCAAAACCGAGGTTCTCCGTAACCGCAGATTTCAGCGTCAGAATGCCCTGAACACGCCCCTGCAAATCCAGCAGAGGGCCACCGCTGTTCCCTTGCTCAATGGGAATCGCGATCTGAATCATGGTCGTCTCCTCAATCTTGCGCAACGCAGACACCACCCCTTCGACGACACTGAACTCAAGCCCCTGCGGATGACCGATGGCCACCACCTGCTGGCCTTGCTTCACTTTGTCCGAATCACCGAGCGCGATGGGCGTGAGGTCGTGTTGATCAATCTGAATGATGGCCAAGTCCAACGTCTGATCCGTGGCATGGATCGCCGTGACATCATGCGAGGTGCCGTCACTGAGCTGCACCTGAATGCGCCGCGCATGACCGATGACGTGCATGTTCGTGGCGATCAACCCATCCGCGCTGATGACGAAGCCCGTGCCCAGCGCTTCCTGGGAGCCCCCGCGTCCGATTTGCGTCACGGTGACGATGGAAGGTCTCGCCGCCTCCGTGATCTCCGTCACTGGCTTTGATCCAGCCGGCTTCGGTGGGGTCTTGGTCAGAGCCGCGCCGCAAAGCGAGAGCCACAGCACGGGAATGAGGAACGTGCGCATGGAAGGTAGCAGTATCAGGATTCAGGCCGTGTGAACAGGGATTTTCAGGAAAGGTGAAATGAGCCCCCACAGAACGGTTCTGCGGATTGGTTCTGATCAATGAATATCACGCTACTTAATCCGCCAGCCCAGAAGCATAGCCCATGACTTCCTCATCCTCCTCATAGAACTCGATGTTCATGGGCCGACAACAGACCTCGCAGTCGTAGTCCACCGTGCAGGGCACCTCGGTAATATAAGGCGCTGGAACCTCGAAGGTCTCAAAGCAGGTGGGGCAGGTGACTTCGACAGGGTTCATCTAGGGCAGTCTCCATGCGACTCGCGCTTTGTCATACTCTGCTTTGGGGAGCAGAACATAACACGGATGCTGGTCCTCACGAAGCCAGCGCATCAGGGCTGTCAGATATTCTTCCGCCATCGTGGTGCATCCTGCGGTGGGGCGATCCGGTCCGCGACGCACATGAAAAAAGATGGCACTGCCGAATCCCGGCTTGATCGGGTCGGTGTTATGTTTGATCTCAATGAGCCATTTATAGGCGTTGTCACCGAGCCGCATCCTTTGTTTCTCAAACCAAGGCGGCACGTTTTGGGGATCCACGCGGATGAGTTGATTATAGGTGGGAAGATTCGGATCATCAATCCACGCATCCCATTGGCTCACCTGAAAATAGGGCCAAGTCGTGCCCGTAGGAGGAAGCGCCGCATAACCGTGAATGGAACCGAGTTCAAAAACACCCGCAGGGGCTTTCCCATCGCGCTCGACTTTCCACGGAATATCAGGATTGGTCGGCGTGAAATTTCCCCGTCCCCAAGCCAGGCCATTTCTGCCGAGGAGCACAGGCCAGGCTTTGTTGAGCGCGGGTCTCCAGCCACCCACGCCGTCCTGGTCCCGCTCCCAGCATTGCAGGTTGGCCTTGTGGGACTTCCAATCGGGTGAGGTCGCGACGATAAGTTGTCTGGCATGGGCAGGTAATTGAGAATGAACGGGAAAACACAGCCCGAAAAAAGTAACAAATAGGCAGAGCCCACCCCGAAAAATGACGATGTAATTACTTTGCACACTCAGCAGGGGTAAAAAGTTGCAGTATTAGGCCTCAAGGAAAAGAATTTATATTGAACACGGACCCAAAAACATTCAATTTAATTCAAAGCGATCCTGTTGGTTCTTGATTCTAGGTTTTGGGGGTTTTTTTTCCTAGAGTCATCCCAGCAGGATCGCTTTATTCATGTCTAGGTTCAGAGACGTGAGATCGGCTCTGAAATACTGCCACGGAGGCGATCAAAGGTAGCCAAACCAACAACGGCTCCACTCGTGGAACGCTCGTTAGCGAACTGAGAGTCTGCCCATCGAACATCAAGCCTGTGCAACCATAAGCCAATAGCGCCAGCCACGTTGGGTCACCCCTTTGAGCCAATGCCCCAGCACAGCGGAAGCCTTTGAAAAGGAGGGTGAGCAGTAACAGCAATCCGATGGCTCCGCCGTGGACGAACGTGGCCAGAAATGCGCTGTGCAAGTGTGCGGGTTCCCAAGAAACGCGGCTGCGCCAGCGCTCATCCGTTCCCCATTCGCCGATGCCGATGAGCTTGGATGATCGGTCATCCAAGGTCTGCCAAGCTGCGGAATAGAGCATGAAGCGCCCGTTATCCCAGCGCTGCCAGAATTCCTTCGCAGGGTTTCGCTCTAGCACAGGCCCTTGGCTAACGTGAGCGTTCGCAGGAGAAAAGATGGTGCTTGTTTCCATCGCCTTTTTGAACAAAGGCGCGCCGAGTTGCATCATCAACATCACGCCTAGAAACAAACTGCAAACCGTGCGTGTCCGTTGCCATCCGCCTGCCAGCAGGAGCGTCGCATGGCCCACAGTGAGAGCGAGCAACGCGCCTCGGCTCAGCGTTAAGAACACCGCTGTGAGAAGCATTGTAAGCGCCAGTAACACCCAAAGTCTTTCGGTTCGGCTGCGCAGTTTCCCATGCAGGCAAGCCAGCCACAGGGCCGCGAAGCCATACCTCAGGCCTGTTCCCACCGGGTGCAGCCCCCCATAGATGAACCAGTTCTGTAAGCGTCCGCCCCAGCCATGACCCGGCAGGATAAAAGCGAAGAGCAACACACTCAAGATCGCCGTCAGGGCCGCTGCAAAGCCTGTGTAAAGCCCGGCTCGGGGCAGCACCAGGGGATTCTCCGCAGCCAACCCAATGAGCAAGGCGAAGCCCGCCAGAGTCACCGCGCCAAACAGCCAATTCCCCACTTCCAGCGGCGTTGCGGAGACCAGATAGGGGGCCGTCATCAGCGAACGACCTGTCATCCACAGCAGGAAAACAGCGCTCCATCGCATTACGCTATTTCCTTTTATCAGAGGCCATTGTCGGGACCAGTTCGTCAGCACCAGAGCGGGAATCGCCGTGCCGACAAACCAACCGACATGAAACCAGTCATTCCACATCATGTGGAAGCCCATGAAGAATCCTGTCAGGCAGAGCGCCACCCAACCGCCCGCCATAGACTCGCGTGCGCTTTCACCCAGCGCATCCGTGCGGGCAGTTCGTAGCGAGAAAGTCGTCATCACTTCAAAGCATCCGTGGCAGAGGTGCGATGCCTAGTGACAATTCTGTCAGGTCAGCGCTTCGCAGGTGCCAGTTGCCTTTAGGCCCGCAGTGAAGCATGATGGCAGATGGCCGCTCCTCTGGATGAAGACGCTTTGACCAAACGGATGCGCAAGCTCGGCATCCGTGAGGAAGACTGCGAAGAAACCTTCGTGCGCGGCACCGGCCCCGGTGGCCAGAAGATCAACAAGACCAGCAGCACCGTGGTCTTGCGCCATGTGCCCACAGGGCTCGAAGTGCGCTGCCAGCGCGAACGCAGCCAGAGCCAGAATCGCATCATCGCCCGTGAGGAACTTTGTGACAAACTAGCCCTGCAACTCGCTGCCGCCCGACAGGCCAAACGAGATGCCGTAGAGCTAAAAAAGCGTCAGACGCGCAAACGTCCCCGAGGCCTTCAGGAACGAATCCTGGAGACCAAGCACAAGCGCAGCGAAGTGAAGAAGAACCGTAGCGCGCCGCGACGTGGGCGAGGGGATGAGTAGCTATGAAGCTTACCGGACTGCATTGATCCGACCAAAGACGCCGTCCTGCTCATTATTCGGCCCAGCCGTGTAATACAGCGCATGGGCATCCCCCAGGCTCACTCCATTGCCGAAGGCCAGCGCCCAGATGCCATCAATGACGAGTGGCTGACCGTTTTGATCTCGCATGTAGTCGATGAACGCACCGGTTTCTGGCTCGAAGGCGGCGATGGTGCCGTCTCCGAAATTGGCCACTAAAAGCTTGCCGCTCATTTTGCCAAAGCCTTCCGGTGCCTGCGTGATGCCCCACGGAGAGTTCAGCCTATCCTCGTCCTTGAGTTCCTGGAGCAGATGCCCATCGCGATCATGCACCGTGACATGGCCCGCGCCTTTTCCTGGCACATCAAAGGCGACCTCTTCGGCATGAACATCCACGATGGCGTGGACGACATAAATCTTACTGCCGATGAGCTGGACATTATAAGGGCCGAGTTCTGGCTTCATATTCTTTGGCCGCTCAAAGGGGACTTTGGCCGTGATCTCCTGCCATTGATTGTCGAATACTTGGATGCGACCATTTTGGAAATCGGTCACGTAGAGCCGGTTGTCTGCGATGGCTTCGCCAGTAGCATTACGGGTGAAAGCATCTGTGGTCATGGCCACACCAGTGTAGGCGGGCAGATACTCCAGAGATTTGATCTGATCCGCGCCCTTCTCAGTGAAGTCTTTGACGATGACCGCGCGGTCCATGCTTTCCGCAGTGCTGGAGCGCCACGCATTGATGGTCCCGTTCTTAGTAACGAAAACGAACTTCGCTGGCCCCGAGGCCTGCCCGATAGCGACGGGCTTTTCCCCAGAGAGATTCGTGGCCGGACCTTTGACGGGAAATTCTAGGGGTTGTCCCGGAAAGTCGCTGGCGGCATTATAGACCTGTCCCGTGACATTGGTGACGCCATCATGAGGGGAGATGAGCGGCCCTTCCATGTAAACGATCTTGAGGCCGTCCTGATGCAGAGGACTTCCGTTCACATCACCTACATAAGTGGAAGTGCTGGCATTGGCTTCATTGCTGACCCAGATGTGCCCGCCCTTACCGGGAGGGCGCAAGGCTAGCCCCCACGGATTCACGAGGTGCTGATCCAAAAAAGCCGTGGGGTTGAACTCAGGTCGATTGGCGACGAGGACCGTGGGTGCATAAGCATTTGCCGTCGTAGAGGAGTCAGGCTCGGCAGCGGACAAGGCCGCACTGCTGACGATCAGGGGCGACAGTGAACAGAACAGCAGACGGGCAGGGGCGAATTTGAGTTTGGTCATAAGGAGGGCTGAGGTGATGGAACGAGCGCTTGAAGCAAACAAAAGCCTGCGCCGGGTGACGCAGGCTTTTGTAAGATGGAGATGAACCTTTACTATGATGGCGAATTACTTCCGGCGACGGCGCAGGAACATCGTGGCGAAACCAGCGATGAGCAGCACAGAGCGGGAAGGCTCTGGGGCGGCGGAGAGCCCTGAGAAGGCACCCGTGCCGGAGGAGAAGCTCGGCGTGGGAGCTGTGCCATCAAAGGTGAGGGACGCGAGGGAGTTGCCTACACCGTTCGTGGGGATGTTTGCCAGACTGCTATCGAGAATCGCCACGGAGAAGGCATCCGGTGTGAAGCCGTCCACAAGGTTCGTAGTGGTTACGTCAAAGCCGAGCACTGAGCCGGGAGTGAACTGCTGGAAGAATTCCTGAAACGCAGCCCCGTTATTGAAGGCTACGATGGAACCAAGGTCTCCCGTCACTCCTCCATCAGAGGCGTTACCGCTGCCGACCGCAGCACCGCCGCCGAAGGTGAAGTTGCCTACGGTCACCGTGTTGTTGTTCAGCACGCCACC
This sequence comes from Phragmitibacter sp., assembly GCA_025361865.1. Taxonomy (GTDB): domain Bacteria; phylum Verrucomicrobiota; class Verrucomicrobiia; order Verrucomicrobiales; family Verrucomicrobiaceae; genus JANYJH01. Next base: position 14,726 of record JANYJH010000340.1, read on the forward strand.
ATCATTGAACTGAAGGTCCAGTGAGAAGGGGCCGGCGGCGTTGGAGATCAACGGGGCGGTATTGATCGTGATATGAGTGACTGCGGCCTGAGTAGCAGCGGTCAACAAGAGGCCGATGGCGAGGATCAGCGCGTGTGTGTAAACGTGTGTGGTTTTCATAATGTTATCGTGGATTGAGTGAGTAACTCTGAGGAAAGCCACGACTACGACGGAGTTTGTTTCCAACCTCCGCCGCAGTCGTGGTTAATGCTGGCTTAAGGGGTTGGGCTAACCGTCAAGACACGGGTCGTGTAGGAGATGGCTGCGCTCGTGGGATTCGTGAACAGCAAAGTCACATTCACGGAAGCTCCGGCGGCGAGATTGCCAGCGGAAACGGTGATGTAGGGCTTGCTCTGAACGGCGGTTGTGCCAGTGGCGTTGGAGAGGGTGGCATTCGTGCTGAGACCATCCAAAGCCAGGTAGAACGGTCCGGTAATGGTGCTGGCGCTGTTGTTCGTCAGCGTGATCTGCTGGGCAAATTTACCTGAGAGGCGATCACGAACAATCCCACCACGAGTGATGGCGACGTTTGCGGCAGACAGTGAGACATCATGCAACATGAAAATCTGGCCACCCTCTACCTGAGTCGGCGTAATGGTGGAGCCACCAGTCGCGGAAGTGTAGTGAGCCTGATCAGAGCTGATATACCAGGACTCCCCAGTGATGCCCTTGTGACGGGTTCCGCCGCTCATGATGGTAGTGATGTCGATGATCCCAGACGTTTCTTCGTCGTTATTGAACGGAGCCGTGGCTGCAATGGTAGTGCTGGCATTCACGCGATCACCAAAGCGGGCCGGGTCATGCTTCAGGATCTGCTTCAAGGTGCCTGAATTCGTGGTGCCCGTAAAGGTGGCTAAATCATAGTCCCAGACCTTGCCATTATGAGCGGCTCCACCGACATCTTCCAGAAGGATGATGTGGCCAGTCCGTTCGTTGACAGCGATGTTGTCAAACATGTTGACCTTTTCACTGTTGACGGTCTGACCATCGATCAGAATGTCGATCGTTCCGCCTAAATCTGGATTGGTGATGTCAGTAAACGTCAAGCGCCACAGACGGGTCCGTCCTACTTGAGCGCCAAGCCCGTCGGATACTTGATCGAGCTGGTCCGTGGTCACGAAGAAGTATTGAGCCGGGTTAGCTGGGTTCCAAGCACCGTCCTCAGGGCGTGAGAACGTGGTGGAACTAGTGCCGCTGAGTGTAAAAGCGGTTCCGTTCGTGATGTTCGTCGCACGCGTGGTGCTGCTTACGATCTCAGCCGTGCTGCCCGTGACGTTGACGAACTTCATGGTGCCGTTCATAAGACCGGCTTTTTCCACTTCCGTGCCCGTGCTCTGCTTGGTGCCGACATAGACGGAAAGCGTATTATTCATGATTCCGGTGCCGCCGTCGTTGTCGCCGATGACTACCGTCTTGTCCTGCGCATAGGGATTTCCCACCAGCGTTTCCCAAGCCCCAACGCCCGTCAGGCCGGAGCCGTTCGTGGTGAGGTTAAACTTGCCGAGGACATAGCTATTACCTTTGGAGGTGCCTGAAGCAACGTGTGCCATAGCCCAGCCGTGGGTGGTGTCTTCTTCACCGTTAAGATAGAGGCGGGCGGTGGAACCGAGGCCGGTAGCTGCATTGTAATAGGCCGTAGGAGCCGCGAGATCGGCTGAGCAGAAGCGGTAGAAGACGGCGTTCAGAGTCGTCGAGCCAGTCGCTTGCGTTCCCGCGTTCCAGCTCCAAACGGTCTTCATGAGATCATCACCAGAAAGAACAGCGAGGGTGCTCTTGTTGATTACCCAAGTCGAAACGTAAGCACCGACGCCACCATGCGCACGGGCTACCCCGAGTGCGCTGGGAATTTCATGGTTCACCAAGAGAGTGAAGGTGCCATCGCCATTGTCGAAGGCTCCCATACCATCGGGAACACCGCCCATGCCATAGGTGCCGCCCCCAACCTTGGGCACGGTGTCATCGGGAGTGAGTCCAGTGTTATCCACCGTCAAGATGGAGATGGTTTCATATCCGGGTGCCGTTGGCAGAACGTAGGGAGTTGAAGCAGTGCTTGGACCCTTAGAAGTCGCCTGGCCGTAAGCGGCAGACGCGGAGATCGCCAGCCCGAGGGCTGCGAAGAGGTTGCGTGTAAGATGTTGTTTCATAGTCTTAGTGAGGATACGGGGAAGCCTGAGTAGGCTTATGAAACTGGAGTGTCGAAGGAGTCTAAACAAGCAATTGACCGTGACAGTTTCGCCATGCGGTATGTGTCGTATTCGTAACGCAATGAACACATTGTGAAGCCATGCTCTCTGGCCTTTATTATTTATCCGATTGTCAATATTCACTCGGCAGAAGAGCGATGCTGAAGAAGCCTCTGGCTCCAGTGGCATCCACATAAAGCGTGGTGGGCACTGGCTCATCACCAAGAATCGTGCGGCGATAGCTCATTTGCGTAGCCGCTCCCGTGGAAGTGGGCGAGAAGGCTACTCTCACCGGCGTGTCCGTAAGATTCTGCTGGTATTGCACCACGTAGTCAGCGAACACCGTTGAATTGAAAGTAAGCTTAAGCCTGAGTGAGCCGAGATTGATACTCTGCACGGTAATGTTCCTCACGGAGTAGGTCACCCCTGGAATACTCACTTTTACCGTATCGTTTCCATCATAACTCGCGGGATAGGACTTGAGGCCTTTCAATGCAGGGCCGCCGACGAGGGAGCCGTCTATCGCATAGCGGGAGCCATGACAGGAGCAGCGCATGACACCCTCTACCTGACTGTAGGCGTTCACCGTGCAGTGGTTGTGAGCACAGTCCGTATTGACGGCATAGAAGTCATTGGAGTTTCCACGGTTGATGGACACCGGATAATTCAAGCCAACGTTCAAACGCACCGAGCCACCTGCAGACTGGAGTGCGGTGAATTGACTCAGTTTTACTTTCAACGTGGCGAACTCTTCACCGTAAGGACTGACATCCGCCAACACCTGCTGCGTCCACGTTGAGCCACCCAACCAAGAAGAAACCGAACCGAGGACGAACTGTTTGATGATTCCACGACGGGGCAGCAGGCTCTCATTCATGGGCACATGAAATCGTCGGACTCGGATGCTGAAGCAATCACCTCTCGGCAACGATTCCGTTTCAAGATTGCGCAGCGGTCCCAGCGCGCTATGCGTGGAGGACATGCAAGAATACCACCGCCTGCTCCGCCATGTTCTCGATCATGGAAGTTTCCGTGAAGACCGCACGGGGGTGGGCGCTTACTCGGTTTTTGGGGAGCAGTCCCGCTATGATCTCAGCGCGGGTTTCCCTTGTGTGACGACGAAGAAGCTCCACCTGCGCAGCATCATCCATGAGCTGCTCTGGTTCCTCAAAGGCGACACGAATGTCCAATATCTCCGCGATAACAAAGTCACCATCTGGGACGAGTGGGCGGATGAGAACGGCGACCTCGGTCCCGTGTATGGCGCGCAATGGCGTCGCTGGCAGGGGAAGGACGGCGCGCAGCATGACCAGATCGCCGAGGTCATCCAGAGCATCCAAAAGAATCCGTATTCACGACGCCACATCGTCAGTGCTTGGAACGTCGCTCGTGTGCCGGAGATGGCCTTGCCACCGTGCCATCTGATGTTCCAGTTCTTCGTGGATCGCGGTCGCTTGAGCTGCCAGCTCTATCAGCGCAGCGCGGACTTATTTCTCGGCGTGCCGTTCAACATCGCCAGCTATGCCTTGCTCACCATGATGGTCGCCCAAGTGTGCGGCCTTCAGCCCGGCGACTTCGTGCATACCTTTGGCGATCTTCATCTCTACGCGAATCATCTTGAGCAGGCCAAACTGCAACTCACCCGCGAGCCTAAAGCCCTGCCAGTGATGAAGATCAATCCGGCGGTGAAAGAGATAGATGCCTTCATCTATGAGGACTTCACGCTGGAAGGCTATGAGCCGTGGCCGACGATCAAGGCGGAAATTGCTGTCTGAAAGGATGAAGGTGGAAGGATGAAGGCTGAAAAGGAGTATCCCTGAAATGACGATCAACAGAATCACTCGGACAAACGGAGCCATCATCGTATTGGCCTTCCTTTCATCCTTCATCCTTCCATCTTCATCCTTTGCAGAAAGCTGGCCTGAATTCCGTGGCCCGACGAAGGACGGTCATTCTACGGCCACGGGACTCCCCGTTGAATGGGGACCGGAGAAGAACGTGGTTTGGAAGGCGGAACTGCCGGGGAAGGCTTGGTCATCGCCGATCGTGATCGGTGATCGCATCTATCTGACGAACGCTGTTGGAGAAAAGGATTCGACGGACCCGCATGATACTTTTTCACTGAGAGTGACGGCTTTGGACGCGGCTAGCGGGAAGGTGATATGGGACACGGAAGTCTTCAAGGTGGAGCAGCCGCATACCTTCGGCGTGCATGGAAAGAACAGCTATGCGAGCCCGACGCCCGTGTGTGAGAATGGGCGCATCTACGCGCACTTCGGCCACTTCGGCATCGCCTGTGTGGATGAGAAGGGCAGTATCATTTGGAAGAATAATCGGATCATCTACAAGCCCGTTCATGGCAACGGTGGCTGCCCGGTCATTGTGGATGATCTAGTCATTTTTCATTGTGATGCGGAGATTGATCCGTTCATCATCGCTTTGGATAAAGGCACGGGCGAGATGCGTTGGAAGAAGTCGCGCGTGACGGATGCGAAGAAGACCTTCTCCTTCTGCACGCCACTTTTGATTGAGGTCAACGGAGTCAAACAACTCATCAGCCCGAGCAGTAACGTGGTCACCGCCTTGAACCCAGCCGATGGCAGCGAAATCTGGCACGTCCGCTACACGGGCTACTCCGTCGTGCCACGCCCGATCTTCGGTCATGGCCTAATCTTCATGAGCACCGGGTTTGATCATGCTTCAGCGCTAGCGATCAAGCCCGATGGGAAAGGGGATGTGACGGATACGCATGTGGTCTGGCGCATCGAGAAGAACGCGCCGCTCACGCCTTCCATGCTGCTCATCGGCGATGATCTCTACATGGTCTCAGATAACGGTTTGGTTTCCTGTGTGGAAGCCAAAACAGGCACCGTGATCTGGCAGGATCGCGTGGCCAAAGGCACCTCCGCTTCGCCCTTGTATGCGGATGGGAAAATCTATATCCAAGATGAACTCGGCAC
>JANYJH010000343.1 GCA_025361865.1 Phragmitibacter sp.
CTGTCCAACAAGCCACCGGGATTATTCCGCAGATCGAGGATGAAGGCTTGCATCCCTTCCTTCTCCAGCTTGTCCAGTTCATCACTCAGATCCTTCGCGGTCTTCTGCGTGAACTCCGTGATGCGTGCATAGCCGATCTTCCAGGTCCCCGCGATCTTCTCATGAAGAAGCATGGCGTCACGAACGGAGCTCTCCTGCAAGGCCACGCGAACGAGATTGAAATCAAGGAACTGCTTCGTGCCGGGTCGGCGCACCGTGATGCGCACGGCCTCGCCCGCCTTACCCTTCAGGTGTTGCACGGCCTCCATGGTGCTCATGCTATCGGTGAGGACTTCCCCCACGCGGATGATTTGGTCGTTGGCCAGAACGCCTGCTTTAGCCGCCGGGCTTTCTTCAGCCACGCTGATGATGGTGAGGTTGTTATTACGTTGGGCGATGGTGATGCCCACACCTTCGCTAGTGTCGCGCTGCTCCTGCTGCATCTCATCGAACAGGCTCTTCCCCATGTATTCGCAATGAGGATCGAGCTTCTTCAACATGCCTTCCAGCGCGCCTTCGATGAGCTGCTCATAAGAGACCTTCTTCTCATCCACGTAGTTCTGGCGGATCGTCTCCATCGCCCGCGTGAGGAGTTCGAGCTGCGCGTAAGCATTGTCCGTTGCAGGCGCAGGCTGTTGAGCAAGCAAACGTGCGCTGAGCAGGCAGAGCGGCAGGACAAAGCGGAGGCGTTTCATGAAGAGACTATGGCGGGGTGGCGCGATGTAGCATCTGAAAATCACGCTGAACTAGAATAGAATTCCTGCAAAGCCTCAAAGATTAAACCTCTTTCATCACAGCTCATCGCGGAGCGATGAAAGCCAGTAGCGAAGGGTTGAGCGAAGCGACACCCCTTGTCATCGAGCCCCTCTTCTTCCACATCGCGGAGCGATGCCAGCCGTTAAGGCGCAACCCGTCTCTCCAAGCTCATTGCTGGCATCACTCCGTGATGCAACTTCTCTTTGATCCGAACGAGGGGTGTCGCTTCGCTTAACCCCTCGCTACCCGCTGGGATGGCTCCGCCATCCATTTCATCTTCCCAGAAGGCTATGATAAAATGCCTGTGGTATTTAATGCTTCTTGCTACGGGAGCTAATGCCTGTGGATGATAAGCATTATTAAAAACAAGACCAATCTCACTACATTGGGAGATCAGAACGGCTACTTGCGATCACTTCCCCAGCCCGAACCGCATCAGCGCGATGCCGTCGTTCCAGATATATTTCGTGTGCGTTCCCAACTGAACCAAGATCACATCGCGGCTGTTGTTGTGGGCGCAGGAGACTAGGCAGCGTCCGGCGGGGCCGGTGTAGCCCGTTTTCATGCCGTCGCACTCGGGCATCCGGCCCAGGATTTCATTCGTGTTCTCCAGATTCGTGGTCTTGCCGTTCGCGAAGGTGAACGCGAAATGTTTCCGGCGCACGGCGTCACGGACGATGGGGTTTTCATAACAGGCGAGAGCGATGCGCGCCATATCCCGAGCGCAAGAATGCTGGCCCGGTGCGGTGAGTCCGTGCGGGTTCTCAAAGTGAGAGTTCGTAGCTCCCAGAGAACGGGCCTTCGCGTTCATCTTCTGGGCAAAGGCTTCGATGCTGCCCGCGTTATCCCGAGCGAGGGCTTCGGCCACATCATTGGAACTCTTCACCAGGAAACCGATGAGCAACTGACGGCGGGAATACATTTCACCAGGACGCACGCCGAGCTTCGAGGGCTCAACGGCCACGTCACTCGGGGCGATCCGCACCATGGCATCCAGATTCCCACTTTCCGCGACGATGAGCGCGGTGAGGATCTTCTGCGTGCTAGCCACATGATGCGGCATATCCGCGTTCCGGGCAGCAATCACGCTGCCATTGCGCGCATTGACTAGGATGTAGGACTCCGCATGGATACTAGGAGCATTCGGCGCGACATTGGCAGGGCTGGAGAACTCATTCCGATCTGACGGCGCATAGTAACCCACGGCAGGCTGATTGGTGACTTGGGTCTCGTAACCGGGCTGCTGCGGGGCGAACTGCGTGCCATCGAAGTTCTGCGGGGTCGTGCAGCTCGCAGCGAAGATGGTGGTGAGGAGGGAAAAGGTGATGGCCATGCAGGGGTGGGTCATGCGTTTCATCATAGCGAGAATTTCAAATCTCAAATCCCAAATCTTAAATTCACCATTTGCGCTTCTTTCTCACGCAAAGCAGACTCCGCGCCATGGCTCTCATCATCAATGGCGAAACGATAGACGACGAAATCATCGAGCAGGAATTCCGCACGATCAAAGGTCACTTTGAGCGAACTCTCCAAGTCTCATGCTGCGAACGCGATCCCGAGTTCCGTGGCATGGCCAAGGATAACCTCTCCTCCCGCGCTATTCTCCAGCAGGAGGCCACGAAGCGCTTCCCTGAAGTGACCGATGCCGAGTTCCGCACGCGCCTTGATCAACTCATCCTTCAAGCCGGTGGCGAAGATGAATTCTACATCCGCATCGGCCTCCCGTTTAAAGATGAAGAAGTCATCCGCGAGAACGTGGCGGGCGGTGTCCGGCTGGACAAGCTCCTCCAGGAAGTCTATGCGCCAGAGCCCGTGCCGAGCGAGGCAGACATCCAGGCTTACTATGATAAGAACGTGAAGCTCTTCCTGACCGATGAAGAAATCCGCGCGTCCCACATTTCCATCGGCCTGCAAGGCGCGAAGAGCCGCAACGAGGTCTATTCCCACCTGCGGGAACTCCGCGAACAAGCGCTCAGTGGCGCTGACTTTGATGCCCTCGGCATCGAGCACAACACGAACAAGGAACTCCCGCCAGACCTCGGCTGGTTTAAGCAGGGCGAATTCATGGAAGAGTTCGTCTCCATCGCCTTCTCCATGCGTGATGGCGAGATCAGCCCCGTCTTCACGACCCAGCTAGGCTTTCACATCTGCAAGGTCACTGACCGCAAGGCCCCACAGCCAAAGCCTCTGGAAGAAGTGAAGGACATCGTCAAAGCGCGCATCGTCGAGGAGCATCGTGATAAGAAGTTCAACGCCTTCGTGGATGAGCTGAAGAAGACGGTCAAGGTCGAGGACACCGACCCGGAAGAAGGCTGCGGGTGTGAAGAAGGGGCGTGCTAAGGCCAAGCCTCAATCCCCTGGGAGCTCTGCCGTCCCGGCGGCGTGTTGAAGCTTAAACGAACAA
>JANYJH010000370.1 GCA_025361865.1 Phragmitibacter sp.
CAAAGATCAAGCTTCTTCAGAACCTGATCCTCAATCAAACGATGGTGCAGATGATTTTCGGTGATTCAGTGGGATCATCAAAATAGCATCCGACAGCTTCACGCACCTGTTGCCGTAGCTCCTCGACGGTCTCCGCTTGAGTGTGGATGCCATAACCCAGCGCTGAGGCGCAGTAGCCGCTTTCTTCCGCTTTAGTGACTACAAAAATGATCTCACTGGCCATGGGATGAGGATGGCATGGTCGTGTTGGAAGTCAAAGAGTGGCAGGCGACAATGGGAAATTGTAGCGTTACCAGATCAATTCTTCATCTTCGAGTTCATGATCTCAAGTTTACTGAACCAGCACTTTCTAATTTCTTGTAAGCTCGGATGCCATAGAGCGCTAGGATTAGTGTTCCTATTGGTAAGGCGGAGAGAAACATGAGGCCTTCGTTGAGGCTGGATGATATGGAGAGAATGGTGTGCCATCCTTGAAGGTCTTCCTGCCATCCTTTGAGGGCTTTGTTTCTGAGCTTCTCTGGATCTTTCTCAGTCCGTATCTTTGAGATCATGGCTTCATAATTTGTGGCTAACTCCTTATCGTCCGAAAGTAATTTTTTATTTCGGATATGGATAAATATGCTAAAGCAAATGAATCCAATTGCAGACAGCATATGTAAGACAACAATGCCTTTTAAGGCAGAATACACGGCGTTTTTCCTAGGTGGATTATTCATGGTTTGATGTTCTTGATCATAGGTGAACGCAATCAGAATGCGTGCTCTACCCACAGGCTAGCTCTGCAGCGGCGAAGCGAACCCTGTGCTACTCCTTCACCACGGGCTTCAAGATCGCCCCCAAGGTATCCGTATGCTCCGAGTTACGCACCAGATTGAGGTATCTCGGCCCACCGGAGTAGTCGAGTGCGACGTTGCGGAAGGTATCGCCATCGAGAATGAGCAGGTCCACTTTGCGGGCGGTCACGCTATCGGCGATGCCGTCTTTGAGGCGCTGGGGACTGAACTTACGGTTGTTCACTCCCGTGATAACCATGCCGCCAGCGAGCGCTGCTTTATCCGCAGGAAGACCAGGGATGATGCTGCCGATCTTACCGTCTTCACCCGCGCTGAGGCCGAGGGAATCATAGGCGGTGACTTGCTTGCGCTCGCTCTCGCGCTGTTTCAGCATCTCGCTGGGCTGGGCTTCGTATTGAAGCCGGTAGCCGAGCGTCTGCGGTAGGAAATCGAGATTCAGCGCGTCTTTGGTCTTCGTCGTTCGGTCATTAAAGAAGGTGCTCCAATCCACATCCGCGAGTTCCTTGAGGTCGGTGATGACTTCGCTGAGTTCGTAGGGAATCACGAGGGGCTGCTTGCTGCGATCAGCGGCGAAGAACTTTTTGCAGAAGTCATCGAGGCTCTTATGACCGCCGGATTTCTCCCGAATGAGCGCGTCCGCTTCCAACCAAAGCAAGGCTCCTTCCGAGTAGTAATCCTGACCGCGACGGAGCTGGCTCCAAGCCTGGCTGTGGGCGCGGAGCTGCCAGCTCGAGGTGGCGGTGTCTTCCAAAGGACGCCAGCGACGGCCCTCCTGATGCATGAGGAAATCAACGGTGCTGGCCAGCACGGGCAGGTTCTCTTCTGGCGTCATGATGCCGCTGCGGACGGTGAGGACTTCGCCAAGGTATTGCGTGAGGCCCTCGTAGATCCAGAGCAGCTTCGTATGCTCAGGCGTGTGGAAGTTGGTCGTGACCATGCCTGCGGGCCGACGGAACTTGCCACACCACGCATGAACAAACTCATGCGGCAGAAGATACGCGGCCCAGTTCTTCCGCTTCTTTTCATCAATGAGATCGCGCTCGCCGACGACATTGAAACTGCTCGCCAGATGCTCCAGTCCATTGCTGGGAAGTCGGTCGCTGCACACGACGAGGAAGTGGTAGTTCTCCCAACGAGAGCCGCCGAACAAGGCCACGGCTTCAGCGACGAGCTTGCGGCATTGCGAGATGAGCTTGTCATCAAGAGCGATGGCGCTTGGCGATTCACTGACGAGGTGCAGGAACGCGGGCTGGGTGTTCTTGCCCGTGAGTTCGATGTCGCGGAAGTGCTGGCCACAAATGAGCGGGGAATCCGCGATGCGGCGCAGGGTATCCGCCTTGAAGGAGATGCCTTCTGGTTTCACGGAATCGGTGCTGAGCGAAGTGCCGAACTTCCATTCGCTGGGAAGCTGCACGCGAACGGAGGCCGTCGTTTCATCAATGGACGTGGCCTCAGGATAAAGCAGCACCGTGTTCCAGTTGATGACGCCGAGCAGGGAGTTCCCGAAGCTGTCCACGCCGCTGGAGTTCACGCTGGGCTGGTTGCAGATGTAGTCGAGCTTCGCGACCACCCGATCCGCGCCTGCGGGCACCGTGAGGTGAAAGCGGTTCATCTCCACCTCATCACGCTTCCAGGCGATGGGCTCGCCTTTGGTGGTCTCGAAGTGCAGTCCCGCGATGTTCTCCGATGGGCCACCAGGAGCGTGGACACCAGGAATCCATTTCGGATACCAAACGATGAACTCACCAGGCGTGGCGGGCATTTCGATCCGCGCATGAAGCAGCGAACGGGAGACCTCACGGGCATCAACATCAAGCTGAAGGTTCGGTGCAGCAGTGAGCGCAGTGGCGGCAAGGAGGAAGAGCGGGAGGCGAAGGAGCGAGGTCATAAGGCGGGCCGATGGATGAATGAGAAGCATGAGGATGAGGAGCGCAACGCAACGTGTCGAGATGAATTTTCATCGAATGGTAAGGACGGGTGATCCTCGCTGGTATTGAGCGGGGGCTTTGCTATGAATAGCTTGCCCATGACCGTAGTCGCTCCAGTTTCAATCCGCATCAGGCTTCCGCGTGAGGCTTGGAAAGCGCGTGAAGCGGCGCATCGGGCGCGGGTAGTCTTGCTCGCGGAAGGGTTCCTGGAGCGTCGGGCGATAGGCGTGAAGCATCCGGTGTGGGACTTCCTTTTCACCTATTACAACTTCGCACCGGGGAAGCTGATGACTTGGGTGCCGGGGATAACTGATTGCGGATTTTGGGTTGCGGATTGCGGATTGGAAAATGAGAAGGATGAGGTTTCCTATGAGTGGCCGGAGCTTCAGCCACGGGACGTGAAGCAGGCGGAATGGATCGCGCAGTTATGCGGTAACGTCTTGAGCAAGCCCGCGCGCTTTGCCTGTCACGGCTTGCATGAATGGGCGATGGTTTATCGGCAGAGCGCAGAGGAGTTACGGCATCAGGCGCATGGGCTTCGGCTGCGACCGGAGGAGCTGGCGGCCTTTGTGGAAAGCCAAACGATCTGCTGTTCCCACTACGATGCCTTTCGGTTCTTCACTGCTGAAGCCAACCCGCGCAATACGCTGCAACCGACGCTGGAGACGCGGCAGGAGATGGAACAGGGCGGCTGCTTGCACACGAACATGGATCTCTACAAATGGGCCTACAAGCTCTGGCCGTGGATCGGCAGTGACCTCGTGGCGGATGCTTTTGAAGTAACCGTGGCGGGCCGATTCATGGACATGCGCGCGAGTCCGTATGATTTGGAAGCGCTGGGGTTCACGCCTATTCGCATCGAGACGGAGGAAGGCCGTGAGGAGTATCGTCGTGAGCAACAACGCATCACCGCGCTGGCTGATCCGGTGCGGGTGAAGCTGCGTGAGGCGTGCCTGCGACTGATTGAAATTCACGCGAGACAAAAACCCGCGACTCTGGTTTGATGCTCTCATGCAGTGCTTCAACCTCTATCTTCCTCGTCGTGAATTCATCCGCAGTGCAGCCTTGACCGCTGCCTTCCTGACCTCACCGGGAGCCTTTGCGGAGGCACTGACGCAGACGCCGAAGCAGACGGAAGGCCCGTTCTATCCTGACCATCTGCCGTTGGATACGGATAACGATCTCATCATCGTGAACAATTCCCTCACGCCAGCAGCGGGGGAGATCACCTACCTCACTGGTCGCATTCTCGATGCCAGTGGAGCGCCCGTGCGCGGGGCCTTGGTGGAGATTTGGCAATGCGATTCCAAGGGCGTTTATTTGCACAGTCGGAGCAGTGGCAAGCTGGCGGAGAGCGCCCGTGATGTGAACTTCCAGAGCTTTGGCCGCTTCCTCACGGGATCGAAAGGCGAGTATCTTTTCCGCACCATCAAGCCCTGTCCCTACACGGGTCGCACGCCGCATATTCACTTCAAAGTGAAAGCGAAGGGCAAGGAACTTCTTACCACTCAGTGCTACATTAAAGGCTTCGCGGGCAACGAGAAGGACGGCATCTGGCGGGGCATCAAGGACGAGAAAGCGCGGGACTCCGTGACGATCGATTTTGCTCCCATGCCTGAAGCCAAGGCGGGTGAGCTGACCGCGAAGTTCGACATCGTGCTCGGCTTCACTCCGGAAGCTTGATGGGCTTTGGCTCACTGTGAAAGTGGCTGAAGTGGAGCTTGCGAAATGAGGCCGGGCGCGGGATGATCATTGTTCACTCCTCTCAAAATATGATGACCCGCCGTCTCTGCCTCGCCGTTTCTCTGGCACTCACGCTAAGCCTCTCCCTTCACGCGGAAGCCCCTGCTGAGCCGACCATCACGCTGGATGGGCCGATATTGACTCCAGACAAGGACGGCATGGTAGTCATCCAAAGTCCGATGGAGACACTGGAGGTCCGCTACACCTTGGATGGCACGGACCCGGTGCTGAAGTCAGGCAAGTATCTCGCCCCGGTGCAACTGGCCCCCGGTTACACTTTGAAGGCGAAGGTCTTTTCCAAGGATCGTCTTCAGCAGAGTCCGGTGGCTTCGGCGCATTATGAAATCGCTGAAGGCGAGAAGCCGATGGCCAGTTCGCTCGTGCCTGTGACACAGGATCGTGACTTCCCGAGGTATGACTGGGCGAAGCGCCATGATGAGGTCTGTGAGGCCATGAAGAGCCAGCAGCCGGAGGTCATTTTCATAGGCGATTCCATCACTCACTTTATGATCAACACGCCTGTCTGGAAGGCCCGCTTTGAGAAATACCGCGCGGTGAATCTCGGCTACGGCTGGGACCGCACTGAGAACGTGATCTGGCGGCTTCAACACGGTGAACTGGAGGATGCTTCTCCAAAAGTGGCCGTGGTCCTGATCGGCACCAACAATCTGGATAAGAATACAGATGGCGAGATCGCAGCGGCCATCGGCGTGGTGTGCTGGGAGATTCACAAGCATCTGCCTAAGACCAAGATCCTCCTGCAAGGCATCTTCCCACGCGGGCCCAAGCCAGACCAAAAGCGCGAGCGGATCAAGAAGATCAACAAGCTCATCGAGGCTTATGACGGCCAGAACGGCATCGTCTTTTATGACTTCGGCGATAAGTTCCTAGAACCTGATGAAACGATCAGCAAAGAGGTCATGTCCGACTACCTGCACCCCACGGCTAAGGGGTATGAGATCTGGGCGGACGCCATCGAGCCGGGACTTAAAGAGATGATTGGCGATGCGAAGCCATGAGCGCGAACACCCGTCTGAAGCTGGGCATCGCCTTTGCCGTGGGCGGGAATGTGCTGTTCTTCACCAGTGCGTGGATCGCGTGGATGCCGTGGTCCGCCTCCTTTAAAGCGGCGCTCTGGGCCGTGCTCTTCTTTGCTCCTGAAGTGGGCACATTGATCGGCGCAGCGATCATGGGGAAAGAGAACTTCGAGCGTTTTAAGACGGTGGCGTTCGTGATGATTGGTCGCCTGAAGCCTGCGGGGAACGTGAGCCTTTGGCGGCACCGCATCGGCTTGGCCATGTTCCTTCTGCCTGTGCTGCCAGCTTATATCATGGCTTACAAGCCCGAGTGGCTGCCAGACACTTCATCGCTCCGCTGGCAGTTGAAGGCCGCTTCAGATGTGGTCTTCCTTGCGAGCTTCTTCGTGCTCGGCGGTGACTTTTGGGATAAGCTTCAGGCGCTCTTCACACACGATGATTCCTCAAAGAAGGCCGAGTGATTTAAGCAGCCATTCGTCAATGTAACCCGTCACGCGCACGCGGTGCTGGGATTGATATTGAGCGATGGCGTCCCGGCTTTGCGGCCCGAGCAGCCCGTCGATCTTCCCATAGTAGAAGCCTTTCGCGGCGAGCTTCGCTTGCACCTGCGAGGCCACGGAAACACGTCGCGTGCTGTCATAGCCGGGCGCAGGCGGAGGCGTGCGACGCTGATACTCGTCGCCATAGCTATTGCCCTTGTAAGGGGGACGCTTAGTGGACGGCTGCTGTTGATACTGGTAGTCACCCTGATCGTAGTTGGGGTAGTCTCTGGCTTGAGAAGTCAGAGCGAGGGCCAGCGTGGCGAGACTCATCAACGTGATCTTGAGTGGGTTCATAAGATGATGGTTAACAGATATTAAGTGTTCTCTTGAGCATATTATATTTACTAGGTCTAACACTTTCTTAATTTTTCTGGGTATTTCACCTTAGAACAGCGAGCTTGGTAAGGACTCAAGGGTTGAGACTTGAACGGTGCGGAAACCATGCGAGTAAACCCGGCTATGCCCGATCTTATCCCGAATGTCCTCGCCGAACGCTATGCCACCGCCCCCATGCGCGCTATCTGGAGCGGTGAAGGAAAAGTGAAGCTGGAGCGTGAGTTGTGGATCGCCGTGATGAAGGCTCAGCGGGATCTCGGCCTGAGCATCCCAGATGGCGTGATCGAGAGCTATGAGCGCGTGAAGGATCAGGTCAATCTGGAGTCCATCATGCAGCGGGAGCGCATCACGCGACACGATGTCAAAGCGCGCATCGAGGAGTTTTGCGACCTTGCCGGGCACGAGCACATTCACAAAGGCATGACCAGCCGTGATCTCACCGAGAACGTGGAGCAGATGCAGGTCTTCCGTTCATTGGAAATCATCCGCACGAAAACCGTGGCGGCTCTGGTTCGCTTCGCGAAACGTTCGCGTGATCTCAAGGACATTCCGATGACGGCCCGCACCCATAACGTGGCGGCACAAGTCACCACCGTGGGCAAACGCATCGCCATGTTCGGCGAGGAAATGCTGGGAGCTTTCGGCCAGCTCGAAAGCGTGATCGGCAGCTACCCGGCGCGTGGTCTCAAAGGCGCAGTCGGCACGCGATTGGATGAGATCAGTCTCTTCAATGGTGACTTCGCGAAGGCCCGTGCTTTGGATGAAAAAGTGGTCGCTTATCTGAGGCTTCCTCAGTCGCTGGATGCCGTCGGTCAGGTCTATCCGCGCAGCCTTGATTTCCGCGTGATCAGTGTGCTCGTGGATGTCGCCAGCGGGGCAGGGGACTTTGCCAGAACGCTTCGACTTATGGCTGGTCAAGAACTGGCGAGCGAGGGTTTCGCCAAAGGGCAGGTTGGTTCATCCGCGATGCCACATAAGATGAACAGCCGCTCCTGCGAGCGCATCAACGGCCTGCACGTCATCCTGAAAGGCTACCTCGCGATGGCCGCTGGCTTGGCCGGCGATCAATGGAACGAGGGCGATGTTTCATGCTCCGTCGTGCGCCGCGTGATGCTTCCTGATGCCTTCCTCGCGATGGATGGCTTGTTGGAAACATTGCTCACGGTCTTGAATCAAATGGAGGTCTTTGAAGCCGTGGTATCGAGCGAGCTTCAGCGTTACTTGCCCTTCTTACTCACGACCACTGTGATGATGGAAGCCGTTAAACTCGGTGCCGGTCGTGAAGGCGCGCATGAAGCGATCAAAGAACACGCCGTCGCCGTGGCCAAGGACATGCGCACCGGCAAGGTAGGTGTGAATGATCTTTTCCAACGTCTCGCCAGCGATCAACGCCTCGGCCTATCCGCCGCGCAGTTCACGGCCATCTTTGAGCAAGGCCGCGCCAACTCTGGCGATGCCGCCGCGCAAGTGGAGAACTTCGGCAGCAAGGTGGACGCGCTCGGCGTGAAGCATCCCGCTGGGTCCGCTTATCAGCCGGGAGATATTTTGTAGGTGCTTTCACACGGTCATTGAATAGAAATGAGAAGCGTGGAATAGTTAAAAATAAATCCTATCCAGTTCATGCCCACGCTAACCATCAAACAAAGCAAGGCGTCGCCTGCCGCCAAAAGTAAAGCTGTAACAGCTAAACCAACGGCACGCGCATCCAAAGCCCCTGTAAAGAAGCCGGATATGAAGGCTTGGGCCGTGCGTCGTCTCGCAAGTCTGAAGGAACAGTATGGCGAGGCTGTGACGCCGGATTCTGAGGGCCTTTGGGAACACCTTCGTTCTGATGCTTCATGCCCGTCTGCTTAGATACCAGCCTCTTGGTGAAGCTCTACGTTTCTGAACCTGATTCCACTGCCGTTTTGGCGCTGGTCGGCTCACTAAGAGAACCCATTGTTTTCACGGACTTTCATCGCGCAGAGTTCGTCACGGCTCTTCATTGCAAAGAAGGCCG
>JANYJH010000398.1 GCA_025361865.1 Phragmitibacter sp.
CACCGAGCTGATGGGCGGCAAAGACCAGCACTGGCAGGAGCAGTGCAGTCACTGGCGAAGGCCGCCCTGCTGACACCTTACGGCGCACAGAGTCAGGTGGCAGCACCCAAAATGTCATTGGGAGTTAAGATTGGCATCGCAGCGCTCTTTGTGATCCTGTTCATCGTGCTTCATCTCACTGCCGGAAAGTTCATGTTTCACGGCCACTGATGCTCAAATTGATGTTTTCCTTAGCCGCAGCGCGTTGCCGATCACTGAAACACTGCTAAGGGCCATGGCTGCCCCTGCGATCATCGGATTTAAGAGCCATCCCGTGAAGGGATAGAGAACGCCAGCAGCAACCGGCACGCCGATTGCATTATAGAAGAAGGCAAAGAAGAGATTTTGCCGGATGTTCTTCATCACGGCGCGGCTGAGGGTTAAGGCACGCACGATGCCGCGCAGATCGCCCTTCACCAACGTCAGCCCAGCGCTCTGAATTGCAACATCGGTGCCGGTGCCCATAGCAATACCCACATCTGCCTCGGCCAGCGCCGGGGCATCGTTGATGCCGTCGCCTGCCATGCCGACGGTAATGCCTTTGGAGCGCATCTCGCGCACTAAGGCAAGTTTGTCGGCAGGCTTAAGATCCGCGCGAACGTCATCCATACCGAGTTCCCGGCCCACCGCTTCCGCCGTGTGGCGGTTGTCGCCAGTCAGCATCACAAGACGCAGGCCCAACCCATGAAAAGCGGCAACGGCCTCAGGCGTTGATGCTTTGATAGGATCGGCTACCGCAATAAAGCCGAGCATGCGCGTGTCTTCCGCCGCCCATATTACGGTGTTGGCTTTCTCCTGCAATTTTTGCGCCTCGGCCACAAGCTGCGGCGAGGTGAAAATGCCTTCGGTTTCAAGCCAGTCGCGTTTGCCCACTCGGACCAAAGCGCCGCCAACCCGTCCCGAGACGCCCGCGCCGGTTACTGACTGGAAATCCTCAACGGCGGGCAGTAGCAGAGCTTTTGCATCGGCGTATTTGACTACCGCCTGCGCAAGTGGATGCTCGCTTTGCTTTTCCAAAGCGGCCGCAAGCGCCGCTAGATGATCTTCGCCCTCTGCCTGTGCAGATTTAACCGCAGTGACGGAGGGACGGCCTTCAGTCAGCGTCCCGGTCTTATCGGTAACAAGGTGGGTGATCTTTTCCGCGCGTTCCAGCGCCGCCGCATCACGAACCAGCACCCCGAGCCCAGCGCCGCGACCAACGCCGACCATGATTGACATGGGCGTTGCCAAACCCAGGGCACAAGGACAGGCTATGATGAGCACCGCGACGCTGTTAGCGATGGCGTAAATGAGGCGCGGCTCGGGCCCCCACAACATCCAGCTCGCGAAGGTGAGCACCGCTATCAGCACAACCGCAGGCACGAACCAGCCAGACACCTTGTCTGCAAGGCGCTGAATGGGAGCGCGGGTGCGCTGCGCGTCCGCAACCATCTGGACGATTTGCGAGAGCAGCGTTTCAGAGCCGATTTTTTCTGCCCGCATTAGAAACGCTCCAGTCTGATTTATTGTGGCCCCCACCACTTTGTCTCCCGACTGTTTTGCTACGGGCACCGGCTCACCGGTCAGCATGGATTCATCGACAGTGCTGCGGCCTTCAATCATCACGCCATCGACGGGCACTTTCTCACCGGGCCGCACGCGTAACACATCGCCGATAACCACCGCATCAAGGGGCACATCTTCCTCACGGCCATCATTGACGCGGCGGGCCGTTTTGGCAGCAAGTCCAAGTAGCGATTGCACCGCGGCGCTTGTTTGACTTCGCGCTTTGGCCTCAAGCCATTGACCGAGGATCACCAGGACCGTGATGACGGCTGCCGCCTCAAAATAAAGCGGCACGTGTCCCCCATTCCGCAGCGATTCGGGGAAAATGCCGGGGAGAAGCACCGCCACGGTGCTGTAAAGCCACGCCGCGCCAATACCAAGCGCGATCAGCGTGAACATATTCAGGCTGCGATGCAAAAGTGAACGCCAAGCCTTAGCAAAGATAAAACCGCCAGGCCAGAAAACAGTGATCGTGGCGAGCACAAATTGCGTCCAGCCAACAAGGGATCCAGAACCCGTCCCATGCAGGTGAAGCCCCGGCAGCATCTCACTCATCGCCATGAGAAAGACCGGCAGCGCAAGGGCAGCGCTTATCCAAAGCTTCTTTGCCAAGTAGCGTGTTTCATCTCCGGAGTCATCATCATTTTCGGCTGGAACTCCCTTTGGCTCCAGGGCCATCCCGCAAATCGGGCATTCCCCAGGTCCATCCTGCTGAATTTGAGGATGCATCGGGCAGGTGTAAATAACCCCTACCGAAGGCTTCCATGTGGGGTTTCTCTCCAAGGCCATACCGCATTTAGGACAGTCCCCCGGTTGATCAGACTCTACGAATGCGCACATCGGGCAGAAGTATTTCTTACCTGTTGATGGCTTCACTTTGGGCGCTCCGTGCTGATGCCCTTCATGGCAGCAAGAAGCCTTTGCCGGACCGTCTTCAGGCTGGCCATCGGAATTTTGTGGCAAATCTTTTTCGTGTTTCATAACGGCATCCTCAATTTAAAAATCGTGAAAGGGCGGTGCGCAATTCCGCGAGAAGCTGCTCACGGCTCATAGGCTTCGCTTTCGCATGTGCAGAACTTTTCTCCCCGGCCACACAATGCTCAATGTGGTGGGTCAGAAGCTCGACTCCCAGCGCATCCAGCGCGGAGCGCACCGCCGAGATTTGGTTCAGAATATCCACGCAGTAGCGCTCCTCATCCATCATGTTCTTGATTCCCGCCACCTGCCCCATGATACGCTTCATACGGGTCTGCAGCGGTCTGCTATTGCTAGACTTCATTCGTCCACTATACCCTATGGGGGTATATGATAGCAAATTTTGTTTTACCTCGTCCGCCCAATTCACCACCCAAAAAAACTCTTGACTGGTGATACCCCTACCCATATAACCAAATTCTAGGCGTCCGCGCCAGCGATGTTCTCATGAGGGCACCGAGCAGTAACGGGGATATTGGCAATTTGAGGGAGCCAAAACAATGACTAAGAATCAGCGCCACTGCCCTGAATGCAAGAGTAGGAGCTTTCATGCGATGGGCGGCGCTGTCACATGAAGCGTCGGCGCAAATGGATCGGTGTGTTGACACTGCTGGTATTCATCACGGCGACAGCCGCACCTGGTTCCCATGCCAACGCGCAGCACCAGCATGAAAACAAATCCCCGAATTCAATTCAAGTATCAGCGCATGATGACTGCGAGCACGACGGCGCTGCAAAAGATCCCTGCTGCGACCAAAAAGACAAGAGCCATTGCTGTGACAAAGGCGTGTGCAGATGTGCTGACGGTTCGTGCCATGGCACCGTAAAAGCTTTTGGCAATAGTAGTATTGCGGAGCTGTCTGTTGTCGGCACCAAATTACAGTTTCTCCTTACTGAAGAAAGCAGTGCTTCCGGACTGACGGAACGCATCAAGCGACCTCCCAAAGCGTAATCCTCTGTTCTTTTGAAATGCTGCGCACGGCTTGTGTGCAACATCCATTTTTCAAATCATTTTAAGGATTATTCATGCGATTTCATCATCTGGGGATGGTGGCGCTGCTCATGGTGGGTCTGGTATCCACTTCCGCACACGCCAAGACCACCGAGTATAATTTAACGATTGAACGCTTGCCGGTGAATATTACTGGCACTCCGGTCAAAAAAGTCACCGTCAATGGCGGCATTCCCGCGCCCACGCTTCGTTTCACCGAAGGCGATGAAGCGGTGATTCACGTCACAAACAAGATGGACGTGGCAACCTCCATTCACTGGCATGGCCTGATAATTCCCGGTGAAATGGACGGTGTCCCGACCTTTAACGGCTTCTCCGGCATTATGCCTGGTGAAACCTTTACATACCGTTTTCCCATCAAACAAACCGGCACCTACTGGTATCACGCGCACAGCATGACGCAGGAACAGGACGGCCTTTACGGCTCGCTCATTTTCTCGCCGAAGGGCAAAGATCCAATTCAGGCTGACCGGGACTATATCGTCGTGCTGTCGGACTTCATTGCAACGGATGGCGATGAGGTGATGAGCAACCTCAAAAAGACCTCCGACTATTACGCCAATGCGCGTCGCACCTTGGTCAATTTCTTTGACGATGTAAAAGCCGAAGGGTGGGATAAGGCGTGGAGAACCTCGAAAGATTGGGGGAAAATGCGTATGGCACGCACCGATCTTTCGGACGTGACCGGCTACACCTTTCTCGTCAACGGAAAGTCACCGGACCAGAACTGGACGGGCTTATTCAAGCCGGGTGAGCGTGTTCGTCTGCGATTTATCAATGCTTCTGCCATGTCACTTTATGATGTGCGCATTCCGGGCCTGAAAATGAGTGTGGTGCAAGCGGACGGGCAGGATGTCGAGCCAGTCAAGGTTGATGAATTCCGTTTCGCCCCTGCCGAAACCTACGATGTGATTGTAACGCCCCAGGACCGCAAAGCCTATACCATTGCCGCAGAGACGATTGACCGCTCAGGCTTTGCCATCGGCACGCTGGCAACCTCGGAAGGGCAGCGCGGCGAAGCACCAAAACCGCGTGAGCGTGCCTTGCTTACCATGGCCGACATGAACATGGACGAGATGATGAAGGACGACCCAGATATGGAAATGTCACCTGCCGACATGATTAGCGGCTGGGCGAAAGCTGGAACGCCGGAAGGCGACAAAGCTCTTTCCTATGCTGATCTGCGCTATCGGGGCATCCAAAAGGATGTCCGCCCGCCCGAGCGCACCATTGATGTCAAGCTGGGCGGCAATATGGAGCGCTTTATCTGGACGATAAACGGCAAAAAGTTCTCGGACGCCGAGCCGATCAGGTTGCGCTACGGCGAGCGCGTCCGCCTTAAATTTACCAACGAAACCATGATGGCGCATCCCATGCACCTGCATGGCATGTTTGTGCAGTTGGAGAACGGCCAGCCCGCCGCAAAGCTGCCGAACAAGCATACGGTCATCGTGCCGCCCGGAGGTTCCTATTCTGTGCTGTTAACGGCGGATGCTGTTGGTGAGTGGGCGTTTCACTGCCATCTGCTCTATCACATGATGTCGGGCATGATGCGCAAAGTCGTGGTCGCCAAGCTTGATCCTAGCGATGTGCCGCAGGCCGCGGATTCAACAACTCAAAAAAACAGTGGAGGCCACCATGCGCATTAGAACTTTACTTTTAGCGTCATGCCTGGCACTGCCCTTGGTGCATCCAGCGCTGGCGGAAGACATGGGCGCAATGTCGCCGGAGGAAATGAAACAGGAGCATGGAGGCGGGATTTTCCACATGTTCCGGCTGGAAACCGACGCAGGAACCAGCAAAAGCGGCGGCATCGCCAGTTGGGATTTGAAGGGCTGGGTCGGCACCGACGAGGACAAACTATATCTCAAAACCGAAGGCGAACACATGGATGGCAAGCTGGAAACGGCTGAAACCTGGGCGCTCTATAGCCGCAACATCGCGACGTTTTGGGATGCGCAGGCCGGTGTGCGATATGATTTTAAGCCGCATTCCGCGACCTATCTCACGCTCGGCTTTACAGGGCTTGCGCCATACAATTTTGAAACCGAGGCGCATTTATTCATCAGCGATAAAGGCCATGTCAGCGCGCGGCTACGTGAGGAAAATGACTTTCTGCTTACGCAAAAGCTGATTCTACAGCCTTACGGCGAGTTCAATTTATACCTGCAAGACGCGCCGGAGAACGACGCCGGCGCAGGGATCGGGGAAGGCAAGATCGGTCTTCAAACCCGCTACGAATTCACCCGTGAATTTGCGCCCTACGTGGACGTCCACTATGGCCGGAAATTCGGTGAAACCGGGTCCATCGCCAAAACCATCGGCGAGGACAAGGAGGAGCTGGTCGGCGCTGTCGGCGTGCGACTGATGTTTTAATTAACCAACCAAAAAGGAATGAACCATGAAAAGACTTTTACTAGCAACGGCACTTATGCTGACTGCAACACCAGCATTTGCACAGGAGTATACAATTAAGGAGGTGACGAACCCCAACGGCGGCGAACACCCTTATTATTTCTCACCAGACAAGCTGACGATCCAGCCGGGCGACACGGTAAATTTCATCGACGCTCAAGATGATATGCACGACGTGATGTTCATCAACGTCCCGAAGAAGGTGGACGAGATGATCATGAGCCCGATGCACCAGAAGGCTGGTGATAAATTCAGCTACACCTTTACTGTGCCAGGCACCTACCAGTTCCATTGCCATCCACATGAGAAATTGGGGATGAAGGGGACCATCATTGTCGGTAAGCCGTCGAAGCCGGGCGAAACCAAAACCATGGATCACCATGAAATGGCGGAACATGCCGCAGCTGGCGCGGACCATCACCACGAGGCGGTTTCCGCTTCTGGCCTCGCCCAAGGCACGGGCATCATCAACAGCGTCGATGCCGACAAGCACACAGTCAGCATTACGCACGACCCGATCAAGTCTTTGGGCTGGCCTGAAATGAAGATGCTCTTCACCGTCGACTCAGGCGTTGATCTCTCGGCTTTCAATGCAGGTGACGCGGTATCGTTCACGCTCAAATCTTCGGGCAAAGACGACTACGCCATCGCTTCTTTGAAGAAGGGCAAATAGACCACTACGCAAATTCCGGCGCTGCGACGTTTCATGCAGCGCCGGCTAAAATCAAAAGGAGAACCGGCACGTCGAGAAGCCGGCATTAGGCGTGATTGATTGCCTGCAAACCATGATACACCATATAGAGGGCAAGGAGCGTCAAGAATGCGCTTGATAAATAAGGTGCCCGGCGTGCCAGTTCTCCAAAGCCCTTGAACTTCTTTTCTGCGTGCTTAACGCTCCATGCGGCGAGAGTGCCCGTCGCCACCAATGTCAGCGCAAGACCAAAGCTGAACGCCGCGACCATCGCGAACCCAAGGGTGAATTGTTTCACCTGTAAGCAGATGAGCAAAATCGAGAACGCAGCGGGACATGGCAGCAAACCGCCAGTCAACCCAAACAGAACGATTTGGCCTGTGGTAACCTCACGGTTCGCAAAACGCTGCTGAATTTCCGAAGCGTGCGCCCTCTCATGCGCATCCTCAAAATTCTCTCCAGGTTTCAAATCATGGTGGTGGTGCTCACCTTCCCGGAATTCCACCATGAAGGTATGCGCGTGATCGCCATGAGACAGCGTCAAAGTCGCGTCGAACTCGTGCGGCTCCGGAATATCGTCAGTGGACTCCAAAAATCCGTCCTTAAGGACGAAATTGTATTGCTGGCCTGCCCCTTCAGGGCGCACCGTTACCACCTTCACGCTATCCGCTGGCGGCGGCAGGACAGCTCTGCCGTGGTCTTTGAAATGCAACCGGAATACTGGCGGAACACCCTCCTCAAAGACCGACAATTCTACTATACCATGGCCTGTATTGATGGTTTTTGTCTCGTCATGGCCGTGGTGATGATGATGACTTGCAGCCTTCACATCCCGGCGCGTGCGCCAAAACATCCACAGGGCTAACGCCGCGATTACCACCCCCGACGCGATCTGGAAATATGGCTCACTGGATTCTGGATTCCATTGGTTGCCGTAATGCAACGCCACAGCCGCCAAAAGCCAAATAATCAGTGAATGCGAAAACGCCGCAGACAAGCCGAGCAACACAGCCTGCCCGATGGTGCCTCGCACAGCGACAATGAATGCCGCCATCATTGTCTTGGAATGTCCGGGTTCCAACCCATGCAGCGCCCCCAACACAATTGCAGATGGAATAAAAAGCCAAGCATGCGCTGCGCCCTGTTGGAGAATGTGCGTGAAATCGGTCATATAGTATACCCTATACCCCTACCCCGTAGCGGACGCCAGTAAATTCTTTGCGGTTCATTTTGACGAAAGAATGTGTTAGCATCACCGGAATGAGTCATTTCCGCACAGGCCACATACACACTGAAGAGGACAAGCAGCGCTTGCTTGTGCGCTTGAAAAAAATTGCCGGACAGGTTGCCGGTATTCAGAAAATGGTTGGAAACGATCAGGACTGCCCCGATGTGCTGATGCAGGTTGTCGCGGTTCGCAAAGCGCTGAAATCCTTCGGGCAGGAAGTGCTTCACCAGCACGCCCACCAGTGCATTGAAAAAGCCAGCGACCCGAGGGAGAGCCAACGTAAATTGGCTGAATTGCTGGCGGTTTTGGAACGATACACGGAATAGGCGTGCCTTTTCGAGAGCAATAAACACGAGATTTATCGCTCACCATCGGGCTCTGTTGTGAGGCATAAACATTTGAGGATTAAATTAGAATGGCGTGCGAGAAGTGGCTGATGTGGAATGGAAAAGCTTCCACTTCACGAATGAGAGGCATCGCGAAGCGACCGCAAATATCCCGGCAACTGCGGAGGCAAACTCATCAAGGATTTGCTCACCTACTTTCAGCCGAAGAATGTTTTTGACCCGATGACTGGCAGCGGCACATGCGCGGACGTATGCCGCGAACTTGCTCTCCCATGCGACTCGCGGGAAATCCACCAAGGGTTTGACGCTACCGACGCAAACTGCTTTCGAGAATTGGCAGGAAAGTTTCAATTCATTTGGGCACATCCGCCCTACTGGCGTCAGAAACTTTACACTTCAGACGCGCGGGATCTATCCCGGACGCCCACCCTTGCAGCATTTCTCGAAGCTTACGCATCCTTCATTGATAATTGCGCCAGATCTCTCGCCCCAGGTGGCAAGCTGGCCATTCTGATGGGCGATTATCCCGACCGCGAAGCAGGGTTCGTTTCGCTCACCCACCACACCAAACAACTGGCATTTAAAGCGGGTTTGCATCAGCACTGCACCGACATCATCCGATTCAGCCACGGTGCATCCAGCAGCCGCAAGACTTACCGCAGCAGCTTTATTCCAATGCTGCACGACGTTTGCATGGTGTTTGCGAAAGCGTAGGAGCCACTTTCCGGCATACACCGGGGAAGCGCTTTCTGTGAGCTGGAATCTCTTCGCAAGTATTCGGTAAAGACGTATCCTCCGATATTGCAACAGGCGATGGCGGCAACCATCATGTGGCCGGGGCCGCTCCATGCGAGAAGATGGCTCGAAAGCGCGATGAAGAACAGGAAGTTAAGCGTGAGGACGAGCTTCATGTATTCGAGTGAAGGAAATTGTGTCGTTCAAATGGTGTGATTCTAAACGCAGTGGTTTGTCGTTAATCGCAGAAGGTAGGTGGTTTCGGTTTTCGTTTCCAAAACTGCTTGTTGGGAAAGGCCTTTCCCTTCGCGCCTACTTCGTGCGGCGCTACCCTTTCTAACGGGACGTTTCCCGTAGCGCCCTCTTGCTCCGCACCCTGCCCCGCCACTCGCGGAGAGAACAGGCTTGTCCGCTTACCCGCCGCCGCACGTCTTTGCAGTGCTGGCGCGTTTCCTTTCCGGCAATGCCGGTTCCTTCCGCTCTTCCCCCCACCTTGAGGTGTGCCCTCGTGTTGCAGCAACACCAGGGCAAGGTTTTATCCCTCACGGCAAAGTCCCCGAGAAGACGCTTTGATGTCAGCAAGCCGACCCGCGTTTCTCGCGAACACTGCCGTTCCCTGCCTCTTTGGAGCACCCAAAGGGGCATGAACAGTCGGATGCCGCTCCGCTTCGCTGCGACGGACATTCCGCCTGCAAACCCCTTTCCGTGCCAATGCTTCGCTGCCTAGTGGCAGCCATTACCGCCGCTTGAGTTTAGCGGCTTGAGATGCCTCGCGGACGTTCGGGCCGTCAAGGGCATCCAAAGGCTGTCCCTGAAGGGCACCCTCCTTCGGAACCTCCCGTTGACTGCCCGCCCGCTCCTCCGGCGTGGGTCACGCATGTTTTTCGCGCGCGCATAGCGATCGCATAAAACTGCAATCCAAGGAGGACAATATGAAAACAGACATCTATCAATTGGTCACAGACCGCATCATCACGCAGCTTGAATCAGGGGTTGTGCCGTGGAAATCACCTTACTTCTCGAAAGTGGGCTTCCCGCGCAACTTCTCCACCGGGAAGGCTTATCAGGGAATCAATGTGTTCCTGCTTGGCAGTCTTCGTTTCACTTCGCCTCATTTCCTGACTTTCATTCAGGCCAAGGAGCTTGGCGGCAATGTCCGCAAAGGTGAACACGGTTCGCTTGTGGTGAAGTATGGCACTTACTCAAAAGAGGACGAGGCCGCAGGCGAGGACGCCGAGACACGCCGGTATTTGAGGGCTTACACGGTGTTTCATGCTTCACAGATTGACGGCATCGAGTTTCCGAAGCTGGAGAATCTGCCGGAGCCTTCCATCACGGAGAAGACCGACCGCGCCCGTGAGATTGTCGCAGCCATGCCCAAAGTTCCCGTTATTCGGGAAGGTGCAGCGGTTCCTTGCTACCGTCCGAAAACGGATAGCGTTCACA
>JANYJH010000014.1 GCA_025361865.1 Phragmitibacter sp.
AAAGTGAAGACGCCCTCGAACGCCGCCAACGCGTCTCAAGAGCCTACGGATTATACTTGGCTCCCTTGGCTACTTGCCGTCATCGCTGCTTTTGTCAGCCTGTGGTTTTTAGCGCGCCATTCGAAGCGGTGAGATCGGTCATTTGCTCACGAATAAAGGACACTATGGGGATGATTACTCTCAAGACGTAAAGACAGCCACTCCAATTCGCGTGGATCATAATCTTATGCGCCGTTATTCTGAAACTACAGCAAATATCTTCAGCCAGTTGCTATTATATGACTCGCAGGAAAAACTCATCTTGGACCGTTTACCAAATCAATAGACTTCTGGGCCATGAAATTTTTATGTATAATTTTAGCGTTCTCTCTAGTTTGGAGGGGGCAGTTCCTTGAAGCACGAGAGGGAACGATTCGTGATGAAATTAAAGATTACTTGCTTGATCTTACTTCCGATTTCATTCCTCAAGAACGCCGAGAGCGCGTGATGAAAGAGCTTTCAGATTCCAAGTATTTGCCAGACTTACTGACAATGCTTCAAGAGGAATATTTTCATCCACTAGAGGGAAAACCAAGAATGGCAACTGCCCTAGAAGGTCTACAATTTCAGAGAAAGATGACTCCTGAACAACAAGCAATCATCGCAAATGAATTAAAGAAAATTCCAAGTCAAATCTCTGGAATGAAAGAAGGCGAAATAGGTTTTGCGGAGACTTCTATGAGTGTTCTCAGCAAATATCCTAGTCCTGAACATGAGCAACTGGTGCTGCGCTTCATTGATACTGATCGTAATGCAATACTTGGGGCTGTAGTGTTTGCTCTTCATGATATAGGGACTTCAACGTCGCTCCCAGCACTCGAAAGGCTGGCTACAGAATCGAGGAATAAAAAGCTAACATTGGTTCCTGTAAGCGATATTGAAGCCGCCATGCAGGCTATCAAACAGCGAGAAGCCGAAAAAGGTAAGTCCTCCGCTGCTTCCGATAATCCAGTCGATACAAGAACTTTTTCAGTTCCCCAACAACCGTCCAAAGTGAAGTCACCCTCGAACGCAGCCAACGCGTCTCAAGAGACTACGGATTATACTTGGCTCCCTTGGCTGTTTGCAGTCCTCGCATCGCTGGGAGGCGTGTTTTGGCTGATGAAGAAGCCTGCAACGTCTTGATATTCTCGTGCGCCTCCAGCCTTGGCTAGCTTACCTCCGGCGACGCCATCATTGAAAGGTCTAGCTGGGGTCGATCTTCTTTCCTCTCCGCAAGTTCCAGGCAAAGGGCTCCCAAAGCTGCCCGATGAATCCCTTCGGCATCGGCTCACAAATGCCAAAATGCTCAGGCCAGCGCCCCTTCGGCATGTAGTAGGTGCCGAAGATAATATCCCATACAGGGAATAGTCCTGCGAAGTTCTTATCCCAGGCTTCGCGGTCTTTGGAGTGATGCCAGCGATGAAACACGGGTGTTGCAATCACACTGCGCAACCAGCCAAAATCCCAGTTCACATTCGCGTGAATGAAGATGGCGTAGAAGGTGAGGATGGGTGCGGTGCTGAGCGTGACGGTGGGATTGTAACCCATGAGCAGCACGGGCGTGGCCTGAGCGAGTTTGTTGACGAGATCATTCACGGGATGCACGCGCAGGCTGCCCAGCCAGTCCAGCTCCTCTGAGCTGTGATGCACCGCATGGAACGGCCACCAACGGCCCCGATGAAAGAGGCGATGCGTCCAATAAGCGCAGAAGTCCACGAGCACATAGATTTGAATCGCTTGCAGCCAAATGGGCTGTCGGCTCAGCGGCCCATAACCGGTGTAGGCTCCCATTTTCAGCACCTCTATCGAAGTCGCCTTCGTAAGCAAAAGCAGGCCCAGCGGCAGGATGAACATGAGCCGGACAAAGGGCTTCGTCAGCAGGACCGTGATGAACCAGTAGGTGACATCCGTCCACCATCCTTTGCGGATGATCGGCTGCTTTCGCCCTCGTCCCAGAATCCGTTCAATGACGAAGAAAATGGCTCCGAGGATGAGGAGCGTGATTAATACACTGAGGAGAGTCTTGTCTGGTTTCATCAAGGAGGTTCCGATTGCTATGCGATCATTTACAAGACGCTGGCGTTCAGCATCGGGTTACGTCGCGTTCCCTTGTCTTAAATGATTTGATTTAGCGACCACGTCTGCGAAGCGCTGATTGGATGCGGCTTGGATGCCTGCGACCACTGATCACGGCCAGCACGAAACGAACATCATCACCCTCCGGCTCAAAGAACACCTTGTATGAAAAGCGCTTCAGCTTCACCCAGCGAGCGGCGCATCCTGCGGCATATAGGCTGCCAGCAGCACGACCTGTGGCAATGGCTCTCAGTGCGGCTTTGAAGTCCTCTTTGAATAAATCCGCCAAGTCAGCATCCACGTTCAGGAAGAAATCATGAGCCTCCTGATATTCCTTTGCTGCATCGGGATGATGGATCAGCTTATAGCGAAAAGCCATACGCCGCTTCCGTGCTTAGGCCCGTGACCTTACCAGTGCGAAGTTCAGCCGCTCGTTTAGTCAGCTTCAGTAGCAGCTTCTTTTCAACACCCACCTCGTTCTCCAAGCTATCCAAAAGGAGTGTCGCCAGTCCCATGCGCTGCTTCGGAGAAAGCTTCATGGCTTTAGTGGTGACCGGAGCAATGGCAGTTGGCATCATCGAGGTTACGAGATTTGGGTCACGGGTCAAACTCATGTTTCGTGACTCACGGCCCGGCCTTCTTCTTATACAAACGATAGACTTCCTTCTGCCCGTGGATGTCTTCCCAGATCAGCTCCCACGGGCCACCGGGGGGCTCAGGTTTCTTCTTCGTGAAGACCTCGCGTTCGGTGAGAAAGTAGGCGCAGTCCGCAGCGGCAGGGCTGACTTCTAGGCGAACGGTTGTCAGATCGGCATAGTAGTCAAACATCGCCCGCTGGGGCTCGCCGACATTGCGGCTTCCGACGAGGCCGTGCGGCTCTGGCAGCGCCGCACGGATGGACGTGAGATGTCGGTAGGACATGCCATTCTCCTGCATGGGTAGCCACAGGGTCATGGCAAAGAGATAGACACCAGACAAGCCTAGCGTCCACGCGATGACGGGCCTCTCGGTCACTACATTCAGCGGACGGAAGAGCCACGCAAACCAGCCAACGGTGAAGGCGAAAGCGACCAAGAATGGAAGCCACTCGAAGACCGGAACATAGGTGGGGTATTTAGCCATCACCTTGGACCACATGAACTCGGGTGGGCCTGTGAATTGCACGGTCCACGCGAGCCAGGCCACCATGAAGATGAGGGAGAATGCAAGGGCAACGAAACGCTGCAAGCCTTTGGCGAAGCGGGTTCCGATGAACTCAATGCCATAAGCTCCCAGCAGCGCCGCAGGGATCAACTCTGGCAGTGCATACAGTGAACGACCATTCCGCGAGATGCTGACGATGACCAAGATCACGAGCAGATTCAACAAGCCGAGCTGCACGCCCGGTTGGCTCAAGGCGGCGCGGCGTTGCCTCAAAAGATACCAACAGGCGAGCGGGAACGCCGGCCAGACAAACCACGGGAGATCAACGAAGGCATTGTAGCGTTCATCTGGCATCCCGATGGTGTTCTTCGCTTCGATAAATGGGACGTGCAGCCATTGGCCGATCTGGTTCACGAGGTTGTGACCGAGGAATCTTCCGAGGTTGTTCTCTAGGAACCATTCGCCGAAAAGCTGGGGCGAGCGTTGATACAAAACGATGGGCCAGATCAGTAACCAAGGCAGGACGGCGATACCCGCAGTGAGCCAGCTCTGGAAGTAAGGCTTGCTCCTCCAGCCCTTGAAACACACGGGAAGCAGCGCCATCGTCACACCTATCAAGCCGGGGCCGATGAGTCCTTTCGACATGAACGTGAGGCCAATCCCAGTGCCCACAATCACTCCTGCCAGCCACGGTTTGTGCAGACTTAGCAGCAGTCCATAAAGCGCGATGGCGAAGCCGCAAACGAGCGAGACATCCGTGATGAGCATGTGGAAGATGTGGAACTGACCGATGCTGCCCATGAAGAGGAGCGGTGCAAACCAGCCTTTCCCCTGCCCCAAGGCTTCACGACCTGCCAGCCCCAGGAAGAGCAACGTCAGGCTCATGAAGAGGACGTTGGCCCCATGCGCGGAGGTCCGTAAATCAAGGAACGGCAGTGCTTTGGCAGACAATGCCGCCACGCAGAAAAAGACCGGTGGCTTCTGCATGAAGGGCTCACCCCCGAGCGTCGGCACCACGGGGTCACCGCTCTCGATGATGTGCTTTACAAGGCCGAACGTGTAAGCCTCATCCGCCTTCCACGGATCGCGTCCGATGAGCCCCGGTAAGAGCCACACTGCGACGAGCAAGAGGAAGAGAAGTGCGCCCTTGGTGGTGTGAGAATGTATCATTATCCTGGTAGGGGAATTATTGGCTGACATCACCCACGCCGAGCTTACGACGGAAGAGATCAATGGCGATGCCATAGCTCTTCAGAGCCAGCTCGGGGTCATAGCGATGCCCTTCATCACGAAGGAATGCGTGTTGTCCATTGAACTCATGCCAGGTGTAGTTTACGCCCTCCGCATCCAATGTGGCCTGCACCTTCCGACGCCCTTCCAGCGGCACATGTGGGTCTTGGCGGCCCCAAATCATGCAAAGCTCCGCGTGGGTGTTTTTGATGCTGAGAAGCGTGTCATCACACAGGCCTTTGCCCAGACTTTGCTTGTGAATATCAGTCGCGTAGAAGCAGACAGCGGCCTTCACATCAGGGTTCTTCGCAGCAGCCCGAAAGCTCAGATGCCCGCCGATACAGATACCCATGACTCCCACATGGCCCGTGCCATTTGGATGCGCTTTAAGATAGTCCAAGACGGCTCGCGAGTCCGCATCGTAGCTGGCCAGTTCCTTCTCAACCTTCAGCTCATTCCCTTTGTCCGCGCCCGCTTGATCATAGGCCAAGACTTCACCCGCAGGCAGGAACTCATGGTAGATTTCCGGTGCCGCCACGATGAATCCATGTCCCGCCAACAAGGCCGCAGTGCGGGCTATGGGGGCCGTGATTTGGAAGATTTCCGAGTAGAGCAAGATGCCCGGATATTTGCCCGCTGCCGCGGGTCTGAACAC
>JANYJH010000016.1 GCA_025361865.1 Phragmitibacter sp.
CTGCCCGTTTCGAGCACCTCATTCAAGCAGAGCGGAGCCAAAACCGCCTGCGCCGCATCAAGAGACTTCCATCGCGCCATACAGCGTGCTATAACGTGTGCCTCACCCCGTCTCTTTAACTTGAATCAGACCTTTTGCGACATCTTCAACAAGTGGCAAGCCATCACTGACTACCCGCTTCTTAAAACGGAGATTCTTAATCTTGCTCAAATGGACCTGATTGATTTCAGTGCCCACAAAGGAGTTCCACGAATCAAAGCCTGCTGAGACATGGAGTTTAACTTTTCGCTTCCAAGGCTGGGTCTGTTATTTGCTTTGATGGCTGCGTTCTGGTTTCTGGGCGGGTTTCACGCGCCAGTTGTGCGTTCAGGAGAATATCTTGATCCACATCGAAGCTTAGAGGCATGGCGACGTTGTGTGCAGTTATTTTTAGTTGGGGCAGTGTGCGTTTCAGTGATTGATCATCACACTGGCAGCCTTGACCGCACGAGTCTTAGATTTGCCTATGTGCTACTTGGACTCGTTTTGATGGCCAGCGGCTATGGCTGGCTACGCAGTGTGAAGCAAGTTGCCAGGCAAGTAACTGGGAATACACTTCATTCTATTATCGGTTCATCTTGTTGATCAGCGTCGTGCTCATCCGCTTTGTTGACAGATGGCAGTCTAAGAAAACATGCTTCGCCCAAACAAAAACTTAGCCGAACTCAAATGAATTCGGCTCAGCGAAGGCTTTAGCAGTATCGTTTAGAACTGGCCTAACCCACCGTCACGCTTGGCATCTTCCAGATATTGTCCGCATACTCGCGGATGGTGCGGTCACTGGAGAAGAAGCCCATGCGGGCGGTGTTCAGGATGCTCATCTTTGTCCAATGCGCGGTGTCTTTGTAGGCTTCGCCGACCTTGTCCTGGCAGTCCACATAGGAGCGGTAGTCAGCACAGACGAGGAACGGATCGCCATGATCCAGAAGGCTGTCACGCAGCGGTTTGAAGTCGCCCGCATTGCCGGTGAAGAAGTCGCTGGCGATCCAGTCAATGGCGGTGCGCAGCTCGGCATCATTCCAATAGAAGTCCCACGGATTGTAACCGCGACCATAAAGCTCTTCCACTTCCTCAACGGTCATGCCGAAGATGAAAATGTTATCGTCACCGACTTCATCTTTGATCTCGACGTTAGCGCCATCGAGCGTGCCGATGGTGAGCGCGCCGTTCAGGGCGAGCTTCATGTTTCCCGTGCCGGAGGCTTCTTTACCCGCGGTGGAGATTTGCTCGGAAAGATCAGCCGCAGGGATGATGCGCTCGGCCAGGGTGACGCCGTAGTTCGGCAGGAACACGACCTTCAGCTTGTTGTGGATGCGTGCGTCATTATTGATCTTTTCAGCCACGGCGTTGATCGCGTGGATGATGTTCTTCGCGAGGTAGTAACCCGGTGCAGCCTTCGCGGCGAAGAGGAAGACGCGCGGCGTGATGTCCAGCGTCGGGTCTTGTAAGAGGCGATGATACAGCGTGATGATGTGCAGCAGGTTGAGGTGCTGACGCTTGTATTCATGGAGGCGCTTGATCTGCACGTCAAAGAGCGCATCTGGGCTGACTTCGTAGCCCGTGAGGTCTTTGATGATGGTGCAGAGATGCGCTTTGTGCTTGTGCTTGATCGAGCGGAATTTCTCTTGGAAAACAGGGTCTTCCGCAAACTTCTCCAGATCACGCAGCTTGGTGGCGTCCTTCGTCCAAGCGGTTCCGATGGATTCGTTGATCAGCGCGGTGAGCTCTGGATTGCAAACCATCAACCAACGGCGCGGCGTGATGCCGTTTGTCATGTTGAGGAACTTGCCGGGGTAGAGCGCATCGAAGTCCGGGAACAGCTTCTCCTTCAACAAACGGGTGTGCAGCGCGGCGACACCATTCGTGGAATGACCGCCGACCACGGAAAGATGGGCCATGCGGACGGACTTGCTGCCACGGTCGTCAATGATGGAAAGCGACTGCATCTTGGACACATCACCGGGCCATTTCACGGCGACTTCATCCTCTAGGAAGCGACGGTTGATCTCAAAGATGATCTGCAAGTGACGGGGCAGCACGCGACCGAAAAGCGGCACGCTCCAAGTCTCCAGCGCTTCTGGCAGCAGGGTATGATTCGTGTAGGAGAAGACCTTCCGGCAGATGGTCCAAGCCCGATCCCAATCCAGCCCTTCAATATCCACGAACAGGCGCATCAACTCGGGAATGGCCACGGCTGGATGGGTGTCATTAAGCTGGACGGCGATCTTCTCAGGGAAGGAATCCCAGTCTTCGTTATCGCGCTTGAAGCGGCGCATGATGTCGCTCAGGGAACAGGCGACGAAGAAGTATTGCTGCACGAGGCGCAGCTCTTTGCCGCTTTCCGTGGAGTCGTTCGGGTAGAGAACTTTGGAGACGGTTTCTCCAGAAGCCTTCTGATGAATGGCCTCAATGTAGGAACCGGAGTTGAAGATTTGCAGATTGAATTCATCCGAAGCGCGGCTTTCCCAGAGGCGGAGGAAGTTCACCGTGTTCGTCTGATAACCGATGATGGGGATGTCCCAAGGCAGGCCGACGATGGGCTTCGTGTTCTCCCAGATGAAGCGCCCGTTTCCGCGATCATCAAATTGTTGTTTCACATTGCCGTAGAGATTCACGGAGACGCTGTATTCCGGGCGCACGATCTTCCACGGGTTACCATTGCGGGTCCAGACATCGGGCTGCTCGATCTGTTTGCCGTCCACGAATTCCTGACGGAACAAACCGAACTCATAGTGAATGCCGTAGCCGACAGCGGGCAGGTCCAGCGTGCTCAGCGAGTCCAAGAAACATGCGGCCAGACGACCGAGACCACCATTGCCCAAACCCATGTCGGGCTCGCGATTAATGATCGTTTCCAAATCCTGGCCCATCTGCGCGAGGGCGTGTTGCGCTGGCTCATAGAGGCCCGTATTGCGCAGGTTATTCTCCAGCAAGCGGCCCATGAGATACTCCAGGGAGAGGTAGTGAACGCGGCGCACGTTCTGCTTCCGGTGCTCAGCCATCGTCTTGAAGGAAGTGCCCATCGCGCGGTCACGCACGGCCAAGCAAGTGGCCACCCACCAGTGGGCGCGTTGCGCAGTGACAGGGGAGTGGCCCAGCGTGTAGAGAAGGTGATTTTGAATCGAGTGCTTCAACGAACCAACGTCGTTTTGCGTGGTGAAATCAGTGGGTTCTGCGCTTGTGGACGGTGAGTCAGTCTCGGATTGCATTGGATTATCGTGTAGGTTGAAAAGGATTGATGATCGGTATCAGTCTGCGTCCGCAGCATCGCGGGTCATCCATTTGGGAAGCTCAATTGGCGCGATCAATAAAGTGATCTCACCTTTCGGATTCTTCTTGGAGAAATGATCAAGCACAGACTGCGCCGACCCACGCTTAAATTCTTCAAACATCTTGGTCAGCTCGCGGGCGACAACAACCGGGTGATCAGGCGACCGTTTGGCGATCATTTCTAAGGTGTCCACCAGTCGATAGGGCGACTCAAAATAAACACTGGTGCAGTCCCGCAGCATGGCCCGTTCCAGTTCCTTATCACG
The DNA here is from genome assembly GCA_025361865.1 of Phragmitibacter sp. GTDB lineage: Bacteria > Verrucomicrobiota > Verrucomicrobiia > Verrucomicrobiales > Verrucomicrobiaceae > JANYJH01. The sequence goes on from JANYJH010000016.1 coordinate 3,576, forward strand.
CTGACCTTTCTTGTGAGCCAGAAAGCCTCCGAAGTGAAAAGGAACGGTCGGCAAACCTGATCCGGCCAGCGCCGTAAGAATGGCGCTGGGACCGGGAATGACCTCCACGCGCAGTCCGGCGGCTATCGTGGCATGGACCAGTCTCTGGCCCGGATCAGACACCGTGGGGAAGCCAGCATCCGAGACTAAGGCGATGTTTTCTCCGGCGGAGATGCGCTGGAGCAGTTCTGGAATGCGCCGCGCCTCATTGTGTTCCGTCAGTGAGAGGAGCGGCACATGCAGCCCATAATGCTGGAGCAGATGGGAGGTGCGCCGCGTGTCTTCACAGGCGATGGCGTTCGCGTTTTTCAGCGTCTCCACCGCGCGGTAGGTGAGGTCACCCAGATTCCCAATGGGAGTGGCGACGGGCTGGAGTCGCCCAGTGGTCGGATCAGTCATGGCAGCCCTTTATACAAAGGGCGCTGTGAGTGACAGCGCCCTGAGACAGTTGATGATGCGGATGAAAACAGCAAAGTTACCAACCTTCAGTCAACTCGCTCGCCATCACGATGGAGAGGCGTTCGGCAGCATCTGAAAGAGCCTGACGTTCGGAAAGCTGGAAGTTGGGATCGAGAACGATGTTGGACTGCCCCTGCTTTTGACCAACGATCAGATTTTTACCCGTGCTATCTTCAACCGTGTATCTGACCATGAGACGCGTCAGGATTTCAGCCGTGCGCAGCGTGTTGTTACGCACTGAACGGGACGGACTGCCAGCTACATTAACGATTGTGGCTTTCAGCACGGCATCCGCTTCAGACACTGGGACGATCTGATAGGCACCACTGTTTTGCAGTTTTTTGATGAGCGCATTCGTCACGAGCACTTCCAGACGGGGCTGGAGGGTGTCGTTTTTAAACGTGGGAACAGCGAGCTTGGTGACGTTCGCGAGCTGGTGTGGTTTGCTCGATCCCAGATGGTAGCCTGAGCAGCCGGTGAGGATCGCCATGCTGAAGAGAAGAGCCAAAGTAAATAATTTATTCATGTCCGTATCGCTGTAATTAGAGGGGAGTGGAGCTGAGGTCTTTCGTTTTACTTGGGCAAAGCAGGCTTCTGTTCCTCAGGTTTTGGAGGAACAGGCAGGCTGCCGGGCGCGGTTGGAGGCGCAAGGGTAGGAGGAGTCATATTGCTCGGCGCAGGAGGGATTGGGAGGAGTTCGCGACCTTCAGTGGGGCTGCTGGTAGGTGGCACTAACATACCGGGAGCGGTTCCATTGTTGCCACGGGTGGGCAACTCCGGCTCTTGAACGGGAATAGGTTTAAACTCATCACGCTCAACCCGCATCTTGGGCTTGCGACCAGCGGCAGCTAGTTCGGGGGCTGGTGGGCCAGCATATTCATCACGGGTCTTGAGATTCACGGCTGCGGCTGGGGTATAGTCGGCTTGATCTACATCCGTGTTCTTCTTCAATTCTTCTCCGTGCGCTGCGGCGAGAGCGGCCAGCTTTTCACGAGCCTTCAAGGCGGCTTCTGGCGTGCCATACTTGATGGCGTCGTTGTAATAAATGGCGGCGGCTTTGGGCTTACCGGACTTTGCGTAGAATTCAGCGACTGCATAGGATTTCTGGGCGGAGACTTCCTTGTTCTTATTCAGTTCGGTCTCCACTTCATTCATACGTTCACCCGTTGGATGCGTGGTGCGGTAGGTTTCCAGAGCATCGCGAGCGGTGACCAGATTGGATGCATCCTGAGTCTTGCGGGAAGCGGTGCTGGTGATGGCTCCGACTCGGAACTGAGCTTCAGCAGCCTGAGGAGTGTTGGGGTAGTTATCGACCACATCTTGGAAGGCTGTGGTGGATTTAGACTTTTCATTTTGATCTTGGAAGACCTCACCGATTGCGAACTGGGCCAGCGGCGCATAGCGGCCATAAGGAGCGTTCTTGATGACCGTGCGATACATCTCAACCGTCTTGCTGGCGTCCACTTTCATGGGGATCAACAGCATTGAAGTCTGTTTTTTGCCGCCCTTGGCTTCTTCGGCGATGGAGAACTGCTGCTCGATAGCGTCTGCAAAACGGGGGCTTTGACGGTGGTCCTTGATGAGCTTTTGGAAAGCATCGAAGGCGTCTTCCAGCTTGCCATTTTTGCGAACAAGCACGGCATAACTAAACTGCGCTTCACCAGCGGCATCGCTGAAAGGATACTTGCTGACGATGTCCTTGTAGATGCTTTGAGCCTTGCCCTCACTGCCAGTGGAAGCTGCCGTGTGAGCATCCCGCAGCATGGCATCCGCAGCCGCATCTTGACTGGCTTTTTCCTCGGCAGTTGGCGCTTTTTTATCGTCCTTCTTACCGCTGAAGAGATTGAGGGGGTTCAACTTGTCTAGGTCCAGCGCGGAGGACGTTGCAGGAGCCATAAGCGCGCCGACAAAGCAAGCACTGAGAACGAGGCGAGGAACAGAATTCAGTTTCATCGCCGCGAAGCTAGAGGAGGGAGTGGAAGGCGTCAAGATGAGGAATTTCGGTTTTATGAATGATCTGGGCTACGGCCGTTCGATTCATTCCGTCACTGGCACGGCCTTGGGCGGCATTTGATCCGGGGAAGGCGGACCGACGAATGACTTCATCAGCACTTCCAGATTGATGAGCTGGGTCACGGTTACGAACTGGAAGCCCTGAGCCTTCAGCGCATCGAGCGTGGAAGGCATCGCATCGACCGTGGTCTCGTGGATGTCATGCGAAAGGATGATGGAACCGGAGATAGTCTGCTTCAGGATTTCATTATAGACCTTCTGCACGGAGCGCGGCGCTTTCCAGTCCAGCGGGTCCACTTCCCAGAGGATGGTTGGAAAGCCGAACTTCTCATGAATCCACTTCTTCTGGCTCAGCGTGATGGCTCCGTAAGGCGGACGGTAGAGGATGGGCGCGACGCCGCAGGCTTTCACAAGGGCGTCCTGCGTCTTCTGGAGTTCTGCGGTTACCGAGGCCTCGCCGAGCTTGTTAAACGCGGAATGGGACCAGCTATGATTGGCGACTTCATGGCCTTCATCGACGATGCGTTTCACGATCTGCGGATAGGCGGCAGCGTTCTTGCCGACGAGGAAGAACGTTGCCTTGATCCCGCGCTCCTTCAGCAGATCAAGCAAACGCGGCGTGAAGGTAATGTGCGGTCCATCGTCAAAGGTCATGGCGATGACCTTTGACTGCACATTGCAGTGGGAAAACACGATGTGCTCCGTCACTGGCAACGTGCGGGGAAGCTCATCTAAAACCATGCGGGAAGCTGCCGTGGAAGGCACCGCGACAGCAGGCAAAACAGTCTCTGTCTGGGCAAACAAACCGCAGGGCAGAAGCGATGCAATGAGGGCAAGAAGATGTCTTTGGGAAGTCATTGATTGCCTCATAGCATCATTCTGGCTTGCGATCAAAACTTGTAAGTGACTCGCAGACGAAACATGCGCGGCTCCGTCGGGTGCAGGTGAACATCATCATAGCCTGCTGCTTGTTCGCCCTGAAGACGGCTGGTGTAGAAGTATTCAATGTCGTTATCCTTCCGGTCAAAAACGTTTAGGCATTCCAGCGCCGTCTCCCAGTTCTGATGACGATAGCCCACGCTCGCATTCACCTGGAAGCTCGCCTTGCCTTGGCGGGAATTGTCTTCGATCAGCGGCCGCTTGCTGAAAGCTCGCACACGGAGGCTGCCGAAGAAGCCATCGGCCTCGCCTTGTGCACCGAGATTCATTCCGGCAGAGATCATCAGCGGCACGCTGTCCGGGATGTGATCGTCCTTGCCTGAATCCGTGAAGCGCGCATGAGTCAAGGCGATCTCACCATCAAGGCTGAACCAGTCGGTGGGACGCCAGTAGTTCGTCCATTCGATGCCGAAGCGCTCGGAGCCGGGACCGGGTTCGTTCACTCCTTCATCCCCCACATAGACAAGCTCGCTATCGCTTTGCAGCCAGAACAAGGCGAGCGCGCTCGTCAGATGCGGCACGGCCTGGGTGCGGATACCGAGCTCGGCACCTTGCGTGCGCACCAGCGGGTCCACGGGGGCCAGCTTCTCCTTGGTCGTGGGATCAATCCTGTTGTTCACGCCGCGTGAGTCATTGCTGTGGAAGCCCATGCCGTAGTTCAGATAGAGTTCAGCTTCATGCCAGGGGCCGAAGATCGCGCTGAATTTCGGACTCACGATGCCTTCCGTTTTGCTGCCGGAATTCGCCACCAGATTGCTATGGGTATCAAAGTAAAACAAGTCACCGCGCAGACCCGCATTCGTGCGGAACCAGCTCGTCCAATGCACCGTGCTGTCCGCATAGAAGCCGACGCTGGCTTCATAGACGTTATCCTGACGAACCGTGCTGAGCCGCTGCCTATTCTCCGTTTTGTAGAGACCGATGGGATCAATCAAATCATGCCGCGTCTGCAAACCGAGCGTGAATTCCGCGTTCTTGCCGAAGAGCTTTTGCTGCTCCCAAGTGCGAGAGATCTGACCGCCGAGCACCCAGCGTTTCTCGGCCTGGTTAAACTGATCGCCGTGCTGCGGATTGTCGAGGAAGTAAGTGAAATCAGAGAAGAGATTGAGGTCGTAGTAGATGGCGTAGAGGTTGGCCTTCGTCGTGGCATCGCCTTCCGTGTGCTGGATCACCGCGTTCACACTGTAACGCTGGGATTCGCCGCCCGTGCTCTGATCAAGCGAGCCGTAACGTCCGATGACGCCTTGATCAATGGCCCGCTGCGCCACCTGATCGCTGGAGTTCCAGCGGCCTTTGTAACCCATGAAGGTGAGGGAGAAGTGATCATCCGCATCGCCATCAAAGTAGCGCAGCATTCCGTTCCCTCGCGTGAACGCTTCAGGCCGATCCCAAGGGCCATCGTAGTAGTTGTATTCAAAGGCGTAGGTCAGGTAAGCGGTTGGCGGCGGCGGTAGGACTTGATCCTTGCAGCCATACCTGATGGTGTCAGTCGGCTTCCCTGTTCCGATAGGAATGGAGCCAGCGACCAAAGCGCGGTAGTAGTTATGCTCACCGAATTCCAGCGTGGCGAGATTGTGATTCAGGGAATCGAACAATGTAAAATCCGCACTGCCAGCGGTGGACAGATCACCATTCGCCGCTGTGAAAGTGCCCTTCACGTAGTCCACTTGCTTGATGACTTCGGGCAGCAAGGGATTGAGATCCGTGTAGCCCTGACCATGCGCGTGGGTTCGCATGTTCAACGGCATTCCTTCGAGTGAAGTGGCAAAGTCCGTGCCGTGATCGAGATTGAACCCGCGCAAGAAATACTGGTTAGCTTTCCCGCCGCCCGCGTGTTGCGTAACGATGAGACCGGGCACGGTTTCGAGGATTTCTCCACGACGGAGAACCGGTCGCGAGAGGAGTTCCTCGCTGCTGGCTTGGCCTTTGGAAGCCGCAGGCGCAGCGCCGAGAAGGTCTTCCGCTTTGCCTGTAACAGTGATTTCAGGAAGCTGAGTAGCGTCTTGCGCAATGAGCGCCGAGGCAAAGAAAGCCACGCTGAGCAGACAAAGTGGAAGACGCATAAGGACTTGAGTTTGAAGTGAGTTCAACGTCCTCCACGAGCAGGAATTTTATCAATGACAGAACCGTTAGCCATCCAGCGGTTCTATCAGATTTCCAGGTCTCTGCTGGCTGACAGGAGCTACAACGCCGCCACAATGGCCGCGCCGATCTCCGCCGTATTCACCTTCTTCGTGCCTTCCGCGCCGGTGAAGATGTCGCCCGTGCGGAGACCATCATCAATGACCTTGCGCACGGCGGTTTCAATAGCAGCCGCTTCCTTCTCCAGACCCAGCGAGTAACGGAGCAGCAGCGCTGCCGAGAGAATCTGCGCAATCGGATTCGCGATGCCCTTGCCCGCGATGTCCGGTGCCGTGCCGCCGCTGGGCTCAAACAACCCGAAATACAGGCCATCGCCCTTCACCTTGCCAAGGCTGGCACTGGCGAGCATCCCGAGCGAGCCCGCGATCATCGCCATCTCATCCGAAAGGATGTCGCCGAAAAGGTTTTCACACAGCACCACATCGAAGCCTTTCGGGTTCTTGATGAGCTGCATCGCCGCATTGTCCACATAGAGATGGGACAGCTTTACATCGGGATAGCCTTTCGCCACTTCCTCGACCGTGCCGCGCCAGAGGATGCCGTTTTCCAGCACGTTCGCTTTATCAATGGAAGTGACGTGCTTGCCGCGACCCTGCGCGCTCTTGAACGCGACGTGCGCGATGCGCTCGATCTCGCTCTTCTTGTAAACCATCGTGTCCACCGCCGTCATCTCGCCATCCACTTCTTTGCGGAACTTCGGCTGGCCAAAATACAAGCCGCCCGTGAGTTCGCGCACGCACAGCACATTGAAGCCGCCTTCGATGTGATTATCCTTCACCGGCGACGCATGAGTCAGCGAAGGGTAGCAGATGGACGGACGAAGATTCGCGAACAAACCGAAGTGCTTGCGCAACGGCAGCAGCGCCCCGCGTTCTGGCTGCTCGTTCGGCGGAAGCTTCTCCCACTTGGGACCGCCCACGCTGCCAAAGAGGATCGCATCGCTCGCTTCACAAGCCGCCACCGTGTCTTCAGGCAGAGCCTTGCCCTTCGCGTCAATGGCCGCACCGCCCACGAGCTGATGAGTGAATTCAAATTGAGGGCCGAATTTTTCGGTGACACGCTGAAGAACCTTCAACGCCTCCGTCATTACTTCGGGGCCGATACCATCACCTGGGAGAACTGCGATCTTGTAAGCTGTTGCCATATCCCTTTGGCATAGCGTGCCCTTTGCAGGTGTGCAAGTATTGAGGCAATTCCTATCTCACCGGCTGCACCCAGGCCTGTTCGGTTTGTCCCGGCCAGACAGGATTCCCATGCGGCGCATCGGACGTGATTGTGGCGCGCACATAGAGTTCATCGCCCGTGAGCTTATAGCTGGGTTCGGCCTCATCAGACTCAGCGAGCACCTTGCCCACATCAGCGGAGTATTCGAGCCGGATGGGATGCGGATCACCTTCGGGGGATTTCACTTCCTTCACCGCGTGGTCGTAGTTTTTCAAAGTGCCACGGAAGACCGTGTGATAATGCACGCCGGGTCTGGATTGAATCTTGAACTTCAGCGTGCGGCTCCCGGCATCAAAGCGGATGTCATCCAGCAGCACCCCAGTGGAGGCATAGAAGTCACCGCGCAGCATGGCCTCGATTAGCGTGTTCGGTTCGAGCTTCTTTGCGTGAACCATGACCCAACCGCGACCGGGCGAGGCCTCGCCGCCGTGATACTGATGCGAGTCATCGCTGGCCAGTCCCATGAGTGGATCGGCGTGCAGTTCGGCGATGCGGATCGTATTGGCGATGTCCCAGATGCGCTCGTTGCTCATGTGGTGCTCGTCGCCGTTGACATAGACTTTGGGGTGGCCGTTGAAGACTTCAAAGTAACGATCCTCCACCACATTCGCCAAGTCCTCCGCCGTCAGCGCCCACAGGAAATTCGGATGGTTCACATGCGCGAGCATCGGTCGTCCCGTCTTGGCCATCTGCTCCGCGACAAGCTGGAGATTGCGCCGGATCACCTCACTCAGAGACGTGCCTTCCTTGATGGGCGCGATGGGTTCGGTGAGATTGACCACGCCGATATGCACGGGCACCTTGCCGAGCCCCGCGCTGAGTTCCTCGGCCTCCACCAGCAGGAACTTGTCCGGCTTTTCCAGCAGCTTGCGATACTCCTCCAGAGGGCGCAAACGCACCTCCGTCGCACCATCCACGCCCGTGCGCGTCTGCACCCAATCATCGCCAAAGCGGGCGCGGTATTTGCTGATGACAGTCTTGCCCAAAGCGAGTCGTTGCTTCTCGATGACCGCCTCGCTCAACCACTTCTCGCCCTGAGCCAGCACGTTGTGGTCAGACATCGCTAGGAAGTCGTAACCCCGGCTCGCATACCAGTCGGAGATCATCTCCGGGAAGTCATTGCCATCGCTCCACAGCGAATGCGTGTGCGTGTTGCCTTTGAACCAATGCAACACCTCCGCGTGGAGCGTGCCGGTGAAGATCAAAGCGAGAGCGAAGGAGGGGAAGCGCATGGTGTAACCAAACGTCCGTTGCGGGGCGTGTCCTTCGGAAGAGGGAAGAACCTTCAGTAGTGGAATCTACATTGCATGATGATGAGCACCTCATTCTCCACGCGGTAGATAAGACGGTGCTCCTGAGTGATGCGTCTGGACCACCAACCTTTCAGATTGCTCTTCAGCGGCTCAGGTTTTCCAATGCCCGAGAAGGGGCTTCTCAGGGTATCGCGAATCAACTCGTTCACCCTCGCTAGCACCTTTCGGTCTTGCTGCTGCCAATGGAGATAGTCCGCCCAGCCATCAGGCAGCCACATCAATCGCATAGTTCACCGGTTTGAAGTTTTCCGGCTGCAAAATCGCTCAGTCCCTGACGAATTCGTTCGGCGTTGGCAGTGGTTGAGAAAAGATGGAGCGTAGCCTCCATCGAGGCATATTCGTCAGCGGCCAGCAGGACCGCCGTTCCCTCACCATTGCGGGTGATAGTGATAGGTTCACGGTCGCGATTAACCGTTGCCATAAGACTTGCAAGGCCGTTTCTAGCCTCAGTGTAGGAGATCGTTTGCATGGAGAATAGTAGTATCTGACAGAATTCTGTCAAAGGTTTGAATAGGCAGTAACCAATCTAGGCGTAGCCATCAGCGTGCCTTTTACCTCTCCTTTACAATTCTCCGCTGTCGTCCTCATCCCACCTAAACAATGGTGGGCCATCTTCTTAAAAACCTCCACCCTTTTCCTGCGCACCCGCCCTCGTCCCTATGAATCGTAGTCCTTTTCCTAATCTTCCGGCCCTCTGCGTGGGCTTCGGTGCGGTTTCCTTTGTAGCCTTGGTCGTCATCGCTCAAATGACGAGGCCCTTGCACGCCGCACCCGCTTCCGCAAAGCCTGCGAACTCCGTGAGCATCACCACGGAGGGCGAGTTCCGAATCATTAAATCCAATGGCTGGCCGGATCATGAGCCAGGCGCGTTCCCTCGTCGGGGAAACCCGAATACGGCCACTCCGCAAAGCTACACGTTCCGCGTTCCCTTGAAGCCGCAAGTGGCTGCGACACCGAGCTGGCGCGGTGGCTGGTTCTTCGGCGTTGCCTTGAACGGTGTGCCGTTTGAACCGGGCACGGGCGAGACCTGGCATAACGATCCCAGCTCTGGCTGGCGCTACGAGGCCATGACCGGCTTTCTCGATCTCGGCTTGGACGATCACAACGCGCATGTCCAGCCGACCGGCGCTTATCATTATCACGGTCTTCCCAAAGGGCTGGTGAATCGGCTAGGCGGAGATGGCAAAAAGATGCTCCAGATCGGTTGGGCGGCTGACGGTTTCCCCATCTACACAGCCTATGGATACACCGATGCGAAGGATGCCAAGAGCCCGCTGAAGAAGATGAAATCAAGCTTCCGGCTGAAAGAAGGCACGCGCGCGGTGGCCGTGAATGGACCCGTCGGAAAATACGATGGACGCTTCAGCCAGGACTTTGAATATGTCGCAGGCAGCGGTGATCTGGATGATTGCCATGGCCGCTTCGGAGTCACGCCTGAGTTCCCGGAAGGCATCTATCACTACTACACGACGGATGAATTTCCCTTCACGGGAAGGCAGTGGCGCGGCACGCCAGATGCCAGTTTCGGCAAAGGCATGGGCGGTCCGCCGAGAGGTGGTCCCGGAGCTGGAAGGCGTCCTCCGCCTCCCTTTGGTGGGCCACCGCCGCCGCTTCCGTTTTGAATGAACGTGATGCTGGCAAC
>JANYJH010000028.1 GCA_025361865.1 Phragmitibacter sp.
CAGATGATGTCAATCCAACGTCAGCTAAAGATACTTGAAGGGCTCAAACGGATGGGGTGAAGTGGGACGCAGCGACGGCTTTTGCTGCCCGAAAAAGGTGCTGAAACTTTATTTTAAAAAAAGTTCATCTTCCGTTGAACATCTTTCATCGGACCCCCACTAACTCATCATACAGTTTAGCGAGAGCAATCTGCAAATTGTATCTTGAGAGTGAAATGGTTGTTGTCAATAGAGCCCGCAAAGGCGGGATGTGTGTTGAGGTTGATATAATAGGGCTGGGTGGATGGGAGTCCGCCCAGCCCAAATCATTTATTCCTCTGGAATCAAAGTCTGTGCGACGCGCACCCAGGTGGATTCTCCGCACAGGATTCGCGCTTTTTCTGCCAGTGTCTCCGCGTCCGCTGGGGATTTTGCCACGGCATACATGGTGGAGCCTGAGCCTGACATGAGGGCGGCGACGGTTTCTGGCTGTTCGAGCAGCCAGCTTTTGAGCGTTGGCAGGAGGAGGAACTTCTGGAACACAGGCCGCTCCAGATCATTGATCATTTCTCCCCATTCGCAGGGTTGGGCGGTGTAGCGGACGCCGAGAAGTTCCTCGCTGGCGGCCCATCGTTGATAGGCCCAGGGAGTAGGCACGCCAAAGCCGGGCTTAATGAGCACGAGCGAAAGCTGCCAAGGAAAACTCACAGGGGTGACGATCTCCCCGCGTCCGGTGGCATCGCAGGTTTGCTGGTAGAGGAAGAAGGGCACGTCAGAGCCAAGCTGGCCTGCCAGTTCACCAAGGTCGGTGAGGGATAAGGGCGAGCCGCAGATTTGGTTGAGCGCGTTCAAAACGGAAGCGGCATCGCTACTGCCACCGCCCAGACCGGCCCCGTGGGGAATGTGCTTTTCCAGATGTATGTTCCATCCGTGGTGAAGCTTCGTCTTGTTTTCGAAGAGACGCAGGGCTTTCAGAGCCAGATTGGATTCGTCCGTGGGAAGGCTTTCGTCCGAGCAGGAGAGGCTGACCACGTCGTCCTCACGGCGTTCTACGGTGACCACATCCGCCACGGAGATGGGGCACATGCGGGTTTCGAGCGCGTGGAAGCCATCCGGGCGTTTGTTGAGAATGCGGAGCCAGAGATTGATTTTGGCGGGGGCAGTCAGGGTCAGCTTTGCAGGGCACATGCGAGGCCTTAGCTGGAGGGTCCGCATTGGTCAAGGGCTCTCCGCTTGCTAGGGGGCTTGTGTAAATAATGAAGAATCAATAAAACACTTGTATGTGCTGTCGCGTTTGAATTAACCTCACGTTTGTGCCATGTTAGATAATTCCTGCGTCAAGTTCCCCCATGCTAGAGTGACAGGGTAGCCAAATCGGAGATTAAGTGACCCTACTGCATCATGAAGAAAACAGCGCGTCCAACCGCAAAGAAAACACCGGCAAAAAAAGCAGTGACCAAGAAGGTCGCTCCGGTGAAATCGAAGCCCGCTCCGGCGAAAAAGGCTCCCGCTGCCAAATCTAAGCCTGCCCCGGTTGCTGCCAAGCTACCTGCGAAAACAGTGGCCAAGAAGGCGCTCACTTCTTCATCGGGAACGCAAATCGCCGTTTGGGAGGATGATCCTGAATCAGGATTGAAGCTGACGAAGCGCGCGGCACCTGTTTTGACACTCGGGCCGCTACCTGTCGAAATCACTGGCAGCGCTCCGAAGCCGACCGTGTATCCCGTGGGCACGGCCAACTTCCGTTACTGGACAGCGGCGGATGCCCTGCGCCGCGCCCGTGAATTCTGGAAGCCTCTTCTACCTGAGACGATCACTTGGCAGGGGGGCCAGACTTTGAGTGTGGATCTGGATGCCGGCGAGGAACTGAATGCCTACTATGACCGGAAGACTCTTTCGTTCTATCACGGAACGGCGAAAGGGAAGACGGTTTACACCTCGGAGAGCGCGGACATCATCGCGCATGAATTTGGCCACGCCGTTCTGGATGCCCTGCGCCCTGATCTATGGGATGCGTGCCTTGATGAAGTGGCGGCGTTCCATGAATCCTTCAGCGATCTTTCCGCCCTGCTTATCTCGCTGCAACTGCCAGCGATGCGGGATGCGGTCATCACAGAAACAGGCGGACACCTTTACCAGAACAGCACGCTGACCAGACTCGCCGAACAGTTCGGCAAACTGCTGCACACGATCAATCCTCATGCGGCTCCGGCGGACTGCCTGCGCAATGCAGTGAATTTATTCTTCTATCACGACCCGCTTCACTTGCCGCCTTGCGCACCGGAATCATCCCTGTCCTCAGAGCCTCACTCGTTCTCCCGCATTTTCACGGGCGGCTATTTAGAAGCGATGGCTGGGATGTTGCAAGTTCATACGCAAGGTCGCAAGCCGACAGCAGATGACTTACTGCATGTCAGTAAGGACGCTTCGATCCTGCTGGTCAAAGGCGTGCGCACTTCCGCTCTCAGTGCTGCTTTTTACAGCGAAGTCGCTGCGCAGATCATCTGGGCTGAAGGACCGCTCTTTAATGGCAAGTATGAAGAGGTTCTTCGCAGCGCCTTTGTGCGTCGTGGCCTACTCTCGCTCGAAGCTGTGCGCAGCCTGAAAGCAGAGGCCATGCGTGCTCAGAATGCCAAGCCGACACCTGGTGGCGATGACATGCCTCGGGGTCGTGACATGATGATGCGGGCCAGCGCTTTCGGTCTTGGAGAAGGCGCGCTCGTGGTTCGCACGGCCTCGTTCTCTCGTCGTGGGGCCATTGCTCCCGCAGCACTCGAGGCGGGTTCAACCGCCGTTCCCGGAGTAGAGCAAGCCACGCAATCCTTCCTCGAAACCTTGTTCCGTCGTGGTCGCGTTGACTTCAGCCAGTGCAAGCCCGGCATCACCAGCGTTTCCCACAGTCATGTGCGCCGGAAAACGCACTATATTCTGGAGCAGAATGGTCAATTCCACCTGCGTCGTCGTTGCTTTGACGAAGGCATGGATGACGGGTTTTAGGCTTCGCTAGCGCCCCGCGCTCCTAGCAAGGCCAGCATCCTTCCGGTGCGGCCTTGCTCGATCCGGTAAGAGTAAAACCGAGTCAGATCTGATGACGTGCAGACGCCTTCGTCGTGAATGTTCTCGGGCAGAACACCGCGCGCCTTCGCTTCTTCTCTTATTGCAGCGGCAAAGTCCACTTCATAGGCGGGCGGGCGGATACATGGTGAGAGCTGAACCACCAAGTCCTCGGGACGCGATCCAAAGCTCCGCTGCATAGCCTCGATCGCCATGCCCGTGATGTCCAGTTCCGTGCCCTTCTTCCCCGAATGAACGATGCCAAAAGCTCCCGTCACCGGATCAGCCAGATAGACCGCGCAGCAGTCCGCCACATAGATGCCGAGCATCACGCCAGGGGTATTACAGATCAGGCCATCCACGGCTTGGATCGGAGTTTCATCAGGAGTCGTTATCAGTGAAATCGCATTACCATGAACTTGTTGAGCTGTGGCTAGACAGGTTCTGGCAAACCCCAGCTCAAGCGCCACTTCCGTGTGCCATTGCCAGAGACGTTTCAGAGCTTCATCACGATCAACCGCCACATCAATGTCAGGATGCCGTAGCGTGAAAGCATGAGCAAAGCTGGGGAGCGCTGAGAGGCTGGCGAAGGTTAACGGGGCAGGGGCGGGCATTAAAAACTCAATAGTGGTGCTCGGATTGAAAGCAAGCGGAGCGCGTGTGGCTCCTTGATTTCTCAAGTTATTTGCCAGCCCCGTCAGAACCCGCTAGGTTTCTGGGCATGGCGGAAATCAATATTCATCACAAGATCAAGCGCCCCGCATCACTCACGGTCGGGGAATTCTATGAGAAGAATACCGAGCAACTGCAAATGAAGCTGCTCAATTCGGAAAAAGGATTCACCCGCAAAATCATGGAGCCTTCGGTCAACCGTCCGGGCCTTGCGCTATCAGGCTTCCTCAGCTACTTCGCCTACAAGCGCGTGCAGGTCTTGGGCAATTCAGAAGTCTCGTATCTGAACAGTTTAGAGCCAAAAATCGCGATGGAGCGCTTCATCAAACTGTGTGCCTGGGAGATCCCCTGTCTGGTCGTCGCACGGGAAAAGAAGTTGACCAAGCCCATGCTGGACATCGCGGATGAGGCGGGCATCGCCGTCTTCCAGACCTCAATGATCACCATGAAATACCTCAATGCGGCCACCATCAGACTCGATTGGTTATTTGCTCCGACCACGTCTATTCACGGGTGCCTCGTGGATGTGCAAGGAGTGGGTGTTCTGATCATCGGCGAAAGCGGCATTGGAAAAAGCGAAAGCGTTCTCGGCTTGCTCGGCCGGGGAGCCAGCCTCGTAGCGGATGATTCGGTTCAGTTCCGGCTCATCGAAGAACGCGAGATCATCGGCTCCGCGCAGGAAATCGGCCGTAGCATGATCGAGGTGCGCGGGATCGGCGTGCTGAACGTGGCCGCGATCTTCGGCATTCGCAGTGTGCGTTTGAGCAAGCGCTTGGATCTGGTCATCAAGCTGGTTCCCCAAGCGGATCTAGGGGAATTGGAGCGCTTCGATGCGGGGGCTCACAACACGGGTATTCTCGGAATGGAGATTCCCTTGCTCCAGGTTCCCGTAGTCGCAGGTCGTGATATGGCCGGATTGATCGAAATAGCAGCGCTGAATTATAAATTAAGGACCTTTGGTTATAATAGCGCTGTCGAATTTAATCAAAGGCTCTTGAAAAAAATGGCGAATGATCAATTAGGTTAACTCCCGCCCGACGTTCAACAAAGCTGAGACGGAAAAGACCCACATGACCTGCACTCAAGAGTTCACCATTACCAATAAACTGGGCATGCACGCGCGCCCAGCGGCTCAGTTTGTGAAACGCGCCAGCAAATACAAATGTAACATCTGGGTGGATAAGGATGACGAGCAGGTCAATGGCAAGAGCATCATGGGCCTGATGATGCTCGCGGCGGGTCAGGGGGCGAAGCTAATCCTCACCACTGAGGGAGCGGATGCAGAGTCCGCAATGTCGGAACTCGGAATGCTTATTCAAAGCGGGTTTGACGACGAGTAAGTCTCCTGCTTGGTTGGAGCCGGGACAATTATCATCGCAAGTGCGTGGCATGTGACCGTCTGCGGGCGGGTGATGCTTGTTATTCTGAACTGTTACTGGGTATTCAAATGGTAAAAACGAAGGCGCTAACTGAGCATATTTTCCGGGGGACTCCAGTCTCCGGCGGGGTGGCTCATGGCGTCGTGAGACTGGTGGGTGAGCGCTTTGAAGAACCCATCGTCCGCAGGATACCGAGCAAGCAACTGAAAGCGGAGTGGGCCCGCTTCACCCATGCGGTGGAATCGACCCGCCTGGAGTTGCAGGATCTCATGCAGCGTCTGGATGGCGATGCGGACCGGAGCGCGCGTGAAATCCTGGAGATGCATTTGCTAGTGCTCGCGGACAGCATGATTCAGGAGCCTGTGGAGAAGGCGATCAATGAGCAGCACGAATGCGCAGAGTCTGCCTATTACCGGGTCGCGCGCGAGTGTATGAACTCGTTCCAGCGGATGCCGGATGCCTATTTCAGAGAACGCGCGCTGGACATCCGGGACGTGGCCCAGCGGGTGCTGCGTCATCTGCGCGGAGAGCAGCTCGACAAGGCGGGGCATGAGAAACCGGCCATCTGTATCGCCCATGATCTCACTCCTTCTGAGACCGCGCAGCTTGACCGCACCAAGGTCTTGGGCTTTGCCATTGAGCATGGCAGCAAGACCTCCCACACAGCTATCGTGGCGCGGTCACTGGGATTGCCTGCGGTGGTTCATTTGCACGGCATTTGTGAGGCCCTGCATACTGCGGAGCATGTGCTGCTGGATGGCGATGACGGCTTGCTCATCCTGAATCCGACGGAGAAGACCATCGCCCATTACAAGGCGCGGGAACTCAAGGCCGAGCGACGTGAAGCCCGGCTGAATCTCGACTGCCGTGCGCCCGCCGTCACCTTGGATGGCCGCAGAATCACCGTCGGGGCCAATGCTGAATTCGTGGAAGAGTTGAAGCATATTCAGGACTCCGGCGCAGAAGGCATCGGCCTATTCCGCACAGAGTTCCTGTATTTGGAGAACCCAAATGCGAGTGAGGAACGGCTCTCCAAAGTTTACTGCAAAGTCGTGCAGACCCTCTCGCCGGAGTTGGTCATCTTCCGCACGCTGGACCTCGGCGGAGACAAGCTCGATCCCGCGAACGCCGTGGAAAAGGAAGCGAATCCCTTCCTCGGTTGGCGCGGTATTCGTGTTTCCTTGTCGAAGCGGGACTTCTTCAAACGCCAACTCCGCGCTATCCTGCGGGCCAGTGCGCATGGTCCCGTAGGCATCATGTATCCCATGGTTTGCTGCGCGCAGGAAGTGATCATCGCGAATCAGTTGCTCGCCGAATGCCGTGAGGAATTAGCCCAACTGAACGTGCCGATGGCGGACACCGTGCAGGTCGGAGCGATGATTGAAATCCCCAGCGCGGCCACCATCGCAGACCTCATCACGCCACATGTGGATTTCTTCAGCATCGGAACCAATGACCTCATCCAATACACGCTCGCCGTGGATCGGGTGAACGAGCGTGTGGCTGACCTGTATCAACCCACGCATCCCGCCGTATTGCGTCTCATCAAGAACGTCGTCGCTGCCTCGGCGAACAAGAAAATATGGGTCGGCATGTGCGGTGAAATGGCGGGTGACATCGTCCTGACACCGCTGCTCATCGGCCTCGGCCTTGATGAACTCAGTGCCTCCAGTGGCCAGGTGCCCAAGGTGAAACACGCCGTGCGTAAACTCAATACCATCGAGTGCTCGGAGCTGCTTCAGCAGGCGCTTCAAGAGCCCGATGCTGCGAAGATTCTGCGCATGTCAGCGGATGTGGCCTGGCGGGCTTATCCGGAGCTTTTTGAGGAGTAGATAATCGTAATCCGCTTAACTCCGATCCGCATAATGTAGTTCTTTGAACTCAAGCCGGAAGACGGCACCTGGGCCGGTGTTCATCTGGAACTTGGCTTTAAGTTGATGCGTGAAGGTTTCTACTAGTCGCATTCCCAATGACCCGGTCTGGGAAATATCGAAGCCTGGCGGCAGACCCGGTCCATCATCGGCGATGGTGATGCTGTAACTGTTTAAGGCTTCCCGCTGCAGGGTGATGCTGAGCAGTCCGGTGCCGTCTTTGAAAGCGTGTTTGAAGGCATTGTTCACCAGCTCATTCACCATTAGGCCCAAGGGCACGGAGGTTTCCATATTGAGATTGACATCTTCAGCGGTGTCGATGGCCAGCTTCACTCCGCCCAATGTGGTGGAGCTGCTGTGATAGAGAGTGTTGACGAGCTTGAGCAGGTATTCTCCAAAATCCAGTCTGGCCAAGGAGTCAGACTGATAGAAGTGCTCATGGATCAGGGACATGGAGCGGATGCGCTGTTGGCTTTCGATGAGAACCTCGCGTATGTTTTCATCCAAGATCGTATCCGCACGCAGTGCGAGAAGGCTGGAAATGATCTGAAGATTATTCTTCACGCGATGGTGAATTTCCTTCAACAGAATCTCCTTCTCGGTGAGTGATTGTTGGATTTGAGCTTCCGCGACTTTGCGCTCGGAGATGTCCCGCATGAAGCACCGGGTGTGAATGAACTCGCCGTTTTCCCAGAGCCCGTTTGAATCAAGGAGGACATGTTTGACGGAGCCATCCTTGCCACGCAGACACGCTTCCACATTCGTAAGCGTCTGACGGGCGAGCAGGTAGTTGAGGCTTCCTGTCTTTGACATTGGGTCCGTCTGGAACTCGTTCACGTTATGCCCGATGCATTCGTCCAAGGTGTATCCCAGTAGGTGCAGGACAGCTCGGTTGACTCGAAGTATGACGCCCTGAGCATCAATCTGCATCAAGCCGACACTGGCGCTCTCGAAGAAGTCGGAGAGCTGTTGTTGGCTGCGCCGGAGCGCCTCGCCTGTCGCGACGTGTCGTTTGACTTCGGTCACTAATTCAACGGTCCGGGTGCTAACTTTCTCCTCCAGAGATTGCAGGTTCAAACGTGAAGTCTGGAGCAGCGACCACTTCTCACTCAGAGCATGAGCCATTTGCAAAACCTCAATGCTATCAAAGGGTTTTTTGAGAATGAGCAGACGTTCAGGGTAGGGGATGGCTTTGGTGATTTCTTCCCAGGACTTGTCTGAAAACGCAGTGCAAATGACCACCTGTAAATCAGGATCAGCTTCCCAGATTTTGACCGTAGTCTCCAGCCCGTCCCAGCCGGGGGGCATCCGCTCATCCATGAACACAACGGAAAAGCGCTGTTTTGCGGCCACGGCAGCGCGCACGATTTCCAGAGCCTGCTGGCCTTGCGAGGCATAAGTCAGTTCAAAATCAAAGCGGGGCCGTTTGCTCGGAATGGCGCCGAACAGCGCTGATTCTATCGCATCGAACTCAGCTTCACGGGAGCCAGGAGCGAGGATCTTCCTGAAGTCATTATGAATGGCAGGATTATCATCCACGATGAGAATGCGAAGATTCTTTTCCATACCCGCATGAGGCTGGTGGAGCATTTGCCTGGCGAGGGATTCTTGGTTATGCATGGCGGATTGCTCCTGTGGGAAGTTCAAGGGTAAAGGTGGAGCCTGTGCCGGGTCCGTCGCTCAGGACTTTCAGGGTGCCGCCCATTTCCTGTGCGGATTGAAAACTGGCGTGAAGGCCAAAGCCGTGTCCATCCGGCTTCGTGGTGAATCCGTGGTTGAAGATTCGGGTCAGATTCTCCGCACAGATGCCGACTCCGTTATCACCCACGCTGATGGCGATGAGGTGGGCTTCGGGCTTGAAAATGCGTAGGTTGATCCGTTTATCCGCGCGCTCGCTTTCGGCGACGGCTTGCTTGGCAT
>JANYJH010000049.1 GCA_025361865.1 Phragmitibacter sp.
ACATGAGCGAATACATGGAGAAGCACGCCGTCGACCGTTTGATCGGCGCGCCCCCCGGCTATGTCGGTTATGAAGAAGGCGGTCAGCTTACGGAAGCCGTGCGCAGGAAGCCTTACAGCGTCGTCTTGTTTGACGAGGTGGAAAAGGCTCATCCAGATGTGTTCAATACGCTGCTCCAAGTCCTCGATGATGGTCGCATCACGGATGGCCAAGGCCGCACCGTGGACTTCCGCAACACGGTCATCATCATGACGAGCAACATCGGCAGCCAGCACATTCAGGACATGGAAAACACCGAGCAGCGTGAAGCCCTCGTGCGGGATTCGCTGAAGCAGTTCTTCCGGCCAGAGTTCCTGAACCGCATAGATGAAGTCATCATCTTCGACCGCTTGGATGCGCGTGATCTTGATCAGATCGTGCTGATTCAAATTCAACGGGTGGTGGATCGTTTGAAGAAGCAGAACATCACGCTGCAACTGAGCGAGGATGCCGTGCGGAAGATCGCTGATGAAGGCTACGACCCTGTCTATGGGGCGCGTCCGCTCAAGCGTGCGATTCAAAAGCTCGTGCTCGATCCCCTGAGCCTGGAAGTGCTGGAAGGCAAGTTCAAAGACGGTGATGTGATCACCGGGCTGCTGGAGAACGGCAAGCTGGTGTTTGCTAAGAGCTAATAGGCTGGGGAATCCCGGGAGCGCTGCCGTCCCGGCGGCGTTTCTTCAGTTCCGTTCGCACATTCCCTTTCACAAGAGTGCCCGCAGTGAATCATCGCAACGGCTTAGGGTTGAATGACGACATAGAAACGCCGCCGGGACGCCAGCGCTCCCAGGATATTTCTACCGCTCATCTTGCTCCACAGGCACCATCACAGCCCCAATCCCCGCTCCACTCGGCATCACTAAATCACCCTCCTCATCAAAACGAAGTCCTTCGTAATCATCGTTCGCGACATAGAGGTGGCCATCCAAGTCCACCCAATCGGCCAGCCCTGCGAGGTGCGCGGCTGCGGTGACGCCGATGCTGCTCTCGATCATGCAGCCGAGCAAAACGCCGAGGCCGCGATCATGCGCGGCGTTGATCATGGAGATGGCTGGCCGCAAGCCGCCGCACTTCAGCAGCTTCACGTTCACGCCCTCCACCATGCCATCGAGCCAGGTCAAATCAGCCTCGGTTTGCGCGCTCTCATCCGCGATTAAACGAATGGAGCGCGAGGTCATCGCGCTGCGCAGCTCCCGCCAGCCTTCGCTTCCGCCTTCATGATGAATGGGCTGCTCCATCAATTCCATATCCCAGCGCGTGAGGCGTCGGATCATCCTCGCAGCGTTGTTCGGGGACCAGCCGCCATTGACATCAGCCATCAGAATAGCCTTGGGCGCTGCTTCACGGGCATAGGCGACGATGGCTTCATCGAAGTCCAAATTACCACTCCCGAGCTTCAGCTTGAGCACGCGGAATTGACGGTTCACTTCCTGAACACTTTGCGTAAATGCCTTGAGATCAATGGGGATGCTGAAGGAGCGGCCACCCGCGATGCCTTGTGGATTGGGCAATTCCAGCGCTTGCCAGAGGGGTTTGTCCGCTTTCTTGGCCAGCCTATCTTCGTTCAGCAAATCAAGCGCCAGTCGCCCGGCCCGCGGCCCGTCAGCGGCGTTGGGTTTGCGGGCACGGCTCCCATCCTCATCGTTCAGCCAAGCCACGGTGTCCTCCGGCGACTCAGGATAGTAGGGGACAAAGGGCGCTTCACCGAGGCCCAGTCCCTGGCGCAGTCGAACGACTGTCCGCTCTGATGAAGCTCCGTGTGCGATGCGAAACGGCTCTGTGAGCAGGAGCTTCTTCAGCTCGACTTGCAAGGTCTTGGGCGCATCGTATTCAGGCATCAGCGGAATCTAAAACGTTGTGTGGACTTGCCCAATCATTTCGTGATAGGAAGCCTGCGAAATGATTCGTCATCTCACTGCGTTCACCTCATCCATCCATGAAGAAGATCATCACCGCGCTGCTGTGTTCCGCTTGTCTTGCGCAAGCTCAAGATAAGAAACCCCAAGCCGAGCCGAAGTTCCCTGCGGATGTCCGCGTTGAGCAAAACGTGAGCTTCCTCGGCGATGAACGGAAGGAGAAAGCGGACCTCTATTTCCCGCTGGAAATGCCGAAGGACAAGCGCGTCCCAGCAGTCGTCATCATCCACGGTGGAGGCTTTGTCGGTGGGGAAAAGAACGCAGCGAGGGAGATCAACATCGGCAGCAATCTGGCGCGCAATGGCTACCTCGCGATGAGCATCGAGTATGTGCTCAGCGTGAAAGGCAGCACCGTATGGCCGCAGAATCTCCATGACTGCAAGACCGCTGTGCGCTGGCTGCGCAAGAACGCGGAACGGCTGCACATTGATCCAGATCACATCGGCGTCATCGGTGGTTCGGCGGGCGGGCATCTCGCCGCGATGGTTACCTTGACCGCTCCCGGAGATGGCCTTGATCCGAAGGAACCTTATGGTGATCTTTCCTGCCGCGTTCAGTGTGGCGTGGATCTCTATGGCCCGGCGGAGTTCGGTTCCTGGCATGACAGTCCGATGCTCGGAAAGAAGTTTGCGGAAGCGCCGGAGCTGTATCGGCAGGCCTCGCCCGTCGCCTATGCGCACAAGGACAGCCCGCCGATGCTTATTCTGCACGGCACGGCGGACACGACGGTGGCCCTGAAGCAAAGCGAACTGATGGCTGAAGCCTTGCAGAAAGCCGGAGCGGAGCATGAACTGGTCATCGTCGAAGGTGCGCCGCACAGCTTCCATCTGGAGCCGAAGCAGAAGGATTTACGACCGCTGGTCATCGGCTTCTTCGATAAGCATTTGAAGCCGAAATCCTAGCGCTCTCATACGATGCGACACCTGTGCCTGGCTCTGCTAGTAGGATGGCTCACCTCCTGCCAGACGGTGCATTATTACCGTCAGGCCATTCATGGGCAGCTAGAGATTCAATCCAAAGCAAGGCCCATCGCTGAGGTCAAAACGGATGCGAACACGAGCCGTGAACTGAAGCGCAAGCTGGAACTCATCGAGGAGTTGCGGGCCTTTGCGCAGAAGGAACTGCGCCTGCCCGTGAAGGATCAATACAGCACCTATGCGGACTTGCAGCGCCCCTTTGTCGTGTGGGTCGTCTTTGCCGCGCCAGAGTTTTCCACTGAGGGCAAGACGTGGTGGTATCCGTTCGTCGGCGCACAGAAATATCACGGTTACTTCTCGAAGGATGAAGCGCTCGCGGAAGTGAAGAGGCTCAAGGCGCAAGGCTACGACGTGTTCGGCGGCGGTGTGGAAGCCTACTCCACGCTCGGTGTGTTTCGTGATCCCGTGATGAATACTTTCATTGAGCGCAGTGATGTGAAACTGGCCGAGCTGATCTTCCATGAGCTGTCGCATCCCCGAGTTTTCTTCTCTGGCGATACCGATTTCAACGAGGCCTTCGCCACGGCCAACTCCGAGGAAGCTGTGCGTCGTTGGTTGAAGGCGAAGCAAAACGCCCAAGCGCTGGCCGAGTATGACGAAGAATTGCAGCATGATGCGCAGTTCACCAAGCTGGTTCTGAGCACCCGTGAGAAACTGAAAGCTCTCTACAAGAACAAGGCTCTCACCGTAGAAGCCATGCGGAGCGAGAAGCAGCATCTCCTGACCCAGATGCGCCGCCAGTATGAATCCCTCAAACGCGGCTGGCATGGGGATACCACGCACGATGCCTGGTTTGCGAAGCCCCTCAATAACGCCCGCCTGAACGCCGTGGCCTCCTACTATGATCTCGTGCCCGGCTTCCATGCCTTGCTGAAAAGACAACGAGGTGATCTGGAGAAGTTTTATGAAGCTGCTGAAGCCCTGAAGCCACTGAGCAATGAAGACCGCAGGCGCAGACTTCCGGAAGGCGAGGGGAGTTAAAAGCAGGTGATCCTAAGCATCTACCGATCCCACCTCCAACAGGCTCTTCCCTTCAGCCGTGAGTTTCCAGATGAGGGACATTTGTTGCTCGCTCGGGGCCACTCGGAAATCTCTGACAATGCTGGAGTCATGGGCGATGAGACGGTATTTCACCAGCTCCGCCAGATGTGCGCGCAGATGCACGATCGTCATTTGCAGCTTCTCCTGCATCTTCGTCTGCGGCAGACCCCGCCCCCATTTGGCGAGGAGTTCGAGGATCAAGACGGATTCCTCAGAGAGAATAATTTCAGGGGCCTCAGTGGATTCGCTGTCGCAGCTAAGTTCCGTTTCCATGCACACGAAGCTATCAAAATTGAAGATTATTGTAAATGAAAACAATATTCAACCACGGAAGCAGGAGATGTTGTATCTAAGTCAGGATCAACCCGCTATCAATGGAGTGTCTCAGGAAGAGACTTGCGGATGACGATGGCAATCGGCACTTCATTCGCCGATTTGATCTCGATCACATCTTTGGCCACGAAGTCACAAACCAGCAGGTTGTCACCCTTAATGGAAGTGACCGTGTAATGGCGGTCATACTCCGTAAGTCCATAGAGCTTCCCGATAAGTTCACCCGACGCCTGCATCTCAGCTTCATCCCCCTTACCGAGAGCCGACCTGAGCAAGACCGATTTCCCGACATGCAAGTTCAGGAGCGCTGAGATGAGATTTGCCGGCAGAATTTCGACGTTCATGACGATAACAATAACCTTTCTGCGTTATTTCTTAACAGAAATATTCATTCTTAGCAAGAATGTATCTGTTTTGGAATCAGAACGTGATGGGGAGCAGTCTTTGGGTCTAGTTACAACCGATGAAAATAGCAGGCGAAATCTGAACCGCGATTTGGTTCTCTCATACAATTGGTGCGGGCAAAAGGATTATGGATCACTCTGAAGCAGATCAAAATCCAACGCTTATAATTTGGAACTCAACCTGAACGGGGAAGCCTCCTAGGCAGATTTCAAACTGAGTCACTACCAGCATGTTGGTGGTGACGCAGACCAATTATGGAAATTATTAAGTCAGTTTTTAAAGTAATTTCGTGATTACCTCTGTTAAGGGAGATGCTCGAACATGTGTTCAAACCCTGTTACACTGGCAACTGATTAGCTTACAAGTTTCATGCGCTGAATCGCTTGAGTGGGTTTAAAACTCCTCTTACTTGCCAGAATCGTTAAACTACTGGTTCTTCTCTAGGGCACCTCTGGATAGGGGGCGCCTTTGAAGGGCTTCGGGTGGCTAAAAAGAGCGTTTCCGTGTGTCTTGCTCGAACGGTTAAGTGATGACTTGGGTTCTAACCGTGGGGCTTCTTGGGGGCTTGTGAGGTATTGGGGGC
>JANYJH010000055.1 GCA_025361865.1 Phragmitibacter sp.
AAGTGCCCGGTGCTCGTCATAGGCGGCAAGGACGATGTCTTTACCCCGCGTTGGATGGGAGAGGAAGTCGCTGAGACACTCCCAGTGGAAGGCGTGGCCCGCGTTATCATACAGATGCAGATCAGCTCCGGGGACGTTCGTAGCGACTTCCTCTCCCATCCAACGCGGGGTAAAGACATCGTCCTTGCCGCCTATGACGAGCACCGGGCACTTGATGTTCTTCAGGTCATTGAGCGTGTTATGGCTCATGGCCGCTGCGGCTTGGGCTTCCATCGCGTGAACAGGCTGCGGCGCGGGATTGATCGCGGCTTCGGCCAGACCGCCTTGCATATTGTTCCAGCAGTCGTCGTTATCGAACCACGGCTTTGTGAAGATGAGCATCTGCACATAATGCATGAAGTCCTCAGGGCGCATGGAGGCCTTGCAGTTCATCATGTGCTGCCAAGTGTAGAGACCGAAGCGATCCTGCCGCGCCCAAGTGCACATGAAGATGGCACTTTGCACCTTCTCTGGATGACGCAAGGCCAACTGCTGGGCGATGACGGAGCCAAGGGAACAACCGACGACCCGGGCTTTCTTGATGCCGAGCTGATCCATCAATCCAGCATAGTCATCCGCCATCTGCGCGGTGGTGTAAGGACCGGCGGGCTTGTCCGTGAGACCGACGCCGCGATTGTCACCGAGTATGCAGCGGAAGTGCTGAGACCAGGCCTGCGCGTGGGCATCCCAAACTCCGCCCGGCGCCGTGACGCCCATGATGCAGATGAGAGGTTCGCCTGAGCCGCGCTCTTCGTAGAACATGTTGATACCGTTGGTTTGGACGTGAGGCATAGGAGTTGATGTGTTGAGAGGTTGAACTGTGGAACCTAGTGCTAGCGGAACTGCGTGGGAATGCCAAGCGCAAAGTATGAACGCCGCCCGCATGATTGCTATTGCGTCCCTTGTTCGTTCCTCCACAATGGCGCGCTTATGAAATGGTGGAAGAATCTCTATGTTCAGGTGCTGCTGGCCATCGTCGCTGGCGCAGTTTTGGGCTATCTCAATCCGGCGCTGGGAGCGTCACTGAAGCCGCTGGGTGATGCCTTCATCAAGGCGGTGAAGATGCTCATCGCGCCGATCATTTTCTGCACCGTCGTCTCCGGCATCTCAGGTATGGGCGATCTCAAGAAAATCGGGCGCGTCGGTTGGAAGGCTCTGCTTTACTTTGAAGTGATGACCACCATCGCGTTGGTCATCGGGATGATCGTGACGAATGTCTTCCAGCCCGGCGCAGGCATCCATGCGAGCATCGCCAAGCTGGATGCCGCGAGCGTGAGTCAATACACGAAGAAGGCGGAAGCGCTCAGCACCGTGGACTTCCTGCTGAATATTATCCCGAACTCCTTCGCGAGCGCCTTCGTCGAGGGCGAGATTCTACAAGTGCTCTTCCTCGCGGTGCTGTCCGGCTTGGTCCTCGCGAAGCTGGGTGAAAAAGCCCTACCTCTAACAGACATGCTGCATCAGGTGTCGAAGCTTTTCTTCGGCATCGTGAGCATCGTGACCAAAGCCGCGCCCATCGCCGCGTTTGGATCTATGGCCTTCACCATTGGTAAATATGGCGTGGGCACACTGCTCTCACTCGGTCAGCTCATGGCCTGTGTTTATCTGACCTGCGCGCTGTTTGTCTTCGGGCTTCTCTCGCTGATTCTGAAGGTTCACGGCTTCAGTTTATGGAAGGTCTTGCGCTACATCAAAGAGGAGCTGCTCATCGTGCTCGGCACGTCCTCTTCTGAAACGGCGCTGCCAGGCCTGATGCAGAAAATGGAGGCCGCAGGCTGCGCGAAGTCCGTAGTCGGCATCGTCATTCCCGCAGGTTATTCCTTTAATCTGGATGGCACCTGCATCTACCTCACGATGGCCGCGCTGTTCATCGCGCAAGCCACAGATACCGCACTGACGCTCAGCCAACAAATCAGCGTCCTCGCCGTCTTGCTGCTCACTTCCAAAGGCGCGGCGGGCGTCACCGGAGCCGGTTTCATCACGCTCGCAGCCACACTCACCGCGACCAAGGTCATCCCCGTGGAAGGGCTCGCCTTGATCATCGGCGTGGATCGTTTCATGTCTGAAGCACGGGCCATCACGAACCTCATTGGCAACACCGTGGCCATGCTCGTGGTGGCCAAATGGGAAGGTGAATTCGACCCGGTGAAGGGCGAGGCGTTGCTCAGTAAGTGAAAGGCGTGCCGCACTAAACGATCGGCATCCCGCTGGCGAGCAAGACTGTCTCATGCACGGCCAGATCGTGCTCGGGATTGTAGGGCCACTCCATTTCCCCACGGATGGACTTGGCGAAGGTCTGCCAGTCCAGCTCATATCGTGGCGCTGGTGGCAGCTTCACTTCCTGAGTGCCCTGATGATAAGTGCCGCGCGGGCGATCCAGCGCGAGGGTCACGGTGGGGCCATCCATCTTACGGATCTCGCAGGTGCCTTGATTGCCGCAAACGACGAACTGTCGCCGCGCTCCCCCATCGACCTCCATCAAGGCGCTGCGCACGGTGACGGTGGCATTGGGATATTCCAGCACGGCGAGCATGTTATCGTTGAAGCCATCCTTCGGGAATGAACGTGGGAACGAAGCTACTTTTGCCGGCCTGCCGAGCACGCGCACAGCGGCATCAATGATGTGGCAACCAAGCTCGAACATGGAGCCGCCTCTGTAAGGCAGCAGGCTGGAGCGCTCGGCGGCGCTGGCCCTCTTGCTCATCTCGGTGTGAAGCGAGAAGACCTCGCCGAGCCAGCCTTTCTCCACGGCTTCATAGCAGAGTTGGAACGCGGGATTGAACCGATAGACGTAGCCCATTTTAATGAGGCGCTGCTTCTGAAGGGCGGTGTCGTAGAGGCGCTTGAGACGCGGCAGGGACTCGCCCGCTGGCTTGTCGAGGTGGAGGTGGAGGCCCGCATTCACGATGCGTTCCGCATGATCCAGAAGATGGCTGACATCCGTCTCCACGGCCACGGCTTGCAGGCCCGGAGCATTGAGCAGTTCCTCTTCCGTCATCCAATACAGCCCGGCATAGTCCGGCGATTTCTGCATGGCCAGTCGCCGTGCTTCATCCGGCTCCACGATGCCGACGAACTCGAAGTCCGGGCACTTCCGCAACGCCGCGAGCTGGCCGGACGCATGAGCGTGACGGGTGCCGATCTGGCCAATGCGGATCGGCTTGGCTTTGGCAGAACTTTCTTGAGCCAAAGCGGAGGCGCTAGCGGCGAGAGCGAGGGATTGAAACGTGCGACGTGTCATGAAGCGCATCCTGCACTCGTTTAGCGAGGCTGGTCAATGCAGGAACGGTGGGGAACGAGTTTCTCTAAGATGAATCGTTCACAGATGCGGTAGTAGAGTTCCATGCTCGCGAGGTCCATCCATTCGTCTTCACGGTGGAGGTTCCCGACGACGGGACTGGAGAGCACGACGGGGATGCCATACTGAGCGATGAACAAGGCATCACTGCCGCCCGATGCCCTCACCAGCTTCGCAGGCGTGCCCGTGAGCTGCTCCGTAATCTGCAAGTAAAGCGGGTCCGGTGAGAGCTGCGTGGTCGGAGCGCTCGCCACCCGTTCAACGGTCACCTCTGGCCCGGCGATTTGTTGAACGGTCGCGAGCATACTCTCCACGGTGTGCGGTGGTGGGAAGCGCACATCAATGATGGCCTCTGCTTCCCCAGGAATGCAGTTGATGGTGCGGTTCGGCGTATGGCAAATAGTGGGCACGCAGGTGGGATACCAATGATCTGGCGAAGCGGCGTCCTGAAGCGCGTCGAAGTGTTGCCCCAAGCGAACGATGCCTTGCGCGAGCGTCGCCAGGGCGTTCGGTCCCAGCCACGGTGCCGCCGCGTGGCCCTCCTTACCCAGGACGCGGAGGCGCGCCTGGAGGATGCCCTTTTCCTCAACGGTGATTCGATTGATCGAACCGCCATCAGGAACAATGGCCAGGCCACAGCGCAAGCCCACGGTCTCAAACAAATAGCGCACGCCATCATCACCCCCGCGCTCTTCATCGGAGGTGAAAGCAATGCCGAGCGGCAGACCGGGAAACCTCCGGTGCAGCTCACCGAACAGCTCCAGCATGATCGCGCATTGACCTTTCATATCACCCGCGCCCGGCCCCCAGAGGCGACCATCGCGAAGGCTGGACTGATACACCGCGACGTCGGGATGCTCGATCACATCCAGATGTCCGACCAAGAGGATAGTGGGAACTTCCACGCCGCTCGCACCCGCAACCAGTGAGGTGAATCCACGACTTTCGTATTCGTGAATCGCCACGCCCGGAAGCGTCTCCAGATTCCGGCGACACAGCGCGAAGCAACGCGCGCGCTCTTCAGGACGGCTCTCCGTGCTGGGGATGAGCATGAGTTCGCGGGTCAGTGCGATAAGGCGTTCCAGAGTGGTTTGGGGCATGAGAAGGACTTTGAGGAGGATTCAGAATGGGGTCAATACCCACCTACCGCTGGCACGACATTCGCGTTAGTCAAAGGAGCGTGCGTTCTCAGGAGGTGGTCTTCGGAGTTCCTCACTGCCTCCACCATGAATTCGCCACATCTTAATCTCACCGTCCGGGTGGGGTGCAATCTTGTTTACGAAACCTCTCTCTTCACGCCCATCTCTTACCTGCTTCGGCCACGTCGTGATGAGAACTGCCTGGTGCTTCAGGAAAGCTGCTACTTCGGCCCGTATCTGAAGCCGCACGAGTTTGAAGATTCTCATGGTAATCTGACCTGCCGCTCCATGCTGGTGCCGGGCCGCAATGTCATTGATATGGATGCCTACGTCGCGGTGTCATCCTTGCCCGATCACTGGGAAATGAGTTACAATTCCCTGCCCGTGAATGAACTGCCTCAGGAGCTGCTGCGCTACACCCTGCCGAGCCGCTATTGTGATTCCGATAAGCTCTCAAATTTCGCCTGGCAGCAGTTCGGCTATATCCAGAACGGGATGCAGCGGGTTCACGCCATTTGTGATTGGGTTCATCAGAACATTGAATACCGCTTTGGTTCCGGTCGTTCGGACATCTCCGCGTCGGAGGTGGTGCAGCGCGGCTACGGCGTTTGCCGTGACTTTGCGCATGTCGTCGTCGCGTTGTGTCGCGCCTTCAATCTGCCCGCCCGTTACGTCACGGGGCATCTGCCGGACATCGCCTATTTGGATACCGGCAGCCCGATGGATTTCCATGCTTATGGTGAGGTGTATCTGGGCCGCTGGTTCACCATTGATGCACGCTTCAATGTGCCGCGTATTGGCCGCATTAAACTGGGTCATGGGATGGATGCCGTGGATGGGGCCTTCTCCACGATCTACGGTCAGGCGAACCTCGTTCAATTCCTCGTCTGGGCCTATCAAGTCAATCCCGAAGGCATGTCCTTGGGCGATCCTCTGGACATGTCCAAGCGACTGGATGGAACTCCGTTCCTGCGCTTCTCCTAGTCTGTGGAAAAGACTTGTGGCCTGACCGCGCCCCTTCATCATGCAGCGTTCCACGCCTAACATGATCAACGAGAAGCTCATCCCCGCCCTCTTCCATCTCCTGGAGGCTCCCGTGAATGCGGCGGAGAGCTGGCTGCATTTCTTGTTTCTGGACCGCGATCTGGAGGCCCTCGCCGCCTTCACTGCGACCTTCACCGTTCTCGTGTTGCTGTATCGTTTCGTGCGAGGCCGTGGCCCCAAGGTCACTCTGACACCGTGGAGCCGCCGAGTGGGATTCCTCATCGCCTGCCTAGTTCTCACCGCCACTTTTTCCTGGCAGTCCACGCGTGGTCTTCCGTTTACGAAAACGATCACTTTCAAGCCGAAGCACATCCAGCACTCCGATGGCTTCGCTTACAAATACACGCTGAACAAAGAAGAACTGGCGCACATCGGTGATCCCACGAAGGCGTGGCTGAGCGATAGTCCCCTGCCCTTGTTACCACTGGCCCGTGCGGTCATCAATGTGCGCGAACAAGGCGGCGGCAACAACCTCTTCAGCACTCATACCCTCTGGTTTTCAGCGCGGGACAACAGCGATCCCACCACCAATCAGCACACTTACAAACTGCACTACCCGCGCCAGTTCTCGCCTTGGTTCCTGCGCGGAAGCTGGCTGCTGACGGGCGTGGCCCTACTGCTCGTGGTGTGGGATCAGCGCAGCAGGACTGCCATCAAAGAACGCTGGCAGCGTGGCCTTGCGGCATGGGCAGATCGGGATCGCGTCGTGCCCCTGACGTGGAAGTTCTGGTGGCCGGGCTTGCTGGTGGCAGCGGTGTTCAGCCTCGCCTTTACCACGCATCAGTGGCGGTATCGGAAGCAGGATCACCGGATGCAGATCATCACTTCGCGACCTGATGACGGCCTGCTCATGGAGCGCATCCGCTGGGTGGCGGAGAAGAAGACGATGGACCCGTGGACGGTGCAGATTAACAGCTACGGCGCGCTCTCCTTCATCCCTGCGGCACTGCCGACTTATGTGGCCACGAAGCTCGGCTTTACAGTCTCGGATGAGTTCATTAATCTCAGCTCCCGCATCGTGAAGACGCTGCTTTCCGCGCTCGGATTGCTCGCCGTCTATGCCCTTGGTGCGCGCTACTTCTCCATCACCATCGGCTGGATGGCCGCCGCCCTAGTGGGGACGAATCTCGACTTCCTCGTTTACACCAGTTACCCGTTTTATCCTGATGCCTTCATGGCCGCGTGCAATGGCATCGGCCTTGTTTATGCGCTGTCACTGGTCGAGAAGCCGGATGCGCGACGCGTCTTCTTCGCGGCGGCGTGGTGCGGCGTGGGCTTCGGCATCAAGTTCCTCGCGGCCATCTCCGGCCCGCTGCTCGTCGTTTGCGCCCTGATCGGAAGATGGAGAACCAGCACGGGGGATCGCAAAGGCGCGCTGCTGCGTTTCATCGGGGATGGCGCGCTGGCCGCGAGCCTCTTCGGCCTCATGTTCTTGCTGACGAATCCCTATCTGGACTACCTCTCCAATTGGGTTATTCCAAATTGCACGAAGGCTTCCAACACCTACTCGGGGAGTAATCCCATGTTCATGCAGACGACGACGCCGGGGCTGGAGCGCTGGCTCAGTTCTCTGATGGGTTTCAATGGCTATGATGGCATCGCGTTGCTCGCCTTCTATGGCGCGGGCATCAGCTTGCTCGTGCTTTTGATCGTGTCGTTGATGAAGCGATCAAAGGCCATTTCAGTCACGCTCATTACGAAAGCGCTTCTCTTCGGCTACGTCTGCCTCTACCTCGCATACCTCTTCAAATCCATCACGGTGGCCATCGCCATTGATGGACGCTTCTTCCTGCTCATCATCGGCTTGCTCTATGTGCTCGGGCTTGATTTCATCATCTCCGTCTGTCGGCTTCTAAGCGGCCTCATGGAGCGCCTTTTCCCTAAGCTCCCCACCCTCGCACGGTGTTGCCTGCCACTGGCCGCGCTGATTACCCTCACCATGTTCTGGGTCGTCTCACCACGCGCTCATGCCGTTTGGTCATGGGCTTCCGGCTATGGCCAGCCCATGCCCTTTGGCGGCGTGGCACAGTGGCTTAAGGAACATCATTACCCTGTGAACGCTCATGTCGTCAGCGGTTTGAAGCCTTATGTGCCGGTCAGGTATCGGCTCAACAGCGGCTGGCGTTGGATGAACGTTCAGGATGAGCTGAACAAGACCTACCGCGCTGGCGTTTACATCGAGAACAAGCCGCAGAATGACCTTCAGTATCTCTCCCCGCATCAGCGGGACCAGATGACGGATGAGCAGTGGAAATTCATCTCAGACCAGCGCCACTTCTATTCCAGCCTCCGTGCTGAAAAAGTGTTCCCCTTCATCTATGCCGGGTCTGGCCAGGAACTGGTTTCTGCCAATGCGAACTTCCCTGATCGAACGACCTATAACGTCTTCGTGGATCGCTACCTCTGGACGCCAAACCTGCTCGCACCGGAGCGTGGAGCTGTTTTACGCACTATCCAGAACATCCCCTCTGATGGAGACAATGCCGCACCCGTGATGCTCAGGAAACATGCGCACGATGACGATTCCTCAGCGCGTGGCATGAATGGCACGTTCCCCCAATCTGTCACCGTCAACCTCCGCAAAGCCTCCCTGCCCGGCGTATTAGCCATCGCTTGGGAGAAAGCAGAATGGTTCGCCACGGACTTCACTTTAGAAGCGCAAGCCGTCACCGGCGAGTGGCTGACCTTAGCGACAAGAAGCCAATGGATGAACCCTGATCATGAGTTGATCACCTACGTTCCCATCAGCCCTCGGGTGCCCGTGGATCGCATCCGTTTCACCGTGACCGCAGCCACGGGCAGAAATCATTTGCGCATTCGCGAGCTGTCTCTGTATCCCGTCGCGCCAAGCTACTACAACAACACCGCGCTGAACTTCAGTGTGAAGGAACTGGAAGGCACCTGCACGAAAGAGCATCCGCTCAGCGAAGCCTTCGTCGAGCGCACCGCAGACCGCTTCATAGCCTTTGCCAAGCCCGATGCCGAAGTCCTGAGCTTCGCTTTGGAACCGAAGCGCCCCCTCCTCGCCCGCCGACTCCTGCTCGTTTTCCATGCGAGAATTGATCTGCCCCAGCATCTTCAAATCACCCTGGAACTGGAAGGCAAACCACCCGTGGAGATCAAGCTGACCGCCAGTGACATCACCGTGCGAGGCGTGAATCATCCCATCGTGGATCTCCCCGTTCCAGCGGATGCCTTGATCAAGCGTGCAACGATCAAGCTCGAAGGAAGAACCAACACCCAGCCGCTAGCCCTGCGTCAGTGCAGCCTGGAAGCAGCGGAGCCAGAAGTGGGACTGTAGTAACTTCCCACGCTACAGCAGGGCTGACGAGTGCCTTGAACAAGGAGCGGCGGTTTGTAACCGCCGTCCCTCTTCCTCTGCGAAGCAGGACGAAGGAAGCTTCGGGAAGGGCCGCTGGCGCGGTAGGGTTATGACGGCGATTACCAATCGCCGCTCTTGGGATGGGACAGGATAGGGCACTTCCATCAGATTTGAATGTCGCCCTTAAAAATGATGAGAATCAAAACAACATTCATCACACTGAGCACCGCCATCCCCAGATTTGATTGCCAATGAAGAAAAGGAAAGGCTAGTAATGCGCCCACGGCAATCAGGACACAAAGAGCGATGTGATACCATTGAAGCTCGTCCATCATTCTTCCGGCAATCAGGAGACCAATGAAAAGGATGAATGAAGTGAGCATAGAAAGTTCAACGTCTTCGATTTCTCGGTTACTTAGAACCTTGCCTTCACAAAAGTATAGCAGGTATTGCGCAACAAAAAAGCTGCTTGGTAAGCAAGCCCATTGTTTATTTGGCCGCCGTAGGTGCGCTCGTCAGAGCGTGGGAAGGAAAGAGTCCAATCAAATCACCTTCCCACCTTTCTACGAAGGCAGCTACGGCGAGGCTGACGAGTGCCTTGAACAAGGAGCGGCGGTTTCTAACCGCTGTCCGTCTCTGCCGCGCAGCGGGAAGGAAGAAGTTTCCGGCGCGGATCGTGTGTCCTTACTGACGGCGGTAAAAAACCGCCGCTCCTTGGGGTTAGGATCGCAAGTTGGCTTTCGCTGTAACTTGATCGCGCCCTGAAACGTCTCCTCTCCTCGAAGACACCTTCCTTATGAAACACCGACTCGTCATTTATGGCACCCTCGCGGGACTCGCGACTCTTTCCCTAGCGCTCATCGCTGCGCCTGCGGATGTGATTGAAGAGAAGTTCAAGCAATTCGATACGAACCATGATGGCGTCATCAGCGGTGAAGAGCTGGACGCTTCGCCCATTCTTCGCCGACTTGATTTGAATGGCGATGGCAAGCTCACTCTTGAAGAAGCGCGCGAGGCGATGGCTCAGTATCGCGGCGTCATCGCGGATAAGCTGAAGGAGAAGTCCACTGGCAAAGGCGTGGCCACGGAACTGGTCTTCAAGAAGCTCGATAAGAATGGCGATGGCCGACTGACCTCCGATGAACTCACGGACAAGACGTGGTTCGATAAGCTCGATGTGAACAAGGACGGTTACGTGACGCTGGAAGAAGCCAAGCAGGTCATCGGGAACATCGTCCCTCAGCACCTCCTGAACAAAGGCCTACCGCAGACCAGCGGTCTCGTCGAAGCGGACCTGTCTGCATTGAAGGAACAGCCTCAACTGCTCAAGGGCACCGAGCTCGGTGTGGGACATCGGGTTGAAGATACGGCGCTCAGTTCTCTCAAGGATTCCAAGGCCATCGTGCTCGCGATGTTCAATACCACCTGTCCGATCAGCAATAAGCTGGCTCCTGAAGTGGCGCGTCTGGAGAAGGAGTATGCCGAGAAGAAAGTGACGTTGCTGCTCGTGAATACCTCGACGGAAGCGAAGGCGGAGGAAGTGCAAAAGTTTATCAGTGATCACGGCTTGAAATCAGCGGTGATCAATGATCCAACGCAGTCGCTGCAACACGCGCTCATGGCTTCGACGACCACGGAAGTCTTCGTGCTCGATGCCACACGGACGCTTGTTTATCGGGGCGCGATCAATGACCAATATGGTCTCGGTTACAGCAAAGAAAGCGCGAAGAAGAACTACCTGCGGGAAGCTTTGGAGGCCGTTCTGCGTGAGGCCACACCGGAGATCACGGCCACCAGTGCACCGGGCTGCGCGCTTGATTTGGCCAAGTCTGCGAGCGTTGCGAAGACGAGCCTCACCTATCACAAAGACATCAGCCGCATCCTGCAAACGAACTGCGTGGCCTGCCATCATCAGGACGGCATCGCGCCATTCAGTTTGGAGACTTATGCGGACGTGAAAGAGCACGCTAGCATGATGAAGAAGCAGGTGGATCGCGGTGCCATGCCGCCTTGGTTTGCCGCGAAGCAGGAAGGCCGCAGCCACGAATGGGCGAATGATCGCTCACTATCAGAGCGCGACAAAACGGAGCTGCTCGCGTGGCTGAACTCGGATCGTCCAGAAGGAAATATCGCGGATGCGCCGCTGCCGAAGAAGTTCTCGGAGCAGTGGATGATCGGCAAGCCCGATGCCATCGTGGAGGTTCCCCAGCCTATCCAAGTTAAGGCCGAGGGCATTATGCCTTATCAGCGCGCCGTGATCGAAACGAGCTTTCCTGAAGACCGCTGGGTGCAGGCTTATGAGGTCGCTCCGAGCGCCCGCGCCGTGGTTCATCACGTCATCGTGAACATGCATGAGAAGGGTTCCAGCACCCTCGGACGCGAGAACGGAGCCGAGGGCTTCTGGGCCGCCTATGTGCCGGGGAACAGCTTCCGTGTTATGCCGGAGGGCTTTGCGAAACGCCTTCCTGCGGGAGCCAAACTCAGCCTTCAGATTCACTACACGCCGAATGGAAAAGCCACGCAGGACCAGATCAAGATCGGCCTCGTCTTTGCCAAACAACCGCCGCAATATGAAGTGCATGTCACTTCCCTCGCACAGCCGAAGCTGAACATCCCAGCGGGCGACGCGAACCACATCGAAACTAAGCAGCAGG
>JANYJH010000063.1 GCA_025361865.1 Phragmitibacter sp.
TTCCCATTCCGAACACGGAAGTGAAACACTGCCGCGCCGATGATAGTGCAGCGAAAGGCTGCGCAAAAGTAGGTCGTTGCCAGTATCCAAACCCCACTCGCAAGAGTGGGGTTTTTTGATCTATATCAGTGTGTCCAGAAGTCAGACACAACGACTGCTGTCTGTTTGTGCGCTAAAGGATCTCCAATTCCACCGGACAATGATCCGAGCCGAAAATCTCTGGCCGGATGCGTGCGGCTTTAAGCTGCGGCTTCAGCGCTTCTGAGACGAGCCAGTAGTCTATGCGCCAGCCCACGTTCTTCTCCCGGGCGCCGGCGCGGTAACTCCACCAGCTATACTGATGCGGGCGGCTATCGAAGTGCCGGAACGTATCCACAAAGCCTGCCGCTACGAGGTTGTCGAAGCCGGCGCGTTCTTCATCGCTGAAGCCGGGATTGCGCCGATTTTCCTTGGGGCGGGCGATGTCTATTTCCTGATGAGCCACATTCAAGTCCCCGCAAGCGAGCACGGGTTTCGTTTGCTCAAGCCGCTTCAAGTGGGCGAGGAAATCCGCATCCCAGGTCATGCGATAGGGCAGTCTGGCGAGCGCTTCTTGTGAGTTCGGCGTATAGACATTGACGAGGTGGAAGTCAGGGAACTCCACGTTGATGACGCGGCCTTCGTTATCGTGACGTGGAATATCGAGGCCAAGCGTGTGCGTCTTGAAGGGCAAGCGTGTCAGGACAGCGGTGCCGGAGTAGCCCTTCTTCACAGCAGGGTTCCAGACGATCTGGTAGTCCTTCAGCCAGGAGAGATCGGCTTGGTGTTGCTCCGCTTTGACCTCCTGCAAGCAAATGACATCCGCATCCGAGGACGTGATGTAAGCGCGGAGCCCCTTGTCCATGCTGGCGCGGATGCCGTTGACGTTCCAAGAAATGAATTTCATCATGAGAGGAAGCTGAGGATGACGCAGGAGTCAAGGCGTGGGTGGGGGAGGTTGCTAGCAAAGGAATTTATCAATCATAGTTTCCAGTGACAGAATTTAATAAGGTGGACGTTTAATGGGGAGATATGAAGTTACTCCCTACCTTTCTTGCCCTATCGGCGCTTACAGGATTCGCTTACTCGAAAGAGGTGAAGCAGGCTGTCGCAAAGCCCAGTCTCACGGCTGCCGCCCAGCAGATTGATTCCCTGCTGGCGGCTGATTGGAAGAAGAACAAGCTGGCTCCCAATGCTCCGTCGTCGGATGAGGTCTTCGTCCGCCGTATCTATCTGGACACCGTGGGCCGCATCCCGACGTATCGCGAATCAGAAGAGTTCTTAGCCTCCAAGAGCAAGGCCAAACGCGCTGAACTCATTGATAAGCTGATCGCCAGCGAAGGTTACGTGCAGCACTACTTCAACTTCTGGGCGGACATCCTCCGCGCTCAATCCGCAGGCGCGCAAACGGGAGCCATCACGGGCACGGCTTACACCACTTTCATCAAGGAGAGCCTGCGGGCGAACAAACCTTACGACCAGTTCGTGCGGGATCTCGTCGCCGCTCAGGGTCAGGCTTGGGAGAACGGCGCGATCGGCTACTACATGCGGGATCGCGGAATGCCGCTGGAGAATATGGCGAACACCGTGCGCATCTTCCTCGGCACCCGTATTGAATGCGCCCAGTGCCATAATCATCCGTTCGACAAGTGGACGCAAAAGCAGTTCTACGAGATGGCGGCCTTCACTTATGGAGTCGAGACGAACGACTACAATGCCGGCCCAATGGCGGGTGCTAAGGCCCTGATGGAGAACAAGGAAAAGGACATACGTGCGAAGTTCAAAGCCGCCAAAGACCAGCCTGAAGTGACGGCTGCACTGAAGATCGAAGAAGCGGAGTATCGTAAAGAAAACCGCTTCATGGGCGAGGCTCTGACCCGTGTGCGTGACCCGCTCAGATACACGACGGCCAGCTACAGGAGCAAGAAGCTCGTCCTGCCGCATGATTACAAATACCCTGATGCCGCGCCGAAGTCTGCGGTGGCTCCTTTGGCCATGATGGGGAACCCCGTGAACTGCCCTGAAGGCTCGAACACGCTGGAAGCCTACGCCGCTTGGATGACATCCAAGGAGAATCCCCGCTTCACGAACGTCATCGCGAACCGCCTTTGGAAGAAGGTCTTCGGCATGGGTTTGATTGAGCCCGTGGATGAACTCATGGATGGCACCGTGGCCATGAATCCAGCGCTGATGACTTATCTGGAAGGCTACATGAAGAGCGTGAACTATGACACGAAGGCCTTCGTGCGCACGCTGCTGAACACAAAGGCTTACCAAAACAGTGTTACAAAGGAAGAAGCGCCCGCAGGCGTCGTCTATCACTTCACTGGCCCCGTGCTCCGCCGCATGAGCGCTGAGCAGATGTGGGATTCCTTTGTGGCTCTCATCAATCCCACGCCGGATATGCCGAACATCACGGGGCGTGAAGCCTCCGAAAAGCGCGTCCTTGGTGCCAAGAAAATCTATGACGCTCTCGACACCCTCACCGCTGAAGAGATGCTGAAAGGCGCACAAGTCGCCGCTGTCAAATACAGCGAGCAATCCACCAAGCTTCAGGCTCTTCAAAAGCAGATCGCCGAAGCTCGTGCCGCAGAGGACAAGGACCGCGTCAAGGAGCTAGGCAAGGAAGTGAATGACCTTCAGCGCAATGCCCTCAAGGCCGTGAATGATAACATCTTCGTTCCCGCCGTGAAGAAATTGGTCGCCAATGTTTCTGGCAAAGTCACCCCTGAACTCAAGGGCGGTGATGAAAAGGACGAGACCCCCGGTGGCGGCATGGCGATGGGTATGAACAGCATGGAAGGCGTGATGGAGAAGGTCACCATTCCTGGCTATGACCAGCCGAAGAAGACCACAGATCAAATCAAAGCCGAGCGTGAAGAACACGTCAAAGTCATCTTGGATGAAGCGAATTACTTCGGTCTCGCCGAGAAAGAGAAGAAGCAATACGTGAACTATCGTGTTCAACAGGCCCAGCGTTGGCTTCGTTCCGCAGAGATCGAAAGCCCCGCGCCGCGTGGGCACTACCTGCGCGAGTTCGGTCAGAGTGATCGGGAGTTCATTGAGAACGCGAACTCAGACGCCTCTGTTCCCCAAGCGCTCGCCATGATGAACAGCACCTTGTTGCCGGAGATTCTGGCCCATTACTCACAGCTCATGCTCACCATTAATAAGGCTCCTTATCCTGATGAAAAGCTGGAAGCCACCTACATGACCCTCCTCTCCCGTAAGCCCACCGCGAAGGAAAAAGAACTCTGGGCTAAAGCCAGCGAGAGCGGCCTGACCACCATGGAAGACCTCATCTACTCGCTCATTAACACCCAGCAGTTCATCTTCATCCAGTAACCAATCATCCATCCTAGAACACCATGAGCACCGCCCTTCAATCCCAGCTCCACCGCTCCGGCGAGCAGTCCCGCCGTCAGTTCGTCGCCCGCACCGCCAGCACCATGCTGGGCGTCGGTTTGTTACCGAACATCTTCTCCACCAAAGCCACGGCTGCGTTTGAGGATGCCTCCAAGCTGAAGCAGATCGCCACGGCAAAGAACGTCATCTACCTCTACATGTCCGGCGGTCAGAGCCACATGGACACTTGGGATCCAAAGGTCGGCGTGGAGACCGCAGGCCCCACCAAGCCCATCAAAACCAGCGCTGATGGCGTCCGCATCTCCGAGTATCTGCCGCTTACCGCCATGCAGATGCATCATGCGACGGTCATCAATTCCGTCTCCTCCACCCAGGGAGCGCATGAGCAGGGGAACTACTTCATGCACACCAGCTACACCCTGCGCGGCACCATCCGCCATCCCGCGATGGGCGCTTGGTTGAACGTATTCCAGCCCGGAGGCAGCACCACTTTGCCGAACTACGTCTATGTGGGCAACGACAGCCGTCACCCCGGTGCCGGCTTCTTCCCCGCTTCGCAGAGCCCGCTCTTTGTGAACAACCCGGAGAACGGCATTAAGAACGTGAAGCTCCAGCCGGGCCTCACGGAAGACAAGTTCCAAAAGCGCATGGCTTTCGCGGACACGCTGGATGCCGACTTCCGCGCCACTTACCCGCAGCGCAATGTGAAGGCTTACACGGACATGTATGATCATGCGATGACCATGATGAAGAGTGAAGACCTCAAAGCCTTCGACCTCACCGAAGAGAACGAAGACTTGCGCAAGGCTTACGGGAAGGACTCCTTCGGCCAGGGCTGTCTCCTCGCCCGTCGCCTTGTCGAACGCGGCGTCCGCTTCGTGGAAGTCTCCCTCGGTGGTTGGGACACCCACACCGCGAACTTTGTCAAAGTGCCCGAGCAGTGTGACATCCTCGACCGTGGCCTCTCCAGCCTCATCGCAGATTTGAGCGCCCGTGGCTTGTTGGATGAGACCCTCATTGTCGTCGCCTCCGAGTTCGGTCGCACCCCGACCATCAACCAGAACGTCGGTCGCGATCACTACCCTAGCGCCTTCTCCTCCGTCCTCTTCGGCGGCGGCGTGAAAGGCGGCTACACCTACGGCAAGACCGATAAGGAAGGCCGTGAAGTCGTGGAAAACAAAGTCCTCATCCCTGACCTCAATGCCACCATCGGCTACGCCTTGGGCCTCCCACTGAATCAGGTCGTCTATTCACCGAGCAAGCGCCCCTTCGTCGTCGCGGACAAAGGCGTGCCGATTCTGGATGTGTTCGCCTGATCGGCTTCATGGAGTCAACGTTTACAAAAAGCCACCTTCCTCGGAAGGTGGCTTTTTTGTGATTTGTAGCCGACTCTATTGCCCGTCAGCGCCTTCACCAGCTCCATAGCCAAGCACATCAACGGCAATGATGGACGGCAACTCTTCTTTCTGGGCGGAAGCCTGGGCTTTGGCCGCATCTTTGGCCGCAGAGTCTGCCGAACTGGAAGATGCACCCGCTGCCGATGAAGCAGAGGTCAAGCCGCCAATATTCGGGACTGAAACAGTCGGAGCACTAGGCGTTCCCGTAGAAGTGCCACTGACGCTGATGTTGCTGGCATTTAAAACAGCCGTGGCGGCGATATTGAGGTTGCCTGTGGCTCGGATTCCGGCATCGCCTGCATCTACTGTTCCGAGAACGGCGATCAAATCTACATTGCCGGGTGCGACACCAGTGACGGTGGCAAGAACGCCGATTCCGCCACCCGTCGCCAGACCCGCCAAATCCGTCTGGACGTTTCCACTTTGCGGATCAATCAAGACACGCGTCGGCGGGGCTGATTGAACTGTTTGCGAAGACTTGCCTGCGGCGATGTTTCCGATACTGGACCAGATGATTTCGTTGCCGCCACGAAGGGTGAAGATGCGCGAGATACCGATATCCACGTTGCCATTGGTGAAGATGGAAATGTTGCCTCCATGCTCGGTGATAATACCGGGCGGAATGGAAGTGGTCTTGGAGCTCGTTTGTTGAAGCGTGAGTCCTCCGCTGGGCGCGAGAAGGGTGATGTCTCCACCACTCTTCGTGCGGATGTCACGCGATTGGGTCGTGATTTCACCGCTGGTGCCCGCACTTGCAAAGAGTGTCGCGATGGCGGTATAACCAGCCGTGTAGTTGCCAAATCCAGAACTTCCGGCTGTATTGTGATCACGACCAGCGTCTCTTAATGCCAAGAAGAAAAGCTGTAGGGCCACGCGATCTTGTTCCTCCTTGCTCAAGCTCGAGAATGAGGAGGCGGTGAGAGGCGTGGTTGAAGTGAGACTCGTGGCACTGAGCTGATCCGTCAGTTCTGTGAAGTAACGTGCGGCATCAGGCCCATTGACGATCTGGGAGATGAAGGCAGTGAAATTCAAATTCTTGTTGGTGGTCAAATCACCCGATGCCCCAAGGCCTGCGGCTGCAATGATATTCGCTCCTTCAAAGGAAAGGTAGGGATTGCGTCCGTTTCCTATACTGGTGAGGCCGGTTCCTGTTCCTTCGCTGGTGTTCTTGGCAGAGCCGAGATCGAGATTGCGTCCAGCCAATACCTCAAGCGTGCCAGGGCCGCTGATTTGGATGTCTCCATTCAGACCATAGAGGGGCGAGCCGTCGATGTCCCTGGTCGTTTCCCGTGGATTGACCTTGTTTCCAGAACTCAGAGAAGTGCTGCGAGTGGTTTCATTGTAAGCGATAATATCGCGTCCGGCGGAGACTATGGAGATGTCCATGCTGGAGGTATTCTGGATATAGAGAGCAATGTCTCCAATGTCTTTGCCAGCGAGGAGACGAGTGCTTTTAGGACTGAAAAGAGTGATGCTAGTGATGTCGCCTGTTCCCGCATAGATATGAACAGGAACGGTATCCTTAGCATGGAGAAGCCCCGCTGCATGGAGTGCTTGTTTGGTTTGGATGGTTGCGTGAGAACCCTGGGTCGAACCAGATTCATCAAAAAGTTGATTGATGGAATTTAGGAAGGAATCATCGGTGTTTACAGCGTCGTTTGGATCTGTGAACAAGGATTGGTAGCCGAAGGGATTTGCCAAAGTGGGAATAGTGGAAGGATTGGCGTCTGAAACATTGATTCTGCTGGTGCCCCACACATTGTTTGGAGAACCGTTAAACTTGGTAACCCCATTTTGCTGCAAGCCAGAGATAGTGCCACCCGCAGTGAGATCCAGTGTGCCTTGTGATGAGGGATAGAGGTTCAGATCTCCCACCAGATTGATGTCGCTTGAAAAGGAAGTCACTAGTAAGGTGGGGGAATTGAGAGAACTCACCCTGCCAAACGGTGAAACACTGGATTCAGCAAGGCGTAGCCAAGGGTGGTAAACAGATGCGCTGACAGGATTGGTGGAATAAAGAAGCTCGTTCTGCATCCATGCCTGAAGCGTCGGGAATGCGGCATCAACTCCACCCGAAAGAGGAAGTGTAACGCTTTCACGCAATGTTACACTTCCCCCAATGGAACTTACAGTTACACTAGTGGAAGCGTCATAGGTAGAAAAATAGGTCTTGTAGGCTGCGGTATTGTTATAGCCTTGGGGCAGAAGGAAAGTGTTGGCTACCGGGCCAAGCAAAAGATCCCCTCGCGAACTGACGTTGAAAGATCCTTTGCCTAAAAACAAAGAGGTTGGAAGCCAGGTTAGTGGAGAATAAATCTCGCTCGGTGTGCTGAGCAAAGTGAGGGAAGGAGAACGGGTGGCATTTGTTAAGATGTTGTTTCCGGCACTCAGCATCCCCTGACCGCGTTCGACATAATAAATGCCGCCATTAATATCATGCCCAGCACGCACGGTGAGATTGCCTCCGCCGAGTTCGATAAGACTAGCGGCATTGGGGGCGAGGGCTTTGCCGAGAGAGTCTTTTCCTGGCATAAGTGCGTTCGTCGGAACTAGCGCGTCCACGTTCTTAATGTCATGCCCTGCATTGAGCTTAACATTGCCACCTCCTAGTGCGGCGATGCCTTCAAAGAAATTACTATAATCCACCCACCAAGTGGTGGATGCGATTTCTTGGTAAAATGACTTGCCAAATTTTCCAGTTACTGGATTCACATAGCCACGTCGGTAGAGCCAGTTGTTGGGAAGCTCCCGCTCAGAGTCGTCAATGAGCACGCCTGATCCTGATCCATCCGTGGTGTAGTGAATAATGTCTGCTTGTGCTGAAATACTTACATTACCACCCGCCAAGGCATATTGCGCAGGATAAGGCGTAACTTGCTGAGGATCGCCCAATGCACCTGTGGAAAAGAAACCAGCATTAGGCCTCGGTTTGTCAAAGGTGCCACTTAAAGTTTGGTTTGTCATTTGCACTCCAGCAGTATAAATGGTGGCAAACTGGTTAAGCAGTTGAACATCTTTTCCTGCGGAAATATCGATGTCTCCAGTGCCAGTTCGTATGACTTGGTAGAAATTTCCAACGGCATCACTGGTCTGAGCGCTGTCGCCCGCAGAGGGACTCGGATTGAGTCCACCATCCTTGCCAATCTTAAGCGATCCGAGACTGGAGACTTGATGGAAATCAGCAGAAGTGAAATCAGCCCCGGCAGTTAGGTGATAAGACCATGACTGCAGGTTGGTGGGAAGTAAGGTATTGATGGTTGCGAGCCGTGCATCAAATTGTGTAGGAGGGTTAACGACGCGGAAGCCGTCACTCAAGGCATTGTAGAAAACTAGGTCTCCCGATGATCGAAGCGTTAGCACGCCCGGAGCTTTTTTGGACCCAAATTTATAAGTAAATAAATCCCAATCGCTACTGGCATCTGAGCCGGGATCACCCAGCACCAGATCACCTGCAACATTGTAAACTTCTGCGCCGGGCTGAACGATGATTGAAAGTCCGGGTTTGTTAAGCGCGGCTAGAATGGCAGGTGCATGCCCCATGAAGCTGATGGCATTGGCTTTCACTGCATCTTGAACAGAGCTATCAATGACGCCGGAAGTAGGAGTCGTTGAGAAGAGCGAATAGCCCTCGAAAGTAATGGTTGGAGTCTTCGCAAGAGTATTGAAGACAATGTTTCCGTTGATGGGTTTAACGGTTTGTAAGTTTTCTGTCGAAGGGTCCTGCGGTTGACGTAAATGAAGAGTGCCCTGAAAACGCCCTA
Source organism: Phragmitibacter sp. (assembly GCA_025361865.1). Lineage (GTDB taxonomy): Bacteria > Verrucomicrobiota > Verrucomicrobiia > Verrucomicrobiales > Verrucomicrobiaceae > JANYJH01. Next base: position 8,543 of record JANYJH010000063.1, read on the forward strand.
AGGCATCGCTCGTTGAAGTTGCTAAAGCAACGGACAGATTGATGGTGGAATTCGATTGGATATCCACATAGGATGCGAGGTCGGCTGCAAGGTCAGAAAGGGAATTGTCATAGACAGCCGAGCCAGCTTCCAGCGAGACAGCACCACCCTTGCCAGCGGCGTCAAAATTTGTTGCTGCAACGCTAAGAAGTGAGCCCGACTTTAGGATGATGTTACCAGCAGCCACCAACCTAATAGCCCCCCCAGTGGTCCCGGACGCGTCAACAGTGCCCGTTACTTGAATGGTTCCATTGTCCACGGTTAGCGTGAAGCTCTTGGCCTTGTTACCTGAGCCATCAAGAATCACCGTTGTGTCCAAACGGTTACGGATGGAGCGGGTCTGTTCAAAGCCTTCCACTGCGGGTGTGATGCTCGAAAGGAGTCCTCCAGGCAGGTGCCCTGCATCCACGATCAGGGTGCCGCTATTTCCCCCAGTTCCAGCCATACCACTGAGGGTGCCATTGATGATGAGATTGCTGGTCGGTGCGCTGATCGAAACGGTTCCTGCGTTCCCACCACCAGATACGGCAGAAACGTTCAGCCTGGCGGTGCTGATGATGTCAACGGCACCCGTGTCAGAGGCCAAGGTGATCTGGCCGCCGTCGGTGTATTTCGTGAGGTCAAAAAACGTCTTCGCTGTTCCACCTGCATCAAGCGTTGTCGTAACGATAAGGTCGCCATTTTTTGCCCGCAAGTTGATCAGGCCGCTCGGGAACATCATGGCTGAGCCTGCCGTGAGACTGGTGCCAGCTTGCACGGTGAGGCTGGCACCCAAGCCTGGACTGATCGTTGCTGAGCCGCCAGTGGACTGCATGGTCACGGAACCGTTGGCGATGAGTGAGTAGGTGGAGCCTTTGGCACCGCCGATGGCAGGGGCAGTGATGGCCAGATCACCCTGAGTGGTGAGGCCGCCAGCCGCTAACGCTAATACGCCGCCAGTGGCATTCAGCTGCAGGCTGTTGAAGTTATCAATGGCGACCTGATTGGCCCCCAACTGGATGACGCTGGCATTGAAGGCAAGAGTGCCATTGAGCGGTGCACTCGCGCTCAATACGGAGCCACTCGCGCTATTGTCGATGAGAATGTTTTGCGCAGCGAATGAAGCGATGCCGGAACCGACATTGAAGCCGCGTATCTCTGCTGCGTGAAGCGAGAGTGAGGCAAAGCTGGATGAGCGGACGGCCCCCGATCCATAGAGGTCGAGTGCTGTGTAACTCAGGAACGATAGTGCCTGCGCTGACTGCAAGCTCTGAAGGGCTGGACCCGCAAGGACAAGGCCACCGATGGCGTTGTGGCTCACAGGGACGGAGCTGTCGAGTTGCAGGCTGATCTGCCCACTGTTGAGATTGATGGCCTGCCCGCTGAGCTTTGCGGTTGGACTGAGTGAGGTCGCGTAGGTGGAATCCAGCGTGATGCTTGTGCCGCTGATCAGGCTGTTGTCGCCGATGATCATGGATGCTGTGTTTGGTTGTGTGACGCCTGTTCGGATAATCTGGGCAGAGGCATCACTAGAGACGCGCAACAAGGTTCCGTTGCCATTGAGCCAGAGTGTATCTGCCGCACCGCCCATGTTGCCTGTCTGGGTGATGGAAGCGCCGCTGGCCAGCTTGAGTATCTTGTTGGAGACGAGGATCACTTCAGGGGCTGAAAGGGCTGAGCCAGCATTGTCCACGGTGACGTTGCTGGTCCGAACCGTTATGGTTGTGCCGTTGACTCCGACTTGTCGGATACCGCCGATGAGCAAACTCTCTGCTCCATAGCTACTGAGCTTAGCTGAATCCAATGTGATCGCGGAAGCCGGGGCAGTGGTGCCAGAGCCAGTGATGAAGATATCCTGTGAGCTGCTGATGTCCACCAAGCCACCACGCCCGCCGGATATGGCTCCTGCGCTCACATCACCTTGCAGGATCAGAGCGGTGCCCGCTTGCAGGATCAGGTGACCTGCATCCATCGGCAAGCGCGGCACGGTCAATTCGTTCTTTTGCGCGGCCAGTTTGAGGAAGCTATTTCCAGAAAAATCCACATATTCCGAGCGGGATCGGACGACTGAAGACGGTGCCACTTCAAACCGTTTGTATAAGCTCGGCACAGACCGTTCTGTATTCAGACTACTGTAAGAAAATCCGGATACCAAACTGGCCCCTTCTGGCTTCAAGAACGTGCCGAGGGCATCTCCTGATTGTGGAGTGACTAGGAAAGCGCCGGGCAACAAGGCATAGCGAGCAGGCAGTAGCGTATAGGTTCCTCCGGGCAAGCCCTTGCTGGCTCCGAGAACTACGCGGTCGCCGACACTCAATGCATTGTTGACATAGCCGGGGTTGGTCGAAGCGAGGTTGGTCGAAGCAGAACTGGTGTTGAAAGGAGCGTAAGGTGAATAGCTCGAATCATAGCCGGGGATGACGGCGAAGCTGTTTCCAGAGGCGAGAACGTCTTTCGATCCACCAGTGCCCGGAACCCATTGATAGGCATAAATATCACCACCGCCGCGCAAGTCGATGGACGAGCTGGTTTCCGTAGTCACCTTAACTCCTGCAATCGTGATGCTCTTGATCGGCAAACCACCCGTGGTGATGTTTGCCCCCTTGGGGTCAATCCACGACTTGCCATCCGCACTGAAGCCATAAGGAATCAGCACTTCCAAGCCCGTCACAGGGCTGATCGCTGATACCGAAGTCACACTACCTGTCGCGAGCGTGACCTGCTGACTGATGGCGAATGCCTTGCCTGTGAAAATGGAATCCACAGGGGCCGTGCCCGTGCCGTCCCAACCGATATTGATGGTGCCGAGAGGTGCCCTGAGCACCCCACCTTGATAGATATTGGAGCCGTAGATGTCCAACTCACCACCAGCAGACAGAGGCAGGTCACGGCTGCCTGAGCCAAGAATGGTCACGGAGCCGAGCACCGTGACTGCGCCCACTTTGTAATCATAAGCTGCAATGGTGAAATTAGACGCGGACGTTGGATAAATTTGCCCCGCTCGCAGCACGATGTCGCCCGCGACATCGAGCGTGCCATTGCCGCGAATGTCGCCATTGTTCGCCGTCAGGTTCAGCTTGCCTATCCCTTGAAGTGAGAGATTGCCCACGTCGATGAGATCAGCCACCACGGTCAACGAGCCTGCGCCGAAGGTCGGAGGCACGCTGGGCGGGGTGGATGAATCCAGAGCAAAGGGGCTGGTAGCACTTTGCTTTTCTTGGTCCTGAAGAGGCGGAACAAAAGGCTGGCCCAACTTTACATAAGCCGCTGCCAGATGAACTGCATCATCTGCTGCGATGATCCCCCCGCTACCCACTGAAAGCGTCTGGCGCGCTTTGATGGTCACTGGTCCGGAGAACTGCACGTTTCCTCCTAGGGTTAAGGAATCGAAACCACCTTTGGCAAAACTGTCCACCGTGAAGTAACCGAGTGAGGGGCTGGAAAGACCGATGCCAGCGGTGTCCTGAGTCACTCCGGGTTTGCTTTGGGTGACGATCAGATTGATGTCCGCTGGAGTCGAAGTCGCTCCATTGGCCACGAACTTTCCTGACGAAACCAGCAAGCTGCCGCCGAGCGCCGTGGAGCCACCAGCAAAGCCTTTGAACGTTGAATTCACTAGCAATCCCTGGCTTCCTTTCAGGGTGATCGTGCCGCCATTGCTGTCCACGGTGGTTGGAACGCTTACTAAGCTGCGAAGCGGAGCATTGATGCCGCTATTGACCGGAATGAGAGGGCTTGGCGTGTCTCCCAGAACGGAAGGGGCGAGATCAAGGACTCCGCTCGTTCCTGAAACGTCGAGCACGCTGCCCGTCATTCCAATGATGTTCCCTGACAGGCTGATGGAGCCTCCCGGATAAACGGTGCCCACGCGCCGCCCATAGGCGTCGGGCTTCAGCACCACCTTGCCCGCAGTGGAAAGAGAACTGTTCGCGCCCAGATAGACGGTTGCTAGAGCAGGAGCTCCGTTTGGATCGTTCGTGGGGAACTTGCCCGCGCCGCTTACCACAATGCTTCCACCGGGAGCGAAGACAGATCCATAGATCGCGACTGTGTCCCCTTTGAAGGAGACGCTGCCGCCTGCATCGGTTAGGATACGTGCACCTTCACCCATGACCACGTCACCGCGGGCAACCAGAGGAAATGCCAATAGGTTTGAATCCGTGATACCAATGGCATTGAATGAAAGGCTAACAGGGGTGCGCAAACCCTCCTGCTGAAGAAATGGTTCCAAAGTAGCGCCTTCCGCTCCGGCACCAAAAGGGACTGCGAGCCAGCTTTTCACCTTTGGTTCGATCACTGTTCCAGGAGCAATCAGGACACCCGGAGTGAACAAATTCGGCTGACCTGTTGGCGCACCGAAGCCCGTGAGAGCAAAGTTGGAGAAGCCTCCTTCGTTGAAAAAATCTGGAGAAAGTAAAAATACGGCAGGGTTCGTAGTGCTGCCACCTATTTGAATAAGCGGTGCCTGCAAAGAGAGTGATCCGCCCTTCGCTCCTGAATAGCCCTTCAGTGTCCCTTCAAGTTTGAGATGTCCTCCGACCACTGCCTTCTGGTTTGGATCACGACCGGTATTTATCGTGATACTGCCAGCATCACCGTAGGTGCGTTTCCCGTTTAGACTGAAAGCCACACCACCTGAAACATCGACGACGCTCCCAGCAGTAAGTTCAGCATTGTAAGCGTTGAGTATTACAGTCCCGCCCTTTGTAGTCATGGGCAATTCTCCTGCGGTGGGTGAGCTTTGTCGGTCATCAATGACCAGACCAACGGTGCTGATGCTGGCTCCGGCTGCCAAAGTGAAAAGACCTCGGGTTGTATCAGCAACGGGAGTCACCGGATTTATCGTGACACGTAAAGCATTGATCACAGACTGGGATATGTCGTTCACTGTCGCTGTAACATTACCTCCAGGTGCGGCGAGTGTGCCTAAAATACTGATGTTACTTCCTGTGAGAACGATGGATCCATTGGGGTTTTTCCCATTGGAAGTGGTCGTTCCCCGTGCTGCAGTGGTGAGTGAGATTCCTTTAGGAATAACAATGGCTCCATCAGGGTTATTGACGGTAATCGAACTGAAACCACTTTTCGTGAGTAACTCAGGTGACAAAACCACAGAGGCAATACGGTCCGCACGAAGTGGCAGTGGATTGCCCGCTTCAAGTGCGAAGGGGTCTGCTGGTGACTGATTGGCATCGGCTTTAAAAGTAACTGTCGGTGGTGTGGGTGAATATTGGCCTCTATCTAGACTATCGACGATTTGTTCGGCTTCAAAAGACAGCGAAATTGAACTAGGGCCGGGAGCCACAGATCGCTGACGTGGGCCGATAAGTGTGGTGCCAATAAAGTTTCCGTCTAGTGCCACAGCGGGAGCGGTCAGTTGAAGACTGCCTCCGTCAGCGCCTTGAATATATCCTTGTTCATAATGTTCACCCAGCAGTGCGAGTGGTTGCAAATAGGTTTTTGTAACCCCCCAACGTGGATGGTTCTCTGTCCATGTGCCGGTATAAATACTAGTGTAAACCATGTCAGGGGTCGCATCTGCTATGTCCAAAAGATGACCTGAAGTAAAGATGCGTGTGGTCTTGACGGAACCGCCCTCATAATTGGTGAAGCCACCAGACACATTGATGGACGCCCCTGACTGAACCACCAAAGAACTGCCAGCACTGAATTTCACGCTACCCCCGGCTACCGTCAGCTCGCCCACTGTGTGCTGGACCAAGCCAAGATAGGAAGTCAGGTCTGCCAGCGGAGTTCCGACCCAGTTCACTCCATTGTAGGTGCCTGTTTTGCGAAGATCGACGGTGATGCTCGGATTGTTTCCATCACCGGGTCTGAAAATGCTGGTTCGTTGCAATGGGGAGTCCGCAAATTCTGAGCCGCGAAGTTTCACCATAAGAATATATTGGGATAGAGGTGCGGATACGTCCACAGAGCCCGCGACGTTCACCATGACGCCGGAATCCAGGTAAATTTGTCCACTCGAATTAACAAATGAACTAGTAGGTGAAACAAGGGAAGGAGCAAAATTCCAAGCACCTGCATTGAAACTGATGACGGCATTTGGAGCCAGTATGGATGCGTTTGCACCGGCGTGAATCACCGTTCCCTGAATGTTAATCTGAGAACGTAGAGAAAGCTGTGAACCGACGACTTTTTCCGTGCTGGCCACTTC
>JANYJH010000077.1 GCA_025361865.1 Phragmitibacter sp.
CCATCACTGAATACCTTGATGGTCTTCTGGATGGCTGCCGCGCCTAGGTGTCATAGGCTTCCAGCCTGTGTGTAGTTCAGGGATCGCTTCGCGGCTACGCAGCCTGCCTGAATCATTAATGAGGAACAGGCTAGAAGCCTGTTCTACCCACAGGCAGGATGCCTGTGTCACGACGAACTGTCCCTAGACAGGTCATCCATGCTGAGTTTGTTTGGCGAAACCATGACCTTGCGCATTCAAGACCTTCCTGAACACGACCGACCCCGTGAACGGCTATTAAAGCTCGGTGCGAGATCCCTCACGAATGCTGAGCTGCTCGCGCTCTTCATCAACACCGGAACGCCCGGCATGAACGCACTTCAAATGGGCACGAAGATGCTTCAGGACATGGGCGGCTCCCTGCGCAATCTGTCCCGCCACGGAGCGTTGGAATTAACCCAGCGTTTCCACGGTCTCGGTCCGGCGAAGGCAGCGCACATCGCCGCTGCGTTTGAACTGGGGCGTCGCACGGAGAGGGAAGAAATACTGGAGCAGCCCCTGAATGATGCCGAGCTGATCTACCGCTATCTCGGCACGGACATGGCCCAGCAGGGCTATGAAACCCTCCGCATTCTGGTGCTCAATACGAAGCTCGGACTGATCCATGATGAAGTCATCTTTCAGGGCAGTGTCAATGAAGTCACCGCCCATCCACGGGAAGTCCTCCGCGCGGCCATCGTGAATCGCGGTCATGCCTTCGTCATCGCTCATAATCACCCCAGCGGTGATCCACGCCCCAGTGATGCGGATGTGCGCTTCACCCGCCGTATGAGGGAAGCCGCTGAACTGATGCAAATCACCTTCATGGATCACGTCATCATCGGCGCACCCAGAGGTGGTGCCTTGCCCTACTTCAGCTTCAAGGAAACCGGATTGATGTAGCTTTGTGAGGTTGAAGTGTTGAAATGTGGAAGCGTTGAAACGAAGGGAGAAGTCAGTTTCATTTCAACTCTTCAACCTTTCAACTTCCCATGCTTCACCCCACCGCCCTCATCTCTGCTGAAGCCACGATTGATCCCACGGCCAGCATTGGTGCTTATGCGGTGATTGAAGGCGCGGTGAAGATCGGCGCAGGATGCGTCATCGCCCCGCACGCGCAGATCATCGGGGATACGTGGATCGGGGAGGGAACCAGCATCGGGCGTGGCGCGGTGATCGGGGACAAGCCGCAGGATTTGGGCTTCCATGACGGCATTCAAAGCGGCGTCCGCATCGGGAAGAACAACACCATTCGGGAGCACGCCACCATTCATCGCGGCTCAAAGGACGGTGGCTTGACCGAAGTCGGGGAGGGGAACTTCATCATGGTCGGCGCGCATCTCGGACACGATGTGAAGCTGGGAAACCACTGCATCTTGGCGAATGCGGTGCTCATCGCCGGGCACATCTCCATTGGGAATAACACCTTCCTCGGGGGTGGCGCGGTGTTTCATCAGTTCCTGCGGATCGGGGACTACTGCGTGGTGCAGGGCAACGGCTCGTTCAGCAAAGACATCCCGCACTTCTGCGCCGCGCAACGCATCAACCGCGTGACCGGATTGAACGTCATCGGCCTGCGTCGTCAGGGATTCAGCACGGAAGATCGCAACACGATGAAGGAACTCTTTGACCTCATCTATCGCAGTGGTCGGAACCTGAGCCAAGCCATCGCCGCCGCCCGTGAGCGCGCCTGGCCCGCTCATGCCGAGAAGTTTCTTCAGTTCCTGGAGGCCCCGAGCAAGAAAGGCGTCTGTCAGTTGCGAGCGGATAAGGAAGATGAGTAGCGCCGACTTTAGGCCCTAGCGTAACTGCCTTCGTAAGAGGCTTGCTGGGGGGCTCTTGCTTGAATAGGGCGCTTTGTTTAACATCAATACTAGGCACCTGCGCATCATCACCCTGAGAATAGAAGCCGCTTCGTGAGATACACCATCTTCTACGCCACCTTACTCGTGCTCTCGGAAATGGGAGCCTCAGTCCCACTGGCCTTGGGTGAATTACCCGGCTGCCGCTATGACGCGCCGACCCGCACGCTCACGGTGGCCCTTAGCGGGGCGGATCGCTTTCGGTATGCCTTCAATAAGGGCGGCGCGATCAATGGGATTTTCGATCTGGCCCTCGCTCCGACGCAGAATCTGATCGGACCCTCGTTTCAGGGAGAGAGCACTGATCGGGTGATGCAGTGGACCTATTGGAACGGTCGCTACAAAGTCCCAAACAATACGGTGGGCGACAAGGATCGGCGCGCCAATGCCACGATGGAAGGATCATTCGCCGATGCCGCCACCTGCGATGTGGTGGCGACGCCCCTCAGTGGGACGAACCGTAAGCTTCGTTTCGTCTCGCGTCTGCGGCATTGGTTCTACGCGAATCTGGACACTCACGGCACCCCCGATTTTCTCACGACCTCCGACTACGAGGTGCTGGACGATGGAAGCCTGAGACTGACGCGCCGTGTGACGAGACAGCCGTGGAAGCTCACCCAGATTTATGAGGACAGGTGGACCGGGGCGGCGTGGGTGACGACGTTGCAGGCAGAGACGACGATGGTTTGTGAGCACTACGGAAGTGGATCGCAGACATCGTATTTCGAGGGTTGGTCGCCCTTCCTTCGGAGCGCGCTGCCCATGCAGAAACACGGTCTCGGCACCTTTAGCGGGGACGGCTACCGCTTTTGGAAGCCTCAAGCTCTGGGTGGATGGGCCATGGCTTACGGAAAAGATCAGGCCGTGGCGATCGTCTTCGGTAAGGCGGAGCACGGCGACACGGCCTACAAGCTCCAAGTCTCCTTCAATAAACTGGATCTGCCCAAGGCAAACCTTAACATCCTGATGCCCGCAGTGGAGACCTCATGGCCAGATGACAAGACGCTGACGCAGGTGCTTATCCTCGTTCCGGGCGCTCCCGCCGATGTGGAGCGCCGCGCCAACTCATTAGCAGATAGTGTCCCAGTTCCGACTATCAGCGATGCCAATGTCTCTCAATAAATACAAAGCGACTAACCTGGCCTTCGCTTAGGGCTTTAGTGCGAGTTGACACCCCTGATTTTCAGGAGGTTCCGCACTCCCTTCTACTTCACCGGCGCGCTCACGGTCTTCACGGCTTCGGCCAAGCGATAACCGGCGATCACGACGCGTTCCTTGGCCACGGCCAGGGCGTTGGCTTCGTATTTCACCATGTCCTCGTGATCTATGGTCACGGTGACACTGTAAAACTTTTGACCGTCCTTGGAGTAGAAAGCGGTCTTGGCTTCACCGACGGCCTTCAGGACATAGGGCGGATAGACGTTGAGCTTCGCGCTGGCCCAGCTTTCTCTGACCCAGGCTTCGGGGACGGAAACTCCTTTGCCTGCTTCGCCTGCTTTAGTCAAAGCGGCATCATTCAGCCAGGCGCGGGCATTGTCAGAAGCATGGGAGAGGTCCGTGCCGTGCGCGCCGGGAAGTCCGTCCCAGTAGGCGTGGAGAGGACGGGTGGGCAGGCCCTTGATGCTGACGCCATTCGCTCCGCGATCTCCGGTCCAGAGCTTCTTCGCATAGAAGAGCGCGGCGGCGTGACAGGGCTGATGGACATCCCCCAGCACATGAAAGAGCCAGCAGACCATGACGGCGCGTTTCGCTGCGGGGATGCTGGTATCATGCAGTTCATAGAGCGCCTTAGAGAGCACCTGTGCGGCATTGAGATTGATCTCCAGGAAGTCTGCACCACCGGGTTTCCAGGTGAAGTTCGGATCCACTAAGGGCTGATGGAATTCCGCGCGCGTGGACTCATCTGCAAGGATCGGGATGTCAACGTAGTGCCAGAGGGGGCGGTGATATTGCTCGTAAGGATTCGGGTCTTTCGAGCCGCGCGGTGGACGGATCATGTCCGGCCAGATGGAGGCTTGGGCAAAGAGGAAGCGTTGTTCCGTGGCTTCATCCACCTTGTCCCCCAGCTCTTCCTTCATCGGCGCGGCGAAGTGAACGTCGTAGGTCGGATGCTGCTTCAGCAGGTCGGCGATCCACTTTCGCTCGCTGGCCCCGAGCTTTTCCCAAGCGATGAGCGCCACGGTCTTATGACCCCCATCAGCCCAAGCGAGAGCTTTCGTCGGGAGCAGGAATGAGGCTGCGCACAGGGTCGCGCATAGGGAAGTAAGAATTTTCATTGGAACAGTCTGTATGGGGGTGTTCAAAATAACAAGTCTGCTCTCCAACTTTTCGAGCTTGATACGGCAAAGCCAAACCGTCAGGATAACTACCCTTATGCTCATCAAACCCGTCCTGCAAAACAGCGCGCTGCTGGCTGACATCATGAACGCTTCCAATGGCGGCGACCGGATGCATGTGTGGTGGCTGGGTCAGAGCGGCTTCTTGCTGAAGTGCGGGGGCGAGTATCTGTTGCTAGACCCGTATCTGTCGGACTCCGTGACCAAGAAATATGCGAAGACGGACAAGCCGCACGTCCGCATGACGGAGATCGTGGTGGCACCGGAGAAGCTGAACATGGTGCGCGTGGTCACCTCCAGTCATCAGCATCAGGATCACTTTGATGAAGAGACGCTGAACCCGCTCTCCAAGGCCAACAACGGTCTGCAACTGGTGCTTCCCGAAGCGACGGTGGATGCCGCACGCAAGCGGCTGCCGGATACGAAGATCGTCTTCCATCCGATCAATGACACGCAGACCATCAGCGTCGAAGGCTGGGAGTTCACTGGCGTCGCAGCGGCGCATCCAGAAGTGGAGCGGGATGAACTAGGGCGATGCAGCTTCCTCGGCTTCATCATCCGGCGGAACGGCCTCACCATCTATCACAGTGGGGATACCGTCTGGCATGACGGCTTGATCCCTTCACTTCTCCCGCATCAATGCGATCTCATGCTGCTGCCGATCAACGGCCAGAAAGCAGAGCGCCGCGTGCCCGGAAACCTCAATGGGACCGAAGCCGCCGCTTTAGCCAAAGCCACGCAAGCCGGACTGGTGGTGCCTTGTCATTACGAGATGTTCAAGTTCAATACGGAGTCACCAGATGAGTTCGTGAAGGTCTGCGAGCGACTGGATCAGCGGCACCATCTGATGCGTTGCGGGCAACGGCTCACCGTGGGGAAGAAGTGAGTGTTCAGGAGGTAAAGGCTCAGTTTCCCGTCACGAAGACTACGTCATCATCCCGAACGAACCAGGATTGCAGAAGTGCCGTCATTTTCGGACAAGACAGGCAGTGGAAACCCCACCTCGACATGTGGCTTCGTGCAAAACTCATCGCAACTTTTCAGAAACCCATGCGGATTTTTCACAAAGTGATCAGGATCTTTCCCAAAGTTGTCGCAATTTTTCACAAAGTGATCAGGATTTTTGACAAAGTCGTCGCGATTTTTCAGAAACCGAGGCTCTTTTCTCAGGAAGCCGAGCCCTTTTATGCAAAACTTCACTCAAAATCTCGCTTTCCCGGTCCCACGGAACAGCCGCCCGCGTCGGAAAGATGTTATTTTTGAGGAAAAAGAACCAAGAGTGCTCCCTTACGGGCAGCCCAGCTCCCTCCACTCACATCCAAGGCTTCAAGTCTTTGAGCAAGGCCACATCCGCAGTCACGTTGAACTCTGCATCTGTCTCTAGCCGCACCCAATCGCCGGTCTTCGTGAGGATGTTGATCCTTACTGGCATGAGGCCGGGGCTGCGTTCGAGGAGCATGGAGATGACCTCTACATCTCGCGGGCTGTGACGCTGGCAATCCAGCGAGAGGGTGATGAATTCGCGCTCCTGCTCCTGATCTTGTTGCTTCGGTTTCAGAGCGCGGACTTCTTGAATCAACAGGCGCACCGTTTCGGTGCGGGCGTCCTTGTCGCAGCGCGCAGAGATTTTCACTACGTTTCCATCGGCGAGCAGTTCACGGTATTTTAGGTAGCTTTCACTCCAGGCGATGACTTCTACGCTGCCGGTGTAGTCTTCGAGCACGAGCGTGGCGAAGGCTTTGTTCTCCTTCTTCGTGTATTTCATTTCCACTCGCGATAACATCCCGGCGCAGGTCACGACGACCTTCTTGCCGCCCTTCAGTTCTTCGAGTTCGGCGATGGTGGTGATGCCCTTCGCTTGCACCACACTGCGGTAGTTATCGAGCGGATGACCGGACACATAGAAGCCGAGCAATTCTTTCTCGAAGACCATGATCTCATCCTTCTTCCACGGCGGCACGTTCTCACGCTCCATCGGTTTCGGCGCGGAAGATTCGATCTCCATCTCGCCAAATAAACTCATGTGCCCGCTCTTCTTCTCGCGCTGGCGTGAGGCCGCAGCGGAGAGCAGCGGATCAAGGCGATGGAACAGCGAGGCGCGCGTTTCATTGGTGAAGTCGAACGCGCCCACTTTGATCAGCGCTTCCATGAGGCGCTTATTGATCGCGCGGTTGTCCATGCGGTTGCAGAAGTCATCAGCGTCTTTGAACGGGCCGTTCTTCGTGCGCTCTTCGATGGCCGCCGCCATCGCGGACTCTCCCACATTCTTGATGGCCGCGAGCCCGTAGCGGATGGCATTGGTCGTCTCCGATTCCTCCGTTATTTCAGGCGAGAACTTCAGCGCGCTGCGGTTGATGTCCGGCGGCAAAATGGGGATGCCCATGCGCTGACATTCCGCCACGAAGTTCGAGATCTTATCCGTGTTGTTGATTTCATAGGACAACACCGCTGCCATGAACTCGACCGGGTAGTTCGCCTTCAGATAGGCGGTGCGATAGGTGACGATGCCGTAAGCCGCTGAGTGTGATTTGTTGAAGCCGTAGCCCGCGAACTTCTCCAACAAGTCGAAAATCTCATTCGCTTTCTTATCGGGAATCTTATTCGTCTCCGCACAGCCATTGACGAACAACGCCCGCTGCTCAGCCATCTTCTTCTCGTCCTTTTTACCCATCGCGCGCCGCAGTAAATCGGAAGCACCGAGGGTGAAGCCTGCGAGCAAGGTGGCCGCCTTCTGCACCTGTTCTTGGTAGATCAGAATGCCGTAGGTTTCCTCGCTGACATCCTTCAGCAACGGGTGCAGATACTTGATCTTCTGATCGCCTTTCTTACGCGCGATGAAGTCAGGAATGAGGTCCATCGGGCCGGGGCGATAGAGAGCGATGAGGGCGATGATTTCCTCAATACGATCCGGTTCGAGCTGCTTGCAGGTGTTGGTCATGCCGCCGGATTCCATCTGGAAGACCGCGACGGTTTCGCCTCGTTTCAGCAGCTCATAAGTTTTTACATCATCAAGCGGAACGGTTTCAAAGCTGAAGTCCGGCACGCGTTTCCAAACCCAGTCCACGGCTTCTTTGATGACCGTGAGAGTCTTGAGGCCGAGGAAATCCATCTTCAACATGCCCACATCCGTGAGCGGCCCCATCGCGAACTGAGCCACGACTTCATCAGCGGCTCCACGGGTCAGGGGGATGAAATTATCCAAAGGCTGATCGCCGATGACGACGCCCGCCGCATGGATGCCGACGTTCCGCGTGATGCCTTCGAGAAACGTCGCGTAGATCCAGAGTTGCTCCGTGGAGGACTCGTTTTCGATGGCCGCTTTCAGCTCGGGATTCTTCTCAACGGCAGTGATCAGCGTGATGTTTAGCTCCGTCGGAATCATCTTAGCCAGACGATCTCCAGCCCCGTAACCGAGGCCCATCACGCGGCCCACATCCCGCACCACGCTCTTAGCGCCCATCGTGCCGAAGGTGATGATGTTCGATACGGAACGCTCACCATAGTGATGCTTCACGTAGTCGATGACTTCTTGTCGGCGCGTCTGACAGAAGTCAATGTCCACATCCGGTGGTGACACACGTTCGGGGTTGAGGAATCGCTCGAAGATCAGCCCAAAGCGGATGGGATCAATATCCGTGATGCCCAGTGAATACGCCACCAGCGAGCCCGCTGCCGAGCCACGACCCGGCCCGACCGGGATGTCATGGTCCCGCGCCCATTTAATGAAGTCCCAAACGATCAGGAAGTAGGACGTGAAGTTCATCTTCGAGATGATGCCCATCTCGTATTGAATGCGCTGCGTGAGCACCGGATCATTCAGCGCCCGCTCTTCACCGAAGCGATTCGCCAGTCCCTTCAGGCACAGCTCGCTCAAATAGCTCTCCCTGGTGTAGCCCTCCGGCGCATCGAATTGCGGATACTTCTCGATGCTCGATGAATCCAGCTTGATGGACACATTACATTTCTCCGCGATCTCCAAGGTGACATCACAGGCATCCTCCATACCCTCAAACAACTCCCGCATCTGCGCGCCTGTTTTGAAGTAAACCTCGGATGAATAACGCAGCCGCTTTTCATCATGCACGTTCGCGCCTTCGCCGATGCAGATCAGGATGTCATGCGCCTCATGGTCCTTCTTCTCCAGGAAGTGAACGTCATTCGTCGCCACCGTTTTCAGGCCGAATTCCTTGGTCAATTCGCGCAGCTTGAGCAGCACCTGCTGTTGCGTGTATTGCCCGTGATTTTGCAGTTCCAAATAGAAATCTTCCGCTCCGAAGATGTCCATCATTTCCGTGATGCTTTGGCGGGCCTCACTCAACCGATCCTGTTGCACAAGGTCGAAGATCTCGCTTTCGCCATCGCCACTCAAGCAGATGAGCCCCTTTGAGAACTCCCGCAGCTTATCCTTATCAACGCACGGCTTTTGATGAACGCCGTCCAGGTGAGCCGCCGTCACCAGCTTCACCAGATTCGCATAACCCTCATTCGAGGCCGCGAGCAGCGTGAGATGGTAGTGGTTCTTCCTGCCCGTGATTTCCTTCTTCTGAAGCATCGAGCCCGGAACGATATTGATCTCACAACCGATGATCGCCTTAAGGCCCTTCTTCTTCGCTTCCTGATAAAACTCAATGGCTCCAAAAAGGTTTCCGTGGTCTGTCAGCGCCACCGCCGTCATGCCCAGTCCCTTCGCCTTCGCCATCAGCTCTGGGATGCGCACCGCGCCATCGAGGATGGAGTATTCCGTGTGAAGATGAAGATGAACAAAAGAGTCAGACATGGGGCCGTCTGACGTAGGGCAAAGTCACGCCAAGTGCAAGGAAGAGGCACAAGGTTCGCCTGCCAGCGCACTTCACAAAGGAACCGCTAGCCGCTTATTCTCGCGGTAGCGGGCGATGGCCTTCGGCGTCATCAATTTGTCCAAGATGGGATGTTTGATCCGCCAATATTTATAGCAATAAGTGAGAGCCAATCCGGCGAAGCCCGTCTCATACTGCAGGCAGGCGACGACCCCGTGCTCACTGTAAAAAGTGGCCTTGCGCTTATAGATGGGGGCGCTCTCACTAAGGTCTTGCGGTTGCCATCTTAAGTTACCCAAATCCGCACGGATGATGGTCTCGGCATCCGCTTCATATTGAATGCCTTCACAGGAAGAGACCAGCCTTCGCGTGGTCCACACATACCAGTCACCACCGGGCAATGATGCGCTGACGATGGGATATTCATCCCCAGCCAAAACGAAGGGGATCGGCGGAGAAGCTCGCAGTTCACCGATGGACGTTGCCCGCCAGTAACTGTGACCGAAGGAAGAGCTGCGAATGAATTCAGTCGCAATCTCGTAGATCTTTTGGGCTCGGGTCATGTTTAAGTGGCGTGATAGGCTGATACCAAGATGGATTCAACCTTTTCGCTCTACTTTTCATACCAACGCGCCACATCCTTCGCGAAGTAGGTCAGGATCATATCCGCACCCGCACGGCGGATGGCCGTGAGCGTTTCCAGCACGATCTTTTTCTCATCCAACCAGCCCGATGAGGCGGCGGCTTTGATCATCAAATACTCACCGCTGACCTGATAGGCGGCGATGGGCAGCGTGGTCATTTGGCGGAGCCGATAAATCACGTCCAGATAAGCTCCGGCGGGTTTCACCATCATCATGTCGGCACCTTCGGCTTCATCAATCAGAGCTTCGCGCTCAGCTTCGCGGGCGTTGGCATAGTCCATTTGGTAAGTCTTCTTGTCGCCTGACTTCGGAGCAGAATCGAGCGCTCCACGGAAGGGGCCATAGAAAGCGGAAGCATACTTGGCCGTGTAGGAAAGGATGGAGACGTCGATAAATCCTTTTACATCCAGCCCATCACGCAAGGCCGCGACGCGACCGTCCATCATGTCGCTGGGGGAAACGATGTCCGCTCCGGCGCGTGCATGACAGAGCGCCTGTTTCCGCAAGGCATCCACGGTCTTGTCATTCATGATGATGCCGTCGTCTGAGAGGAGGCCGTCATGGCCATCGCTGTTGTAGGGATCGAGCGCTACATCCGTGATGACCAGCAGGGTGGGGTGCGCGGCCTTGAGCGCCTTGATGGCTTGCGGAACCAGCCCGTCATCATTCCAGGCTTCCTCCGCCGTTCGCGTTTTCAAGGATGCTGCAATCGCCGGAAAAATAACCACCGCCGGGATACCCAGCGCATGGGCTTCACCCGCTTCTTTGACCAAACCAGTAAGGCTCCAGCGCTGACAACCGGGCATGGATGCGATGGCTTGATCATCCGAGCCTGCATGAAGGAACAAAGGATAAATCAGATGCGCAGGCGTTAATTCAGTCTCGCGAACAAGATCACGAATGGCAGCCGTGCGTCG
>JANYJH010000084.1 GCA_025361865.1 Phragmitibacter sp.
CGGTAGAGATGCTGGGTGGAAGTATGCGACCAAGTTTTATCGGTGCTCATGGGGAGCCGCTGTTGCTCGCAATGGAGGGCGGCAAGGAGAGTATAAAACAAGTGTATAAAACGGCAAATAGAAAATCCCACTTTCTGCTAGTAACCAAGACTAAAAGAGCTTTAAAAGCGCTTATTCCTTGGACAAGCCAGCGGACACTCTTGTCCGATCCTTAAAAGATGGCGGCGAAGCCCGCTCTCCCTCGTCTTCGCCATTCCGGATCATCCGTGCGCATCGCCATGACTGTCGGCACTGCTGGCGAGCAGGAAGGCGAACTCTAGGCAGTCCTGAACCGCATGAGGACGGTTCCGCCAAGGTCACGCTCTACTCCCAGCGCAGGAAGATCGCTGCGGACATGACAGAGGGTGCGGATGTCATCGGCACCAAGGAACTCAAGGCCAATGCGAGCCTTACCAGTAGAGGCGTCATGCTCTTTGGAGACGGCTTTATTGTATCGCCCGATGAAGCGAAAGCGCTTGGCCTTGGAAGCATAAGTGGATTGGAGAAGCGCATCTGCCCCTATCGCAACGGGCGTGACCTAACAGACAAGCCTCGCGGTTCACTCGTGATTGATTTCTTTGGCCTAAGTCCACAACAAATTCGTGATCAATATCCTGCGGTTTATCAACACATGCTCACGCATGAAGCCTGAGCGAGATGCAAACAGAGATAAAAGCATCCGCGAGAATTGGTGGCTCTTCGGAAGACCTCGCTCCGAAATCCGGCCCGCACTTATGGGCATTGACCGCTACGTTGTAAATATCGAAACATCGAAGCATCGCATGTTTCAGTTCCTTCCGGCGCAAGTCTTGGCGGACAATAAGCTAATCGTCATCGCGCTGAACGACGCCTTTCACCTCGGCGTCCTGAGCAGCCGCATTCATATCGTGTATTCACTCGCAGCAGGCAGTTGGCTTGGCGTTGGCAACGATCCGGTCTATGCCAAATCCCGCTGCTTCGATCCCTCTTCCCCTTCCCCCTGTGTGGCGAAGCCGAGAAGAAGCGCATCCGGGCATTGGCGGAGGAGATCGACGCCCACCGCAAGCGCGTCCTGGGAGCGCGACACTCCGTAGTCGCTTCAAACCAAAACCACGGCAAAGACGTGCCAATCGATACGGCGACTACAGAGTGTCGCGCTCCCGGCCTCACCCTCACCGGCCTCTACAACGTCCTGGAGGAGCTCCGCGCCCATGACCCAAGGAGCGGCGATTGGCCATCGCTGACCATCCCCAACCGCGCTAGCGGGAAGAATGAAGCTTCTGGAAGTGCCACTGACGCGGATGATGTTCCGACGGCGATTGCCAATCGCCGCTCCTTGGAAATGATCCCCAAAGAACGCGACATCCACGACCGGGGCCTTGTCTCCCTCCTTAAACAACTCCACGATGATCTGGATGCCGCCGTCTCCGCCGCTTACGGCTGGCCCGTCACCCTGACCGATGCGGAAATCCTCACGCTCCTCGTGGCCCTGAACGCCCAACGCGCCGCCGAAGAAAAGCAGGGCATTATCCATTGGCTCCGCCCTGACTACCAGCACCCGCAAGGCAAGGGCTCCGCTCAAGGAACCTTCAATCTGCCCACGAGCAAGAAGACCAATCCGAAATCCGAAATCAAAAACGCCCTAGCCGAAGCCCCTGGCCGAACGCATCCGCGCCACGGAGCAAGCCCTGCACGCCGCCGGGCACGCTGTGACCGCAGAGGACTTGAAGAAGACCTTCTCCCGCGCCAAGCCGCAGGAGATTCAGGAGATTCTCGAAAGCCTGGAGACACTCGGCAGAGCGCACTGGAGCGGGGAGAAATTCAGCCTGTAAGTCATTTCTCAGGTAGCGTGAACGGCGTCATTGACCCCTAATCATCCTTTAAGCGCTGCCCAGCGATGATGCCAAGCTTGGCTGAGTTTGAAGACTAGCTCTTCGGTCTTATCCACTTCGCTGACGTGGATACGAATGAGCGGTATGCCAACGGAGGCGAAGAGCCCGTTCACGAACATATCACGTTCTTTGCGGTCCTTCCGTTCATGGCTATCATCATCCAATTCAATGCCCAACATCGGCATCCAGTCGTCATTACGATAGATGATGAAATCGACATGCTTCTGGCTGACTTTGTTGAAGCCCGTGCGATCTTCGTGTTGGAAGACATCGGCCAGGCGGGGCTTGCACATGATCTGACAACGCTGCTGCGAGAGGGCTTCCAAGCACTTGTGAAACTTGGCCTCAGTAGGAGTCAGCAGCGGTTTCGCTTCATAATGATGCGGGAAAGCGATTCGAGTATCAGGATGAGGAGCGATCAGATTCACAGGCCGTGAATGTAATTTTCATATTCAGTAAAGCAAGCCTCCAGCCCAGTTCCTCGAAGAATAGTATGAAGTTGACTTTGACATTTGCCGCATGTGGTAAATAATTACAGCATGGCTTACAGTTACAGTCTTAAACGCACCAGCATGGCTTTGGATGTCTTCACTCTGAAGACCTTGGCTGAGCTTGCCCAGCGGTGGAGCGTCTCCAAAGCTGAAGTGATCCGGCAGGCCGTCCGGCAGGCTAAGGAAGCCGCTGATCGGGAGAGTAATCTTCCCCAGCCGCTTAAGGCTCTGGACTGGCTTCAGGAGGGTGGCGGTCTGACCCTGAATGAAGCTTCCGCCTTCCGTGAGGAAGTCCGCGCGGAGCGTGAGGCCAAAGTCCACTGGTGGGAGCAGCCATGATCCATCTGGATACCAATCTGCTCATTGATCTCGTCACAGCCGAATCACCGCACATCGCGCTGATCCGGCGTTGGCTGAATGAAGGCGAGACGCTCGCGGCCTCAGCGATTGCGTGGTCGGAGTTCTGCAATGGCCCGCATAGCAAGGCGCAGAAGGACGCCGTCTTCGCGGTGCTGGGCCAACGAATCGTGGACTTCACCTGCCAACAAGCAGAGACCGCCTCCCGCCTCTTCCACTACACAGGACGCAAACGTGGCTCGCACGCGGATTGCATGATCGCAGCGGCGGCGATGTCGCAAGGCGTCGCAGTAGCCACGCGGAACATCGGTGATTTCGAGCGCTTCACCCAGCATGGACTGAAGCTGATCGCGGTGCCTACTTGATCAAATGCAGCGGCACGGCGGGCCGTATCCGCTGGTCTGCGGGGATATTCAACCGTTGCTCCAAGATCGGCAGATCACGCATCACACTGGAGCGGCCCATGTCTTTGCGATCATAGACAGCTTTGTGCTCGTCATACTCCTTCTTCAGAATGGCGTAGGCTTTCTCCCATGAGGCGCGGTCGTCCAACAACACGAGCTGATAGGCGCCCATGCGCTCGTAGTAACTCTTCGCTCCATGAGCAGCAGCGGCCAAATAGCACTCAGCGGCTTTGCGATGATCCACTTGACGATCCCGATAAATATCACCAAGCCGCGTGAGCAACTGAGGATTGTTCGGCAAGTAGCGAAGTCCTTCATCTAGGATGTCAATGCCACGCTGAATGTAGTCACGGAAGAGCTTATTCCTGATGGCGAAGCGCAACTCCTGATTGTTCATGTAGTTGGACGCCGCGTTGTAAGCCATGTGCCAGGAGGCATCACTCCAGTATTCCGGCTCGTGCGGTTGCAGGCGTGTGGTGAGCGTCATGAGGCTGTCCACTCGTCCCCAATCCACGTCTTCAAAAGCGACGTAGGCCTGTAGATAAGTGATGCTCGCGACCAGAGAACGCAAACCACCCAATGACGCGGCAAAGCCCATTTGGCCAAGGTTCTCGCGTAGATCTAGGTTCAAGGGAGCCTCGATGAGCTTCTGCTCACGCAAGGAACTGAGCACGCGATCTTCCACGGGCAACTTAGCGAAGCCGAACACAACGAAGACGAGCAGTCCGAGGAATTTACGTGACATGGCTAGGCGTCCTAGAGTTCCTTCTCCACAAAGAAAAGATAAGCCACGGTGGTGTAGCCGACGATGTAAAGCGCGGCCAATCCCGTCACGCTGAGTAGGGCGGCACTGCTGATGACATCCCCCCGAATGGCTGGCTCCACGAGATCAAACGCGCCCAAGTCAGGACAGACGACGGCGATAATCGCGGAGAGCCCCTTCTCCCAGCCAGCGGTCAAGTGCTTATGCAGAAACCAATCGCGCGCCAACTGCTGACCATGACCTGCGATGGTAAAACCGAAAGTGATGACGATGGTGAACAAGGTGGAGCTGGCAAAGCAGGAGATAAGTAGCGCCAAAGCGGAGATGACAGCGGCTTTCAAAAACACGGCCCACACACCCGCGTGCAGACTGATGGTGAGACCATACTTCGAGATGATGGCTTTCACGGCGGCCACGTTCTCTGGCGAGGCCTGCTGCTCATGCTCCAGCGCGGCGATTTGATCTGCAATGATGAATGATTGCTTCAGCCACACGACGCCGCTGAAGATCACGTCCATCACCAGCAAGCCACCACCGATCAGCAGCAAAACGCCGAGCAGTTTTCCAAAGAGATATTCGTAGCGCGGCACGGGCTTGCTCAAAATCGTGTAGAGCGTGCGATCTTCCAAATCACGCGGCAGAAGCAGCGCCGTGGCCGCGATGGCGACGACGATGGAGAATATCTGCAAGGCACCGAAGGCCACGTCTTTGAGCAGCTTCAACTGCTGCTCAGGACTCATCGCAGGAAAGGCAAATCCAGCGCCCACGGCGATGAGGCTGAACACGAGAAGGAACCACAGAATCCTCATGCGGAGAAGCTGCGTGACGGTGTTGGTAGCCAGCGTCCAGACGCGGCTCAGTGAGAAGGAGGAGTATGGGTGAATGGTCAGGGGGACAGCGCTCATGGTTATTCGCCTTCGCCGGTTTGGATGGTGGATTCGAGGAACAGTCGCTCCAAGGTGGTGCGTGGTTTGCCGAGGCTCACTAGCTTGGCGGCGGCGTCTTGTCCGACGAGTTCTCTGATCTTCGAGAGCGTCTCAGCGCTCGCGTTTTCGAGGATGATCTCCGTCTGGTTCTCCACGGAGATGAGGTCTTCAAGCCGCCCCTCACGGACCATGCGGCCTTGCGACATGATGCCGACGCGGTCGCAAACTTCCTGCATCTGCTCCAGCAAATGCGAGGTCACGACGATGGTGATGCCTCGTTCCTTGAGTTCGATGATGAGATCGCGAATACGCCGCGAGCCCGCCGGATCAACGCCCGCTGTGGGTTCATCCAGGATGAGCAAGCGAGGATCTTGAATCATGGCCTGCGCGAGTCCGATGCGTTGCAGCATCCCTTTGGAATAGCCACCAACGCGACGATCCGCAGCGTTCTTGAGGCCGACAAGATCGAGCATCGTAGCCATGCGGTCCTTCAACTCACTGCCGCGCAGTCCGCAGAGTTTGCCATAGAAATGCAGCGTCTCCCGTCCCGTCAGATGCTTGTAGAAATAAGGGTTCTCCGGCAGGAAGCCCACGTCCTGACGACTGGCGACAGATTCACTATCGCGACCAAAGATCGTAGCCTTGCCGAGGGTCGGTTTGAGCAGGCCCAGCATCGCTTTCATGGTCGTGGACTTGCCGCAGCCGTTCGGGCCGATGAGTCCATAGACCTCACCCGCTTGCACATTGAAGCTCAGTTCCCGCACGGCCAGCACGGGCTTCCGACTGAGCGTGCCTTTGAAAACCTTTGAGAAATTCTCAACGGTCACGGCGGGTTGGAGGGGCGTAGTAGCAGCGGCTTCGCTCATGGGAGGATGAGATTAATGCACATCACTAGGGATAGCAAAATCAGCTTGGGATGAATAGCAGAAAGGTTCACGCGCTTGCCTATCGCACGATACTGAAACCCCTGATTCCGGTCAGCGGTGGAATGATGCGCGTTTCGTGCTCCTTGATATTTCCCCGGAGTGAGCTGTCGTGAATGGCTTGCAAGAATGCCTCCAGCTCCTCTTCATCATCAGAGGTAGCCTGCAATTCCACACGGCCATCATCGAGGTTCTTCACCCAACCGAGCACTTCATAACCGGAGGCGATGCGCTTCACTGCGTAACGAAAGCCGAC
Organism: Phragmitibacter sp.; assembly: GCA_025361865.1. GTDB lineage: Bacteria > Verrucomicrobiota > Verrucomicrobiia > Verrucomicrobiales > Verrucomicrobiaceae > JANYJH01. The sequence goes on from JANYJH010000084.1 coordinate 6,031, forward strand.
GCCTTGAACGTGGCCTGCATAGATGACTTGTTTAGAGGGCACGGGATGAAGTCTAAGGTCTAAGGTCTAAGGTCTTCTGCAAAGCCTCTGCGAAGGCGGCTTCTGCGGCATCTACATACAGCACGCCTTTGCCGTCGTTCGTGCGTTGCAGCGAGACGAAGCGCTCAGGACCATTCAAACGGAACACGCCCTTCGGTGCCTCAGTGGTAGCGGCTTCTTTATACCGATTGATCAAGCCTTGCCGCATGGCTGCGAAGAAGGCATCTGCGGCATCGCTATCTTTCCAGAGCGTCTGCCAGGCCACATGATCTCGCGGTTTGCCCGCTGCGGCATAGACCAGAAGACGGTCATTCGCCCAGCCTGGCGCGGTCTGCGCAGCGATGGGTTCAGCCACATGCTGCTTCAGATACAGGACCAAAGCCAGCGCGCCGAGCGTGTCATCCCAGATGGGCTTATGGCCTTCCACCTTCACATCGGTGAACTCAATGGGCGGTATTTCCAGCGGCTTCTCATCGAGATACAATCCCGGATCAATGATCTCCAAACCAGCCACCGGCGGGCGCTCATAGGCTCCATTCACCTGATCGAACTGACCTGCGCTGTGCAAGGTCTGCGCGAACTCACGGCCCATATTGAACGGCAGCAACTCCAGCTCGCGAAGGAAATTCGGGATCGGCACCGCGCGTGAGGGATCATCCGGGTCTTCTCCCACGCCACCACCGCCGCCCTTCTGCGGATTGTCCAACGAGTGCAGCAGCCGAGTCAGCGAGGCATCCCCACCGAGCAAGCACTCCCGAGCCAGCCGTGCATCGGTTGTCGGTTGAGGCTTGGGCATGGGCAGGAACAAGCCGCCGCCGAACTCCCGAAACACACTGCTGTAAGCCAGCGCCAGCGCGTTCTCCTTCAGCGTTCCCTCACCTGACTGCTCAGCGAGATAGAGCTTCTCATCAGGCACCGCAAACCAACCACCGAGCTGATAAGAGAGGAACGCAGCCTTCAGCGCGATGGTGTCCACAGGCTCTGGGATGGCCCCCAGCGCGGCCAGAGCGCGGCCCTGCCCTTTGCCATAGTCCGCTGGAAACTGCGTGGCCAACCACGCGGCGATCCGCTTCTCCACTTCCTTGCGATCAACCATCACCGTGTCCGCCGGAAGCATCTGCAACTGCCTCGTTTGAATCAACTCCAAGGCGATGCCTCGGAAATCAGGCGCTTCGTCATCCTTACGCGGTCCAGCGGCCATAGCTGCGCTGCCCTCCGCTTTCATCTTCTCAGCCAGCTTCGTCTTAAGCGCCGCATTCTCATCCGTCAGCGCCTTCACTTGGCCCTGCATGTAATCCACCATGCTTTGCATGTTTGTGAGCTGCTTCGACAGTGACTCCACCGAACTCTTCGTGCTCAGAATCACGGCCTCAGCGGACTCCTTCGCGCTGGGCACTAGAGTTTCACTGGGTGGCCCTTGCGAGAGCCAAAGCCCGACCACCAGACCAAGAACCAGCAGTGCGGAAAGAAGCGTGATAGGTCGAGCGGAAGGCATTGTGGCAACAGGCATCAAGGCATGGAGTATGCAACTGAAACTGAGACCGACTCGATGCCTTGATGCCTCAGCGCTTTGATGCCTTTTGATTGAAGGCTACGCAGTCCCCATACTTCGCACTCGTCCCGCCGAAGATGTCCAAAGCACTCCCGATGGTCACATCCACGCGGCCTTGGCTTAGCTCCTGCACGCGCTGGAGATCCGCCATGTTCCGCGCACCGCCCGCATAAGTGACCGGAAGTCCTGACCACTCCGCGAGCCGCTCTACCAGCGCTTCATCTATCCCCTCGCACTTGCCTTCCACATCCACCGCATGAATGAGGAACTCATCACAGAACGGGCTCAGATAGCTGAAGGTGGCATCATTCACGGCGAGATTCGTCAAGGTCTGCCAGCGATTCATCGCCACCACCCAGCCGTCTTCCGTGGCCCGACAACTCAAGTCCAAGACCAATCGCTCACGGCCCACCGCCTTCACCATCGCGGCCAGCTTGGGCTCGCTGAACACGCCTTCTTCATCGAACACATAACTGGTGACGATCACATGGGATGCTCCTGCTTCCAAATAGGGCACCGCATTCTCCGGCTTGATCCCACCGCCGATCTGGAACCCACCGGGATAAGCCTGAAGAGCTTCCTTTGCCGCCTGCTCATTCCCACGTCCCAGCATGATCACATGACCGCCCTTCAGGCCATCGCGTTGATAGAGTTCCGCGTAATACGAGGAAGGTCGCGTGCTGATGAAGTTCGTCTTCAGCACATCCGGCTTCTCACTCAAAGTAGAACCGACGATCTGTTTCACCTGACCATCGTGGAGATCTATACAAGGGCGGAATTGAGTCATGGGATCGTTTGCTTAATGCCATCCAAGGCTGCACTCAAGCAACGAAAATGTGGATATGCGTGTCGCCTCGCTTGATAAACGCACGGTAGCTGCGCTCGTAAGAGCGTGGGAAGTATTTTAAATGGCCACCTTCTAGTGAAGACGGTTACGCCACCGTGCGGTTCAAAGGCGTGATCAGCG
>JANYJH010000086.1 GCA_025361865.1 Phragmitibacter sp.
CAGTGCGGGAACGCCCGTGCTCGTTTCTCATCGCTGCGGCGCGCATGAGTTGGTTCAGAATAACCTGAACGGCTTCACCTTTAGCCCGAATGACGAAGCGCATCTCACCGCCTTGATGGGTCAGTTGCATGATGATCCAGAGCTCGTTGCGCGGCTTCGATCTCACGCAGCGCCTTCCATGCAGCGCTTCTCCATCACGCAATACCTTGAGCGTCATCTGGAGTTGTTCGCTCACTATGGTCTGCTGCCGAAAAGTTCCGCGTAGTTTGATTGCGTCCTTCACGAAACACCCTTTTATTTTTATTCACGCTCACACGCCTCCTCTATGAAACTCGCTCTCGTCACTGGCTCCGCCGGACTCATCGGATCTGAAACCTGCAAACGTCTGGCCCGTGAAGGCTATGGCATCATCGGTGTGGACAATGACATGCGCAGCTACTTCTTCGGCCAAGAAGCCTCCACCAGCAAGACGCGCCACCAGTTGGAAGACCAGCTCACGGGCTATCATCATCATGCCGTGGACATTCGTGATGTGGATGGCGTGATGAACGTCTTCAAGCAATACGGCACGGACATCAAGGTCGTCGTCCACACCGCTGCGCAACCTTCCCACGATTGGGCGGCGCGCGAGCCGCTGACGGACTTTGGCGTGAATGCGCTGGGCACCATGCACATGCTGGAAGCCACGCGATTGCACGCTCCCGAGGCCGTCTTCATCTTCACGAGCACGAATAAAGTTTATGGCGATACGCCGAATTCACTGCCGCTCATCGAGACCGATACCCGCTGGGAGATCGCCGATACGCACGCTTATTTCGCTCGTGGCATTGATGAGAGTATGAGCATTGATTCTTGCAAGCACTCCATCTTCGGGGCCAGCAAAGTCGCCGCCGATGTCATGGTGCAGGAATACGGACGCTACTTCGGCATGAAGACCGGCGTCTTCCGTGGCGGTTGCCTCACCGGCCCCGCCCATGCCGGAGCGGAGCTTCATGGCTTCCTCGCCTACCTCATGAAATGCACGGTGACTGGTAAGCCCTACTCGGTCTTCGGTTATAAAGGCAAGCAGGTGCGCGACAACATCCACAGCCATGACCTTGTGGAAGCCTTCTGGCAGTTCATCCAAAATCCGCGCGGCGGCGAAGTCTATAACATCGGTGGCTCACGTCACTCGAACTGCTCCATGATCGAGGCCATCGCCTTGTGCGAAAAGATCAGTGGGAAGAAGCTGGAATGGACCTATAAAGAGGACAACCGCATCGGTGATCACATCTGGTGGATCAGCGATGTGGCCCGTTTCCAATCCCATTATCCCGAATGGAAATACCGCTATGATCTACCGACGCTGCTCGGCGAGATTCACGATGCCACGGTGGCGGGTTAAACGCTAAACCTGATACGCACTAAGTTTGGCGATTAAAATTACCTTCTGCGCAGTCCGTAAGATGGATTACGATGATGGTGTCTGATGACAATGATTCGGGTGCAGTCCAATCTTTCCTCGAACAACAGATGATAGGGGAATTTCTTGAGATTCGAGCGACGTTTGCCAGACGGATCAAAATGATGACGCTCTGGGAAAGCGGCGATTAAATCAACGGCTGTATCCAACTCGTCCCAGAATCTTTTGACCAGTCCTTCGGAGACTCTGGCATACTTGGCTGCGATCTCTCGGGCGTCTTTGGCGGCCCTTGGATGGAAAATTAGCTCCATTACAGGAACGTCTATCGGCCACAGGCGTTTCTGAACTCATTCAGGGTAAGTCCACGAACCTCCCCCGAGTTCAATTCCTCACATCTCTTCATGACCTCTTCGTCATCAATCTCGTAGTGAGTTTCATCAAGGCTGTTAAGGATGAAGTCCGCGAGATCAGCTCGATCTGGTGGAGAAAGGTGAGAAACGGCCTCCCTGAGTTGGGCAACTTCAGTCATCTTGTATGTTTGCATCAATCTAACGAAGCGCCATTCAAGATTTAAATGGCTTAAAATTCTTTACTGCCAAAGCTGCGAGGTAATCTGCTGCTAACTCCACATCGACCAGCTTCCAAATTCGATCTGAGTTGGGATAAGCCACTTCACCTGCCCACACTACTTGACCTGATTCTAGGCTCACCACTGAGAAGTCCTGCAACGGCGCGCCAAGACCCACGCCCTCCGCTTTGATGATGGCTTCTTTACGAACCCAGATTCGGTAGAAAGTCTGGGCTTTGTCCCGCTCTGAAGCTGCCGTCAAAACAGCGCGCTCGGCCAAGGAAAACGACACCTCAGCGATGTCTGTGAACGAATCAGCCACACGCCCATCTACCTCCTGCACATCCACTCCCACGGGCCATGCAGCGCTCCAGGCCACCAGCACGCAATCGCCGGAGTGCGAGACATTGAACTCAAAACCGCCGCCGGAGACATGCGGTTTGCCCATCGCTGTTTCTTCCAATACCACGGCGGCGGGCTCCATCTGGAAATGCTCGGCGCACCGGGCGCGAACGAAGCCACGGCCCAAGATGAAGCGTTCGCGATCCGCTGGCTGGTGGAACCGCGCGGCTCTCATGCGTTCACCCACCGAAAGCCAAAGGGTGAATGGCGCGATCAGATGCTCTGATGTGGCCAAGCTGAGAAGTTGGTAATGAACTGCCGATGGCCCCTCGCCAACGGTAAGGGATCGGCGTAAATCAGGGTGCTCAGTTGCGATCATGGGCTCGTTCTCCAAACTAATTCACTTTGATAGATTATATTTGTTATATTTACAATAACATCTTATATTTCCGTTACTTTCGGCGTTTCCCCGATCTACGACCTTTCATGTCCTCCGTTTCCAGCCAGTTCAAGACCGATTCTGATTCGCGCCGAAGGCTGGAAAGCTCAACTGAGCGGACAGCTAACGATACGATTCAGCAGCGCTTTGAGCATCAGGCTACGTTGCGCCCAGAGGCCATCGCCGCTTCCTGTGATGGAAGTTCGCGCACCTATCAGGAACTCAATGCGCGGGCCAATCAACTCGCCCATTTTCTCCGTTCTCAGGGCGTGAAACCGGACATGCTCATCGGCGTTTGCACGGAGCGCTCCTTCGATCTCCTCGTCGCTCTTCTTGGCATCCTAAAGGCAGGCGCGGCTTACCTTCCCATTGATCTCGCCTATCCCGCAGACCGTCTCGCCTTCATGCTCGCAGACGCGCAGGCACCGTTCTTGTTGACGCAGACTGACCTGCTTGCAAACCTCCCGCAGCACGCGGCGCAGGTGTTGTGCCTGGATGATTCTTCTTTGCCTGTTTGGTCAGGCCCCACCACCAATCCTGAGCCCGCCAGCCACTCGGATCACCTCGCCTACGTCATCTACACCTCGGGCTCCACAGGCCAGCCGAAAGGCGTCGAGATCACGCATCACAACGTGACGCGGCTCTTCGATTCAACACAACGCTGGTTCCATTTCGATGAGCGCGATGTCTGGATGCTCTTCCATTCCTACGCCTTCGATTTCTCCGTGTGGGAGATCTGGGGTGCCTTGCTTTACGGTGGTCGCGTGGTCGTCGTGCCCTTTGCTGTCTCGCGTTCGCCGCATGATTTTTATCAATTGCTGGCGCGGGAAAAAGTCACGGTGTTGAACCAGACGCCTTCGGCTTTCCGGCAACTCTCCGCCGCTGAAGAAGCTGCGCCCACCGCACTCTCGCTGTCCCTACGGCTCGTCATATTCGGTGGCGAAGCCTTGGAAATGCAGTCGCTGAAGCCTTGGTTTGATCGTCATGGCGATGCCCAACCGCAACTCGTCAACATGTATGGCATCACGGAAACGACCGTGCATGTGACCTATCGCCCGCTCACGAAAGACGATCTCAGCAAAGGCTCAGTCATCGGCGTGCCCATCCCCGATCTCCAACTCCACATCCTCGATGAAGCGCTGCAACCATGCGGCGAAGGCGAAACGGGCGAGCTGTTCGTTGGCGGTGCGGGATTGGCGCGCGGTTATCTCAAGCGGCCTGAACTCACGGCCCAACGCTTCATCACCGATCCTGCAAACGCTGCACGCCTTTATCGGACGGGCGATCTCGGGCGTCGGTTGGAAAATGGCGACATCGAATACTTGGGGCGCATGGATCAGCAGGTGCAACTGCGCGGCTTCCGTGTGGAGCTTGGCGAAATCGAGTCCGTGCTCATGACGCATCCTTCGGTGCGAGATGCCAAGGTCTTGCTCCGCGAAGATCAGCCCGGCCTTCAGCGGCTCGTGGCGTATCTTATCACGAGAGAGGCCGCAGCAGGCCTGCGCGATCACTTGCGGCAAAAGCTGCCGGAATACATGATCCCAGCCGCCTTCGTCACGCTGGAAACCTTCCCGCTCACGGTCAATGGCAAGCTGGATGTGAAAGCACTGCCTGCTCCGCCGAGAGAGCGCAGCCTTGATGGAATCAGCTACACAGCCGCACGCACAGATTTGGAAAAGGCACTCGTGCAACTCTGGGAAGACGCACTGCAACTGTATCCCATCGGCACGCAGGAGAGCTTCTTTGACCTCGGTGGGCAGAGTCTGCTGCTGGTAAAAATGCACACCGCTTTGGTCAGGCGGATAGGCATTGAGCTGCCCATCACGGAGGCGTTTCAATACCCGACCATCGAGGCTTTGGCACGGCGGATTGAGTCATTGCAAACGGCGGCTATCGCCAGCTCATCCACCGCACCTCCATCTCATCGTAGCGCCGAAGTAGCCCTTGATGGCATAGCCATCGTGGGGATGACGGCTAGAGTTCCGGGCGCGGAGACGCTGGATGAGTTTTGGAAAATTCTGATCGAAAAGCGCGAGACGATCAGCACTTTCGCACCCGATGAACTCGCGGCTGAAGAGCCGAAGAACGACCCCGATTACGTGCCGCGCAGAGGCATCTTGAACCGACCTGAATGGTTTGATGCAGGGTTCTTCGGGATGAAATCGAAGGAGTCCGAAGCGACCGATCCGCAGCAGCGTCTCTTCCTTGAATCAGCCTGGCACGCACTGGAAGACGCCGGGCTAGACCCCGCCACCTTCGCAGGAGCCATCGGCGTTTTTGCCGGAATGGGGAACAACAGTTTCTATGCGCACCAGGTCGAGTTTAACGAAGAGCTGCGTGCGCAAGTAGGGCCGGAAGGTGTGATGATCGGCAATGAGAAAGACTACCTCGCCACACGCATCGCTCATAAGCTGAATCTGCGCGGGCCAGCGCTGAACATCTACACCGCGTGCTCCACCTCGCTGGTGGCCATTTGCCAGGCCGTGGCTTCTTTACAGAACCATCAATGCGATGCCGCGCTCGCGGGCGGAGTCAGTGTGAAGTTCCCTCAGACGCGCGGTCATCTCTATCAAGAAGGCAGCCTCTACTCCGCCGACGGCCATGTGTGGGCGTTCGATGAGCGTGCCCAAGGCACCATCTTCAGCAGTGGGCTGGGCATCGTTGTCCTGCGTCGGTTGGAGGATGCCGTGCGTGATGGAGATCGCATCTACGCCGTGATCAAGGGCGCGGCTTTGAACAATGACGGCGCGGCCAAGATGAGCTTCACAGCCCCCAGCGTGCAGGGTCATGCCGAGGTCATCAGCCTTGCCCTCGCCCATGCCCATGTGAAGCCAGAGACCATCAGCTACATCGAAGCGCACGGCACCGGCACGCCCCTGGGAGACCCCATCGAGATCGCCGGGCTCACCCAAGCCTTTCGCCAAGGCGGCGCAGTGCAGACGCAAACATGCCCCATCGGTTCAGTGAAGACGAATCTCGGCCACCTTGATACCGCAGGCGGCGTGGTTGGCGTCATCAAGACCGCGCTGATGATGCATCACCGAATCATCGCGCCGAGCATCAATTACGAGCGTCCCAACCCAGCGGTGGGCATGGCCAAGACGCCGTTCTTCGTGAACACCGAAGCCCGGCCTTGGCTAACGCAAGGCTTCCCCCTGCGTGCAGGCGTCAGCTCATTCGGCCTTGGCGGCACCAATGCCCATTGCGTGTTGGAAGAAGCCCCCGCTGCGACCAAGGCTGCGCCGGATCAATTAGCTGAGCAGGTGTTGTTGCTCTCCGCCAAGTCTGAAGCGGCTTTGGAGGAACTCACGCGATCACTCGCGGCGCATCTTGAAATTCATCCCGGAGCAAACTTGGCTGACATCGCCTGGACCTTGCAAACAGGGCGCTCCAGCTTCGCGCATCGACGCATCGTCGTCGCTGCTGACGCCGCTGATGCAGCAAAGAAGCTGCGCGCCTTGGATGCAAAAGAAGTGTTCGGCCAACGCACGGATCGCTCTTCGGTTCCCGTGGCTTTTGTGTTCCCAGGGCAGGGGAGCCAGCACGCGCAGATGGGTCGCCGTCTTTATGAGCAGGAACCTATTTTCGCTGAAGCCGTGGATGCCTGTCGCGCTATTCTTCAACCCTTGCTCGGCTTGGATATCCTCGCGCTCATCAGCTCTGAAAACGCCGCACATGAGCTGGCGCAGACTCAGTTCACACAGCCCGCACTGTTCGTCACAGAGTATGCTTTGGCCAAGCTGCTCATGTCGTGGGGTATTCAACCGGAGCGGATGATCGGCCACAGCATCGGCGAATATGTCGCCGCTCATCTAGCCGGTGTGATGAGCCTTGAGAGCGCTCTTCGACTGGTCGCCGCGCGTGGTCGCTTGATGAGTGAATGCGCGCCAGGCACCATGTTGGCCTTGCGATTGAATGAAGCGGAAGTGCGCGCGCTGCTGCCAGAAGGGCTAGACATCGCCGCTCTGAATGGCGTTTCGATGACGGTCGTCTCCGGGCCGGAGAGCGCCATCGCCGCTTTTGAAGAAACGCTGAATGCCCGCCAAATCACAGGCCAGCGGCTGAAGACCTCCCACGCCTTTCACAGCGCGATGATGGAGCCTGCGCTGGAGAAGTTCCGCGCGGTGCTCGCGGAGGTGAAGCTGGATGCCCCACTGATCCCGTATGTTTCCAATCTCAGCGGACGCTTCATCACGGATGCTGAAGCCACCTCAACCGATTACTATGTGCGGCATATCCGCGAGACCGTGCGGTTTGCCGATGGCGTGAAAACGATCTGCGAAGCAAGTCCATGCGTGATCCTAGAGGTCGGTCCTGGGCAAGCCCTCGCGCCCTTGTGCAAACAACATCCCGCCACGGCGAGCGCCGCTGGTGTGCTCTCCTGCCTGCCACCTGCAAAGGAAGAAGGCCGTGGAGAAGTGCATGTGCTCCATCAGGCGCTGGGCCGGCTTTGGCTCGCGGGCACCAGCGTGGATTGGGCAGCGATTCATGGGGCTCCACGTCGAAAGGTTTCACTGCCTCTCTACCCCTTCCAACGCCAGCGCTACTACCCAGATTTTGTTTTGCCAGGCGCTGTTCCCAAGCCGCAGCCGCAACAGCAGTCGCAGCCGAAAACAGAAGCTCTGCCAGTGGAGGCAGCCGCTACCAGTTCACGAAAAGAACGGCTCGTCGCGGAGTTGCGGAAGCAGTTGCAAAAGATCAGCGGCATGGACTTGACCACCGTCTCTGATAAGGCCGCGTTTCTTGACCTTGGCTTTGATTCGCTCTTCCTCACTCAAGCCAGCCTCTTCCTGAAGAAGCACTTTGGGCCAAAGATCACCTTCCGTCAGATGGCTGAGGAATTGAGCTGCCTGGATGCGCTGGGAACCTATCTGGATGAGCAGTTGCCGCCGGAAGCCTACGCCTTGATCGCGGCTCCAGCATTGGCCAAAACAGAGGCCGCTCTATCCTCCACGCCGACAGGTGTTTCCGAGTCGCTGGCCAATATCGAACGCGAGATCGCCAAGTTGCGTTCCTCCTTACAACAAGGCAGCGAAGCCCCACGTCAGGGCTGGCAGGTGCGCGTGGAGAAGCAGGCTGCGGGCTCGCACAAGAACATCGCTTTTGGTCCATTCCGCCCGCTTCAGACCGCGAAGGATGGCTCGCTGACAGCGCAGCAAAAAGCCTTCTTGGACAAACTGATGGCGGACTACAACGCCAAGACTCCCAGCTCCAAAGCCTTCACCCAAAAGCACCGCGCTCACCTCGCTGATCCGCGTGCCGTTTCCGGCTTCAATCACCTCTGGAAAGAGGCGGTCTATCCCATCGTCACCAACAGGTCCAAAGGCTCGAAAGTGTGGGACATTGATGGCAATGAGTTCGTGGACATCACGCTCGGTTTTGGGCCGTTGTTCCTCGGTCACTCGCCAGACTTCGTTCTCGAAGCGGTGCATCGTCAGCTTGATGAAGGCTTTGAAATCGGGCCCACCAGTCCGCTCGCGGGTGAGGTCGCGGAGATGCTGCTGGAGTTCACGGGAATGGAGCGCGTGGCGTTCTGCAATACGGGTTCCGAGGCCGTGATGGCCGCTATCCGCATGGCTCGCACGGTCACGGGCCGGGACAAAGTGGTGACCTTCGCTGGCGACTACCACGGCACCTTTGACGAGGTGCTCATCCGTCCGCTTATTGTGGATGGTGTGTTGAAAACCGCGCCCATCGCGCCGGGCATTCCTGAGAGCGTGGGGGACAACATTTTAGTGCTGGATTACAACAACCCCGAGTCGCTGGAGATCATCCGCGCTCATGCCCATGATCTGGCAGCGGTGCTCGTAGAGCCTGTGCGCAGCCGCGATCCGGGGCTGCAACCTGAAGCGTTTCTGAAGGCTCTGCGCGAGATCACCACAGAGTCCGGCACGGCTTTGATTTTTGATGAAGTCGTCACCGGCTTCCGCAGTCACTATCAAGGAGCCCAAGGCTATTTCGGCATCACCGCAGACATAGCTACGTATGGCAAAGTCGTTGGCGGTGGCCTGCCCATTGGCATCGTGGCCGGTCGCCGTCAGTTCATGGACGCGCTCGATGGCGGCATGTGGAGCTATGGCGATGACTCAGGGCCGGAGGTTGGAGTCACGTTTTTTGCTGGCACATTCGTGCGGCATCCGTTGGCGCTTGCTGCTGCCAAGGCCGTGCTGACTTTCCTCAAGCAGCAGGGGCCAGCGTTGCAAGAAAGCCTCAATGCAAAAACTGCATCGCTCGTGCAAGCCATGAACGCCGAGGCTGAGCGGCTCGGCGTGCCCATGCGTCTGCATAGCTTCAGCTCGTATTTCTACCCGACTTTCTCGCCCGCCATCAAATACACTGAGCCGTTCTTCCAGCTCATGCGCTTGAAGGGGATCTACGTCTGGAGCGCGCGCCCTTGGTTCCTTTCCATCGCTCACACGGATGAGGACATCGCCAAGGTGCTGAAGGCCTTCAGCGAGTCGCTGCTGGCCTTGCAGGAAGGCGGCTTCTTTCCTCTGAAGGCTGATGGCGCGGGCCACGCAGCGATTGTTGCCACTGAGGACGCTCCGCTCACGCCTGCGCAACAAGAGCTGTTTCTGGCTTCGCATCTTGATGAAGAAGCCGCGCTGGGATGCCATGAAAACTTGTCGCTCAAGATCAAAGGCCCGCTGGTTGCGGAGCAAGTGCGTGAGGCGCTCAATCTCCTCGCGCAGCGCCATGACTCGCTCAGAGCTTATGTGACCGAGGACGGCGAGGCTATGCGCTTCTCCGATGCCGTGCAAATCCCGCTCACTCTCGCGGACTTGAGCACGACGCCCGAGCCGCAGCATCATGCTCAGATCGAGGCGTTGATTGAGGAAGCCTTCACGCAAAAGCTGCCGTTGCATCAGGCTCCGCTCATGCGGGCTACGCTGGTAAAGACGGGTCCAGATCGTCATCAGCTCATCATCGTCGCGCATCACATCGTGGCGGATGGCTGGTCCTTTGGCGTCATCGCCAATGAGTTCCCGTGGGCTTATCACAAAGCCAGCGGGCGGCGCGTGGAAGCCTTGCCCGATGCTGCACAGATGGCTTCGTATGCCCGCGAGTTCGTTCGTCAGCGAGCTGCTGGCGAGTTCTCCACGGACAAAGCTTACTGGTTGAGCCGCTACGCCACGATGCCTGAAACCTTGGTTCTGCCAGCCGATAAACCAAGACCTGCTGTGGCCAGCTACGTCACCAGCGCGGCTCAGATACGGGTTTCGCCAGAGCTTACGGAGCGGCTGAAGCGCTTCTGCAAAGAGCGCCGACTCACGGCCTATCAGGTCATGCTCAGCGTCTGGCAGTTGTTGATGCATCGGCTTTCAGGAGCATCGGATTTCATCGTCGGCGTGCCGCTTGCGGGCCAGGCAGCAGTGGATGCCCAAGACCTCTGCGGTCACTGCGTGCAGTTCCTTCCGCTGCGTTGTTCGTTTGCGGATACAGACTCCGGTCTTGACCTTCTCGACCGCGTGCGACGGGAAATGATGGATGCAACTGAGCATCAAAACTTCACGCTTGGTGAGTTGCTCGAACATCTACCGAGCCTCTCCGGGCAGGATCGGCGAACCTTTGCAACGACTGTCTTCAGCCTTGAGCCGCTGCCGTCTCATGTGACGAATGGTGATCTAGAAATCGCTCCCGTGATGGGTTACAAGCGCCGCGCGGCCTTTGAACTCACGCTCTACGCCTATCAGGGCGCGGATGACTTCACGCTGAACTGCTCTTATCGCCGTGAGATCTATGATGAAGGGACCATCCAGCGTTGGCTCGGCCACTACCTCACGCTGCTGGATCATCTACTGGAACAACCGGAAACGCCCGTGCGCAAACTCCGTCTTCTAACTGCAACCGAGCGCTCAGAAATGCTGACTGGCTTCAATGCGGACACCGCCACTTTTCCCAATCTTCAGTGCCTTCATCATGGGTTTGAAGAGACAGCAGCGAAGTCGCCCGAGGCACCAGCGCTGACGTGTGGAGGCGTGATGCTGACGTATGCGCAGCTCAATTCCCAAGCGAATCAGATCGCCCATCGCCTCATCGCTGAAGGGGTGAAACCGGAGAGCTTGGTGGCCTTGTGCATGGATCGTGATGCCCTGCTCATCGTCAGCTTGCTGGGCATTTTAAAGGCAGGAGCCGCCTACGTGCCGCTGGATTTAAGCTATCCTGCCGAGCGGCTGGCCCATATCATTGAAGACTCAGGCGCATCTATTCTGCTGACTCAGACGAAGCTGCTTGCCCAGTTACCCGCGCATCTTGGGCGCACGCTGTGTGTGGATGATGCGAGCGAAGGCATCGCTGACCAACCGACAGCCAATCCGGCAACCAGCGTGGGCTTGGATCATGTGGCCTATGTCATCTACACCAGCGGCTCCACGGGCAAGCCAAAGGGCTGCATGGTCACGCATCGGAATGTCGCGCGGCTGATGAAAGGCACGGAGGCGTGGTATGGCTTTGGCCGTGAGGATGTGTGGACGCTTTTCCACAGCGCGGCCTTTGACTTCAGCGTGTGGGAAATTTGGGGCGCGCTGCTTTATGGCGGGCGGCTCGTCGTCGTGCCCTTTCTTATTAGCCGCAGCCCCGTTGAATTTTACGAGCTGCTGAGCCAAGAAAAAGTCACCGTTTTGAATCAAACGCCTAGTGCCTTCCGGCAGCTCATGGTGGTGGAGGAATCGCTGAGCCTTCCGCTCTCGCTGCGCTACGTGATCTTCGGTGGTGAAGCGCTGGAAATGGCTTCGCTCAAGCCGTGGTTCGCCCATCACGGCGATGCGCAGCCGCAGCTCATCAACATGTATGGCATCACGGAAACAACCGTGCATGTGACCTATCGCCCCCTGACGCAGAGCGATACGAAGGCGGGCAGCGTCATCGGCGTGCCCATTCCTGATCTGCAACTTTATGTGCTGAACGAGCATTTGGAGCCGCAGCCACTCGGCGTGCCCGGCGAGATGTATGTGGGTGGTGAGGGGCTCGCGCGCGGCTATTTGAACAGGCCGGAACTGACGGCGGCGAGGTTTATCCCTGACCCATTTTCAAGCCATGCCGATGCCCGACTTTACCGCACGGGAGACTTGGCGAGAATGCTTGCGGGGCGAGATTTGGAGTATCTCGGACGGGCGGATGAGCAGGTGAAGATTCGCGGCTTCCGCATTGAATTGGGCGAGATCGAAAGCGTTCTGCGCACGCACTCCAGCGTGAAAGATGTGGCCGTCATCGCTCATGCGGATGCCGCCGGTGATAAGCAACTCACCGCCTATTTGGTCACTGCTGGAGTCGCCCCATCTTCAAGCGAACTGCGGCATCATCTGCAAGTTCATCTGCCTGATTACATGGTGCCAGCGTCCTTCGTGCCATTGGATAAGCTGCCACTCACGACCAATGGCAAACTGGATCGCAAGGCGCTACCAAAGCCTGAATCCTGCTCGGCTCTAGCACGAGAGAACGAGCATGATTTCATCCCGCCACAGACGCCGACGCAAACGCGACTAGCGGGACTTTGGCAAGAGGTTTTGGGGCGCAATCACATCGGCGCGCATTCTGATTTCTTCGCTGTCGGCGGCACCTCGCTGAATGGCCTTCGACTCTTCACGCGCATTCAGAAAGAGTTCCAGCTCACCCTGCCGCTGGGCACGCTCTTCCAAGCCACCACCATTGAGAAGCTGGCGAGAGTCATTGATCTGAACAGCATGAGCCGCGCTCATAAAGTCTCGCCGCTCGTCTGTATTCAACCCGTGGGCCAGAAGCCACTGCTCTGCTTCATTCATGGCGGCGATGGAGGTGCCATTTTCTACAAAGACCTTCTGCCCAATCTCAACGCTGCTCATCCTGTTTACACCATCGAAGCTCCGGCTCTGGTGGATGCCCTGATGCCCATCGAGCCGACGCCACCGGAGAAGGTCGCGGCGGACTACATCGCTCTTTTGCAAAAGACCCAGCCGCGTGGTCCCTATGTCCTCGGCGGTTACAGCTATGGCGGCGTGGTGGCCTATGAAATGGCCTGCCAGCTCACGGAAGCAGGCCATGAGGTGGCCTTGGTCATTCTCTTCGATTCCGAAAATCCGAATACCCAGCCCCGTGCTTACTCCCTTCGTGAGCGCATTGTTGCGAACTGGAAATCTCATCGGGAGCGTTCCATTTTCCAACGACTGAAATTGCTGGTGAAGCGCTTCAGTAGTGGTGTTCAGGAGCGCCTCGCTTATGAAAAGGAAACAGCCTTTGCGAAGCAGCTCCTTCGTGATGGCGTGCAGACCACGGATGAGCATATCCGTCAGGTGCAGCTCCGCGAGGCCAGCACGGATGCACTCCTCGCCTACCGTGCGCGGCCCTACTCAGGAACGGTGCTGCTTTTCCACAGCGACTCCGCTAGTGATAAGTTCGCCTATACCGATGACTACAACTGGTCGGAGCTGGTTCCGAATCTGATCATTGATCGCGTGCCTGGCCCGCACTTGGAAATCTTTGATGAAGCCAACGTCGGCATCATGGCTGAAAAGTTGAGCCATCGCTTGAAGGAACTACTTCCCCAATCATCACTCGTCGGATGAACTCGCCGCGTGTCAGCATCGTCATCCCCGCCTACAACGCCGTGCGCTGGCTGGATGAGACCGTGAGCAGTGTGAAGGCGCAGACCTTTACGGACTGGGAGATAATCATCGTCAACGACGGCTCCACGGATGACACAGCCACTTTGATTCAAGAGCTAGCTGCTGGAGATGTTCGTATTAAAGGCGTTCATCAATCCAATAGCGGTCACTGCGCAGCTCGAAATACCGGCCTTGCCCAAACCAGCGCAGAAGTGGCGTATGTGATCTTCCTGGACGCCGATGACCTTTGGGAAACCGATGCTCTGGAAGCGCTGGTCAGCAGCCTAGACCAGCAACCGCAAGCCTGCGGGGCCTACGGATACTGCCGTTACATTGATCAACAGGGTCAGTTCTGTCGAGGAGATGAACTGGAAATTTTCCATCGGGAGCGATACCGCGTGGCCGAGAACGGACGGCTCGAAACCGTGCCGCCGAATGAGTTCACCACCTTCTGCGTGATCGCCGTTTATGCGCCCATCGTCACGGTGGGCAGCGTTCTCTTAAGGAAGAAAGACGTGTTGCTCAATGGCCTTTTCGATGAGCAACTCTACTGCTTCGAGGACTGGGATCAATGGGCGCGCCTGACTCCAAACAGCTTCTTAGTCTGGTTAGATAAACCGGTCTTGCGCTATCGCTGGCATGGCGAGAACATGTCACAGGACGGTCATCGCATGGGCTTGGCGGAACGCGCGGCGAGGAAGAAGATGCTGCGCTATTTCCCTGCGAACACGCCAGAAGGCCGGATCATGCGGCTCGGAGCCTGGTATCATCGAATGATCAACGCTCGTCGCTACCGTCACTCAGGCCAGAAGCATCTGATGGTGGGTCGAGTCCTGCCCGCGATTAAAGATGCGTTGCGCAGCGTGAAACAGCTCTCACTGGCGCTGAGGAGAGAATGAAGCCACTCATCATCATGCTCTGCCTTGCCGTGTGGTTCAAGGCTTCGGCGATCATGACCTTCACACCGGAAAGTCGCCAGCTCACGCCGCCGCCTGTTGATCTGGGCTTGGAAGCCTGGGAATTGCACGGGCAGTGGCAGGGCTGCTCAGGCATTCCCATCGCGCCAGATTGGTTCATTACGGTGCGACACATTGGTGTCTTTGTGGGCAGTGAATTCCGCTTCAAAGAGGAGCGCTATACCGCGATGCAGGCCGTTGAAGTCCCTCAGACCGACCTCCTTCTCTACAAGGTGGATCATCCTTTCCCCATTCATGCGCAGCTCTGGGATCAAGCCGATACAGTGATGGGGCGTGACGCGGTGATCTTTGGTCGTGGCATGTGCCGTGGAGCGGCCATTGATCTCCATGATGGGCGTGATCACGGCTGGCTATGGGGCGCTGCGGATGGCCGCCTGAGCTGGGGCACCTGCGTCATCAGCGGCACCTTTGATGCTGGCCCTGTTCGCGGCCCCGTTCTCACTTGGCCATGGCGGGCAGGGCTTCGCCAGACAGATGGCACCTTGACCAATGGCGATAGCGGCGGGGGGCTTTTTCTCAAAGAGGACGATGGCCGATGGAAACTCGCCGGACTTCATTTCGATTGCGATCCGAACGGCACCTTCAATCAGGACACGCTGTATAGCTTGAATCAAAAGGCGGATCTTCCTTTCCATGCCGCCATCCATGATGGGCGCGGCTTGTGGAAGGGGATCGAGGGCGAATCCTACACTCTGCTCAACCCCGCATCACCCGACCCATTGCCCATGCTTTCCAGCGCGACCCCCATCGCTCCATACGCAGAGTTCATCAGAGCGGTCATCGCACCAGGCAGCACGCTCGGCTTGCAATACCCTCCGCGTCTTCAGTGGTCACGCCACAAGCTCATGGCGGCTGGATGCGTGGGCGTCGTGTTGCTTCTGTCCGTCGTAATTTTTGGCATCAAGGTTCGGCGAAAAAGATCTATCGCATCATCAAGATCACCACTGGTGTAAGTAGAGCCGCATCAGCCAAGACCCGCGCGAGCTCTGTGGAGATGCGCTTGGCCATGAGATGCAGCGCTCCGAGCAACAAGGTGCTGACTAACACGGCGAGCCCAAACAGCGTCTGTCCGGTGGACATGTTCTGCATCAGCAGCCCTGCCGCGAGAGCACCTAGAAAGATGAGGAAGGACGGATAAGCCCGCATGATCAGCGGGGTCGTTTGCGTGATGGCATTCGGATCGTGCTGCTGATCATACTCGCGCTCATAACAGGCGATGGCGATGCAGTTCAAACTGCACAGGAGCGCGAGCAAAAGCGTCTCCATGCCGATGAATGATCTGGCTTCCGCAGCCTGCGTGTAGAAATTCACTGATAGCGAACAGCCCGTGGCAAAGAGATAACCGCAGAGCAATTCTTTGGGCACCAGCAGCATTCCACCACGAATCATACGACTCAGCGAAAGCAGCAGCAAAGCCCCGATCACTGTGACATAAAGCATTCGGAGGGATGGGGGCAGCGATGACAAAGTGAGCAGATAAATACCCGCCACGCAGGCCACCATATTGGCCAAGTTATTAAGGCGATTCCCGCCGCGCACCGCATAGTGTAGCAGATACAAGCCCACGAGTCCGGCCAAGGCCAAGCCGCGCCACATCAGGCCCATCGGCATCTCAAACAAGGCATTGTGAAACAGCGCGAGCAGCGTCGCGGGGATGATCAAAAACGCGAAGACTCTCCGATGCTTCCGATAGAACTCATGGCGCGCGGTAAGTTGGCTTTCCGAGGTTTTGCCAAACCCATCCACCGTGCGGTCCACCATGTAAATGAGCCACACCGTCAGCCCCAGACACCAGTAGGAAGACGGCTCCAAACGGACGCGATGACACTGCGCCAGAGCCGCCTGCCAGAGCAGCGCCACAATGGGCGCATCCAGGCTCAGGACATTGATCCACAACCACCACGGCGTGCGTGGTGAGGTTGGAAGAGGGGGATTTGAAGACACAGGCTGGATAGTCGTGAGTGCAGTCAGACTGTCCAGTCCTATACGTTTCGTGAATCCATGTTGAACTCACGCACGGAACTTGCTGTCAAACGAAGCACTGGTTGAAGAAACTCATTGTATCCGCTCAGCCATGTGTCATGCCACGCCTGCCATTGTCCCCCATCCGTCCGTCCCCCCGAATGAAGTATCTTACCCTGATCCGCCACGCTAAGTCTGACTGGAACTCCACCACACTTTCAGATCACGAACGCCCTCTGAATGAACGGGGCCTGCGCAATGCCCCAGCGGTGGCCCGCTTCCTCGCCAAAACCTACTTTGGAGCTAATGGTGGAACGGCCCTTATCCCCAAGCCGGACCGCCTTGTAACCAGCACCGCCACCCGGGCGCAACGCACCGCGTGGATCATGCAAAACGAGATCGGCGTCAGTAAAGAGCACGTCATTCTCGATCCCCGCGCTTATCTGGCACTTCCAGAAACGCTGCTCCAGATCGTTCATGAATTCGATGACTCCTGGAACCACGTCATGATGTTCGCGCACAATCCAGGCATCAGCGACTTCGCGAATCGGCTCTTCCGCTTGAACCACATTGATGAGATGTCCACCTGCGCCGTGGCCTTACTGGAACTCCCGTGGGATTTGTGGTCAGCCGCCGCTTGGAGTGAAGCACGGCTCATCGGTTATGTGACGCCGAAGCTGATCGAGAAGCGGTTCGCGGATGAGCTGGTGACTGAGAGCCGCTAAGGTGTCCCTCTCAAACCGTGGAGGCCTGCACGATACTCAGGATGCCACCAGTCCTCCAGTAAGTTGTGAAGGGGAAAGCTTTTGCGGAAATCCCCTTATGAACGTCGGGTTTTGCTAAAGAACGCAGCCATGATGAAGGAAAGCCCGAGCATGGGCAAAACGAATCCGAGGGCGATGAGAGCCGCTTTCAGTTCAAGCGGTAGCGGCGGTGCAGTCACGCTCTGCGGCCAGTCGAGCTTTCCCTGTGGCCTGCGCTTCCACCACATCGCCACACCCGCGCCAGCCATGAGCATGAAGATGCAGGCGAGCAGGGTGGAGGTGATCTGGGTGATGCGGCCAAAGAGCTGCCCCTCATGCAGGGAGATGCCGAGCGCGACGGCCTGCTGGGTGATGGGCATGTCATTCCAGTCTGCGGTGCCGACGGGCTTGGCGGTAAAGAGATCGAGCTGAAAGTGCTTCTGCACCGTGGCACGATTGAGCTGGTTCTGAAGATGCACCGTGCGCGTATTGTCGGCAGGTAATGTGATCTCCAGATGGCCTGGCAAATTTTGCTGCAAGCCGAAGTTTACGAAGGCATCCAGCGGCACCGGTTTGGCATCTGGCGTTGGTGGCACGCTCTGCATCCCTGCTTCGGAACTCATGCAATGCGGATAGCTTTGCTCCGTGGCGTCTTGAATAGTGGACATGAGTTTGCCGCCCCAGAAGGCGGTCCACGGCAACCCAGTGATGAGATACAAGGCGAGCACGGCAGCGAAGTAGAAGCCGGTCACCGCATGAAGATCACGCCAGCGCGTGCGGCCGTCGCTGCGCAGTCGCGGTAGAAAAACGCCCCATAGTTTTCCCTTGCCACGCGGCCACCAGAGATAAACGCCCGTGATGCAGAGCACGATGCCCCAGCACGCGAGTAGCTCCAGTAGCCAGCTTCCATAGGGCTCAATGAACGTCAGTCCGTGCAGCGAGATCGCCGCGTAGGAAAGCCGTGTCCACTCACTGAATTGTGTGATGACCGTGCCTGAGTATGGGTTGACGAAAACGGACACGGGATCGTCGCTGGTGCCGAACATGAACTGCGTTGCATGTCGCGGATCGTTGTCCACTTTCACCATGTAGAGCGGTTTGTCAGGAAGAGCTGCGTGTGCCGTGGTGAGCTGCTGCTCATAAGGCACGCGCGTTGCCTGCGGTGTCAGCGCCCGATACTCAGGATGCCACCAGTCCTCCAGTTCATGCTCCCACACATACGGCAGTCCGGTGAGCGCCATGAAGAAGATGAACGGGATGACAAAGAGTCCCGCATACCCATGCCAGCGCCACAGCCAGCGATGGACTTCGCTTTGACCTGACGGTGACGCTGATGGGTTCATGAACTAGAACTTGTAAGTAATGGTCGCCTGCACACTGAAGGGCAGGCTGGGATTAACGGTGTAGTTGAACACTCCGGCGTCGCCACCGGTGTAATAGTGTTTGTCGAAGACATTGAGGATGTTCAACTGTGCCCTCCAGTTGTTGCGCTCGTAGAAGAGCGTCGCATCGGTGCGCCAGTAGCCGGAGAGTTTGTAGGTGTTGGGCAGGTTCGCTTCACGTTCACCGACGTAGTAGAGACCGGCACCAAAGCCGAAGCCCTTCAAGGGGCCGTCCTGGAACTGATAGGTGCTCCACACGCTGCCGCTGTGCTTCGGCACATTCGACAAGGCATCACCCACGGGCCAGTTCGTATCGCTCCTCACTTCCGCATCCGTGTAGGCATAGCTGGCGATGATCTTCCAGCCCGTGGTGATCTCACCCGCGAGGTCGAGTTCGATGCCACGACTGCGCTGCTCTCCAGTCTGAATTTGGTTTTTTGGATCGGTGGGGTCTGATGTGAGGATGCCTGTCCGAGTGAGGTCGTAAGCGGCGAGGTTCACACTGAGGCGATCCTTGATGAGGTCCTGCTTGATGCCCACCTCAAACTGCGCACCCTTCTCAGCGTCGAATACGGCGTTGCTCGTGCTATGTCCGATGACGGGAACGTAGGTCTTACCATACGAGAAATAAACAGAGGTCGTGGGCAGGGGCTGCCATACCAAACCGGCACGCGGGGAAAAATGCGTTTCTTCGGACTTCTCGGCGGTGTTACCATCAAAGGTCTGGGTTTCGTTGAAGAACCAGTCTTCGCGCCCACCGAGCAGGAGCTTCCATTGCGGCGTGAGTTCGATGAGATCCGAAACGTAAAGGCCTGCGGTGTTCGCCAGGGCGCGTCCGCCGTCGCTGATGCCTGAGAAGGTGTAGTCGCTAATGCGCCCAGGATGGCTCAGGCTCATGTTGAAGGAATACATTTTCGTGCGTCCGGAGCCTTGGTTGAAGTAGCCATACTCGGCCCCGATCAGGGCGTTGTGCTTGATGGACCCAGTATTGAATTTGCCTACCAGTTCCGCCTGCACCGCGCCGTCATGGGAATCATTGTCAGACCCTAGGTAGTTGGTGAAAGGCAGTAGGTCTCCGCTGGTATAGAGATAGTTGTCGGGGAAGGTCTGGTTGGAAAACTGGCTGGCATAGCTGTAGTGAGCACCGAGGCGAAGGGTCCAGTCTTCATTGAACTTGTGCTCAAAAAGCAGTGTCGCGGCATAAGTGTCGTTGGAGCCGTAGTCGCTGGGGAGGCCATAGTAGGCTTTGCGCGGGAACTGGGTGTAGCCAGGGAGGTTCGGAACGCCAAAGTCAAATGCCTCACGCTCCAGCCTGCCGTATTCCGTCAGCAGCACCAGCGAGGTGTCCTTGTCGATGTCCCAGCGGATGGCAGGAGCCACCGAGAAGGAATCGTAGCCGGACAGGTCGCGGAAGCCGTCGTTGTGCTCATAAGCGCTGTTGAGCCGGAAACCAAGGCTGTCGCTCAGCGGCTGATTCCAGTCCAAGGTAGGACGGAGCAACCCGAAGCTGCCCGCCGTGATCCCTACTTCTCCAATGGCGTTGCTCAGTGGGCGCTTCGACACCGTGTTGATGTATCCACCCAGGGAGCCAACGCCACCATAGAGCGCGCCGGACGGCCCCTTCAGCACCTCAATGCGCTCGATGGCCTGCACATCGCGGAAGGCGATGTAGCCATAGTTGCGGAAGCCATCCCGCAGACCATTGCTGGTGGTGAAGCCGCGGATATTGAAGAACGTCGCCCCGTTCCCGCCGTAGCTGGACTCAGCCTGAATACCGCTGACGTTTTCCACGATCTGCTCGGTGCGCGTCACGCCGCGATCCTTGAGCAGTTCCTTCGGCACCACTTGCACGGAGGCGGGCAGGTCTTTCAAAGGTATGTCCATCTTCGTGGCCGTGGTCGCGGAGTCCGCTTTATAAGCCGGAGCCTGAGCGGTGACGGTCACGGTGGGCAGCGTGGTCGGTTGCGTTTGTGCTTGAAGCACTGTGCCCGCGAGAGCGAGCAGTATGGAATAGGATAAGATGTTCATGGGTGATAAGCGGTCGATGTTTTGTTTGGATAATGATTCTGCTGAATAGCGGCAGATAAGTCGGCTTAAGCCTAAGTGAGTCGTCCGCGCAGCGCCTTGGCACGAACGGTCTAAGTCATTTTTCAGAGAGCCATCACTCGAAAGACAGACCTCTCTGGCGTCCACTTGTAGGTGGAGTCGAGAGAAGGACAGTAAGTCCCTCTGATCGTCTATGGGCGATGGGTCATCAGACCAAGCCTCGTGGAGGCAGCGCCTCTGGTGCCAGCATCCACTGGCTCGCAAGCTCAGTGGGTGAGGCAAAGCCTTGAGGCAGCTCTGCGGCAGTCCAAGCGGGCGCGGGTAGCCCCCATGTCGGAAGAAGGCCGAGCCACTTAGAAACTTTTTCCGTCTTCTCCAGGGGAAGCGGATTCTGCTTTTGTTTGTTCTGTTCCGCCTTGGAGATTTTGCAGCACATGGCACAGGGATGCTCCCCATCAAAGGTGTCCATCACGGCTTCAGCCAGTCCCCTGTTCTGCGAGTAATCCCAAATCATCTGCCCCCAAGCTACCAACTGCACCACGCCCAAAGGACCGCCGCAGAGATGCAGCGCGGTCAACAGGCAGAGCAGGATTTGGAGGGCGCGTTTCAATCAAAAAAGTGTGAAGTGAGTGGAACTTGTCGGTAGCCACTCGTTTGTCAATTCCGGCGCACGTTATGAGCCCTTTGTCTCCTTCAAGCTGGTGATGGCATAATCCTTCGCGAACTCGCCCAGCGCTTTATTGGCGGCTTCAGCAGTGAGCTTGTCGGAGTTGGAATCAATCACGAGCTTGTTCACGCCTTCTTTGTCACCTTTCAAAACCTTCACGCTGGTGACGCCGGGAAGCTTCCCCAAGGCGGTCTTCACATGATCGGAACAGTCCTGACAAACGACGCCGGTGACTTCGCCTTGGTAGGAGTGCTTCGCGGGTTTGGCGCTGAGCAAGACG
>JANYJH010000093.1 GCA_025361865.1 Phragmitibacter sp.
CGAGCTCACTTGCGACCCACTTTTCCACATTGGGATTCAAAGCGGGACCGCTCGGTGTGACGAAGACGAAGGCATCCCAGAAGGCATCATCAATCGGACCCTGCAAACCGTGACGCTTCACGAGGGGCGCATCTTTGGCAGGTTCCGTGACCACGCTCCAGTTATCAGCCGTCTTCGCCAGCTTCACGACCCATGAGCGATCACTCTTCACGCGGCTGACCTTCACCGCTTTGCCATCAATGGTGAGCGTCGGTTCTGTGAACAAAGACAACGGGCAGTGCCCAGAGGCGAAGTTCAAGGTGAGCGCCGTCACGTTCTGCGTCTTCACCGTTACGGCTGAATCACCCGCGATGGTGGCATCCACTCGGGCGCGCTCCCAGTGTTCGCTGATGCCGTCCACAGTCACCCATTTCATGGTGTTGTAGCGCAGCGTCCAGGTCGTGAAATGCACTTCCTTCGGCAGGTTGTTGCGCCCGACGGATGCGATCTCCGCAAGACGCTTCTCGATCTCAATGGCGCTATCAGGATGGATCTTGTGCGCCGTTTGCGGACCGATGATGTGCTCCAGATCGAGCCCTTCCTTTTTCATCTCGCGCTCCATCACATCAGCAGCCTGCTTTTGCTTGTCGATTTCACCGCTGTAAGCAATCGTCGGGCAGTTCGCGAGGTTCAGCGCATACTCGCTGGAATTGTAGAGGTGCCACAGCTTCTTCTGATACCACGGGATGCTGTTCACATCTTCATTCGCATAGACGCCGAGGAATTCCGGTGTTTCCGCAAAGCCCGCGCCGGGATTCACCGCGCACCATTGGCCTGCATAGTGGGTGCCGAACTGCCACGCCGATGCACCGCCCATGCTGAAACCACGCACAATGATCTTGTTGTCATCCACGCGATAAGCCTTCTTCGCATGTTCAAGAGCTTCAAAGAGATCGACTTCACCAGCCATCTTATTGGCGCAGCAATAGCGACCGTAGAGATGCAGGACGATGGTGTCACGCGGCGCGAATTGGCCCACTTGCTTCGTGCGCTGATCCACGAATGAGAGTTCGCTCAAGGTCTCACCGCGACCGTGAATCCAGAAGTCAAGGCGATGCGCCGGACCGCCATCGACGTTGTAGCTCTCAGGAATGAACAGACCATAAGGCTGCACCGAGCCGTCGATCTTGGAACGATAAGCCCGCACCACCAAACCCTTTTGTTTGAGCCACGGAGCCTCACCCTTCTTCAGCGATTCCGCGCGCTTCTTGCCCTCAATGAGTTGCTCAATGGCCTGCTTTGTTTCCGTTGCCTTGTTGAAGAGATTGTAGCGGATCGCCCAATCAACGGACTTGTGATAAATCTCCACATCTGGCAGCAAGTCCGCGAGCAGTGGGTTTTTGGCTTGGGCCTTTTTCGCTTCTTCGATGAGCAGTTTCAGTTCGCCGAGCCCTTTATTCAGCGCCTCTTTTTCAGCCACAGGAATCTCCACACCCAGTGGCGGAACAGGGCGGACATCAGCAGGAACATTGTCCTTCGGGCCATCGGCCAACGCCGTAACGCACAGGCCAAGACATACAAAGGAGACGGATAGAGATCGCAGTGTTTTCATCATGAGAGTAAGCAGGAACGGGCTTTATACGGGCATTCTTACTGAGAGCATGGCGTTGATAACTCCGCTCTTCCCAGCGTCTGCGCTTCTGGTAAACTCCTTCCCATGCTGCTCCGCATTTTCTTCTCCATTATCTGTTTCCTCGCTCTCGCCGTGCAAGCCGCTGAGCTGCCAAACCGCTCACGATTGGCTGCGAACACCGAACCCGGAGCCCTTTATGTGGAGGATATATTGCCCAAGCCCATCCGTCTGACCGTCATCGCGGAGAGCTTTATCTATTACCAAAACGATCTCAAGCGCGTGCTCGGCGCGATGGCTCCGAACACCAGCGTGCATATCATCGCGATGGCAGATGGTCTTTACAAAGTGCGCGGCAGAGCCCGTCATGGGGATGTCGCAGGCTGGATGCGCATGGCTGATTTGAAGTCGCCCTATCCGCAGCTCGCAGATAAACTGTTGAAATTTTATGAGCGGCAGAAGCAAGTGGATGAAATCATCAAGAGCAAACAAGTCGCACTCGGCATGACCCCAGAAGAGGTCAGGCAGTCCCTTGGCGAGCCCTCGCGCAAGTCCGCGAAGATCACTGCGCAAGGCAAGGAGGAGACCCTGGAATACAGTCTCTTCAGGCTGGAGCCCCAGCTCGGCACGGGTCGTGATGCCAATGGCAACCTCGTGCAGACCACCATCATGGTGAAAGTCGAGACGGGACGACTGACCCTCAGCTTCACCGCAGGAAGCGTATCCACCATTGAAGAGACGATGGGGAATCCATTGGGAGCAGGTGGCGTGAAGATCGTGCCAGGGCCGGTGAGTGTTTACTGAACTTATATAATGTTAATTTCGGTAATGACCGAAATACCCGTTTCATCGGGTGCTTTGGCAGGTATAGTCATGGTGGCGGCAGAACCCGCCACTACACTATGAATCCAACACTCCTCACCCATCTGGGCTACTTGGGCATCAGCATTCCACTGACACTCTGGGTGGCTAAAACCCTGCATAAAAACGGTCGCGTCTTCCTTGTGGACAGCTTCGGCGGAAACTTGGAGCTCGCCGATTCTGTGAACCATCTTCTGGTCGTCGGCTTCTATTTGATCAATCTCGGTTTCGTCGGTCTCTACATCCGCAATGGAGCCAAGCCCATCGACGAAGCGGGCGCACTGGAAGAAACCAGCGTGAAGGTCGGCACGGTCATGCTGCTTCTGGGCGTCATGCACCTCTTCAATCTCTACGTCTTCAATAAGATTCGTCGTCGGGCCATGCTGCCAAACGTGCTGCCGCCCCTCGCTCCTGATGGTCGCCTGATCATTCCTTGAGCCACCACTGCTCTCAGCAGCGGCCATCCGACCGCTGCCCATTAAACTTCAACGCACCCATCCCATGAAATGGCTCGCTGTCCTCTACGATGATCAATGCGGCATCTGCTCACGCTTGCGGGCCTGGCTGGAAAAGCAGATCACCTTTGTTCCCCTGCGCCTCGTTCCGCTGCACACGCCCGACTTACCGCAAATGTTCCCCGGTGTGCATTGCTTCAACCCCGATGAAAAGCTGGTGGTAATCGCTGATGACGGCTCCGTCTGGCGCGGCGACAGCGCTTGGATCACGCTCCTTTGGGCATTAGAAAGTGGGCGCGAACTATCCCTCAAACTGGCCTCACCCGCGCTGCGACCTTTGGCACGAAGAGTCGTCACCGCTGTCTCACAAAACCGGCTCAAGCTCTCCCGTTGGCTGCGCTTGAGTTCAGACAGCCTGCCTGCGGATGAGCTATGCAGGGACAACGCCTGCGCTGTTCCTCCTCGCAAAGCATTTCCTAAACAAGCCGTTCCACCGCCGCTCCCCATTGATTGGACTAAGCAGATTTGATCCGCCCAGCCACGCGGTTTGCAGAACTACTTCTTCACGGGAGCCTTCAAGGAACTGAGATATTCCACGAGGTTCACGAGATCATCTTGAGAGAACATAGCTTGCAGGCCCATCGGCATCATGGAGGTGGGGAGCTTGTCACGCTTGGCGATCTGGTTCTTCGGGTAGTTGTTCATCACGCCGCCGGGCATGGCCACGGTGACTTCTCCTGCGGTTTCACCGCGAATAATGCCCATCGCAACCTGACCGTTCTTCATCGTGATCAGCCACGTCTCAAAGCCCATGCTGATGCCGGCATTGGGATTGATGATGGACTCATAGATGGCGTCCTTGCCGAGCTTCGTGCCGATCTCACTGAGCGCTGGCGCGAAGTCCACGCCGATGTTTCCAATGCGATGGCAAAGGGTGCAGGAGCTCTCCGCTTTGGCGAAGATAGCCTTGCCTTTTTCAGCATCGCCTTTGAGCTTCACCAATTCAGCGATAGGGGCGAGGGCCTTGCCACCAGCCGCGCTCGCAGGCGGGAAGACCTTCGCAAGGCGGTCGCTAATGCCGGGATACTGCACCATGCTCAAAGCAGTGCTGGCATTCGCTTTGAGATCATCAGGAAACTTCCCACTTGAGGCGAGTTCCAGCAGAGCTTCGGCACCGGGAGCACTCAGAGCGAGCGCCTTCACGGCACCGCTACGCACCGCGATCTCACGCTTGGCATCCGAGAGCACGTTCGAGAGCAACTGGATCGCGCCTTTGTCACCGCTTCCACCGAGCAAGGCGATGAGCTTATCTGCTTTCGGCGTGCTCAGGGATTCCGTGATTTCTTTGCGGCCTGAGTCGGTCTTCAGGAGGAACTTGAGACCGTCCAGCGCACGCGGATCTTTGACATCTGACAAGGCGGCCTTCAGGACTTCATCATCGTTGCCCGTGAGATTAAACTCCTGCGCCAGCTCGATGTAATCAGGCTTACCCTTTGCTGAGGTGAGGATGTTATTGACCACTTCCTTCACCTCTGGTTTCTCACGAAGGCTGGTTTTGCCAATGCGTGACAGAACGTCTTTCAAGAGGCTCACGGGAACTGTTCCGACGACAAGTTTGAACAAGGCCTCGTTCTTCACATCGCCGGCTGGCAGGAAGTCAAACTCACGTAGATAACGCGGGGCATCGGTGGCCTCCAGTTTTTTGTCGGTGAGGATTTTCGCAAGGTAATCCAAGGCGGCAAAGCTCCGCACGCGCCAGATGATATCGCGACCCGTCGGCGTGTTCCATTCGTTACCGACGGCCTTGAGCCAAGCTGGGAAGACACGCTCTTCAATGCCCGCACTGCCGATGCCGAGCGCTTCCAGATACCAGCGATCCTTGCCATCATGCTTCTTCGCGAGAGCCACCCAAGCGGCTGCCAGATTATCCACGGAGTTTTTCTGGGCCTTCGAATCGTCAGCGGTAGATGGCATCGGAAGGGCAGGGGACTTCACGACGTGAAGCGTCAGCGCGTATTCGCGGAGCACTTGTTTGTCCTCTTCATTCTTGATGCGCGGCAGGATGTAAGCGGCCACGTCCTTGATGCCTTCAGGAAGTGAGTTGTTGGCCGTGGCCAGACGAAGTTCACGAACGGCAGCGCAGCGGAGGTCAGCGTCCTTGTCTTCCAAGGCCTTGGCGAGCTCACTCTCAAACATTCCCGGAATGCGAATGAGCAAATGCATGGCGCGAGCGCGCAGGCGAGTGTTATCGGACTTCGCGAGTTTACGCAAAGGCTCTTCCGCTTTGCCACCGAGTTCATGCAGTTTTTGCCAAGCGAGGTATTGAGTGGCTTTGTTCGGTGACTTCAGCGCTTCTACACAAGAAGCAGCACTGCTGAGATCAGGCGCGGTGACCTTATAGACATTCCCTTTCGGAGCCACGCGATAGAGACGACCGCGGATGGTCGCTGGATCATTGTCGCCCATGGCATGACCGCCGACGCCGGGATCATACCAGTCTGCCACGACCAAAGAACCATCAGGGGCGATGCAGCAGTCGCTCGGGCGATACCAAGTGTCATCACTCGTGAGAATGTCCACCATCTCAGCAGTGAAGCCAGCGCCAGCCTTCTTCACGGGATAAGCGCGCACGATGCGTGGGCCAGCGTCACAGTGGATGACTTGGTTCTCGAATTCCTTGCCCAGCAAGCTGCCTTCATTCACGCAGATGCCCGTGGGTGAACCGCCGCCGGTTTGCAGAAGGTTAGGAATGGTGCCGGGATCGTTCTGATGCCAGTGACGCAGCGGGATTTCGCTCTCGATATTGGTGCGTGGGCTTTGCCAAGGGGCACCGGTCAGTTCATCGCCGTAGCCATAGCTACCGTAGTCCACGATGTTGTTGATGCGCACGCCTTTGTTACCGTCGTCATCATTGTCGGACTGCCACATGCCGCCGAGTGAATCCACGGTGACTTCGTAGTTATTGCGGAAGTCATGGGCCAGCGTCTCGACGTTCTTCACTTTATCTCCGTCCAGCTCAAAGCGCATGATCATGCCCTGACGATAGGGCTTGCCATTGGACTTCACTTCGTTGCCCTGCATATCAATGACGGGCTTGCCTTCGGGGTCAAGAAGCTGCTCGCCCGCGTTGCCCATGTTGAAGTAGAATTTGCCATCCAGACCAAACGAAACCGCGTGGAGCGCGTGGTCATGCTGCTCGCCTTTGATACCAGTAAAGAGCAGGGTTTTCTTATCCGCTTTCCCATCGCCATCGGTGTCTTCAAAGAGCCACATGTTCGGCGCGGCGGAGACGATGACTTTGTTTCCAAATACACCGATGCCCAAGGCATTGCTGATTTCCTGGCCCTGATAGAAGACGGTTTGTTTATCGAACTCGCCATTGCCTTTCGTGTCTTCATTAATGGTGATGCGATCACCCTCAGGGCGCAAAGCGGGGCTGGACCATTTACGATAGTTCACACACTCGGCGACCCACACCCGGCCTCTGGCATCCACGTCAATGTTCGTTGGGTTTTGAATCATTGGCTCGGATGCCAGCAGCGTTGCTTCCAGCCCCAAAGGGGTTTTAAACCCCTTCATCAAACCACGGGCGGCTTCCAGCCCGTATGGCTTCCCCGTAGGGGCCGCAGCTTTCGCTGCGGCGATTGGCTTGCCATTTTCATCCAGAGCAGCGGCCTTCTTTTCAGGCGGTGCGACTGGCGGTGCCTCTACCTTTTTCTCTGGCAGACCTTGACCCGGCTTGGGGTCCAAATGCGCTTTGAGATCTTCTTCGGTGACTTTGGATTCCACGCCGTTCGCTGGCACGTCCATTTTCGCGGTCCAGAGGATGGCATTCAAGACGAGCTTGCGCTGGTCGTTGTTGCCCCAGCCCATATGATAATGGCCGCCGGAGAAACCGAAGCCGCGACCGCCGTCTTCACGCTGCACGGCCCATGAGGTATGCTGTGGGACTTTGTTCTTCACCTCTTCACGCACCGTGGGATTACCTTCATGCGCGCCGTCTTTGCGGGACATCGTGCTGTCTGGAGCAACGGCCGTGAGGATGGGCGTGACGCCTTGCATGTCCTTGCGAAAGCGCATGTGGAAATACCACTCGTCATTCG
>JANYJH010000103.1 GCA_025361865.1 Phragmitibacter sp.
GGGCCACATGGAGCAGACGGCGATGGTGAACATAGCGCCGAGTTCATTCGCTTCTTTACCAGCGCCCATGAAGAGGACGACGCCGAGCGGCATCCAGGCCAGTGGTGACACGGGACGCAGGATTTGAATGATCGGATCGAACATCCGTGTGAAGGTCTTCGAGAGACCGAGGAAGAAGCCCAAAGGAGTGCCGATGAGCAAGGCGATGGCATAGCCCTTCGCCACCATGACGAGGGAATACCAAGTGAAGCGCAACACACCCTGATCCAGCTCTTCACGCTTAGCGAAGGGCTCCACGATGAACTTTTTCGACTGGGTCCAAGTCTCCCACGGTCCTGGTAGATCTTTGACAAAGCCCGCCTTGGTCTTCTTAACCAAGCCGCTGGGTGACTTCGTCTCCACCACATGACCTGAGATCAACTGCCATCCAATCAGCACCACGGCGATGCCGACGAAGGGATAGAGGAGTTGTTGGAGAAGGGATTTAAGTTTGTTCATGGAAGTAGTGGAGTGTTGAGGTTCAGCCTTTCATGCTGTGGACTGCGAAGCTCTTCGCGTATTCCTCGGGCTTGCTGGGGTCAAAAGTCACGCCATCAAATAAGGTCTCTGGCTTCTCATCCACGCCGCCGTGAACGTAGCCGATCTCCTTCATGGCTTCTTCATAGAGGCCGGGCAGCATGACCTGCTTGGCTACTCCTTCATAGTCGGGAGCGCCTTGCACCAAGCCCCAGCGACGGAACTGGCTGAGCCACCACTTCACATACTTGGCCTGCGGGTAGTTACAGTTACGATCACTGAAGATCATGTAATCTTCATCCTTCTTCGTGCGACCATCGCCGTAGTCCACTTCACCGAGGAGACGGCCAAGGATCACGTCAGCGGGGGCATTGACATAGCTGGGTTTGCTGACGATCTCACACTGCTCCTTGCGGTTATCGAGCTTATCAAGCCACACGCTGGATTCCTGCAAGCCCTTGAGGATGGCTTTGACGGTCTTCGGATTCTTGTCCGCGAACTCTGCGGTGAAGGCGCAAACTTTCTCAGGATGGTTCTTCCAAATCTCTTGCGTGAGAACGCTGGTAAAGCCTACATCATCAGCAATGGCGCGGGCATTCCACGGCTCACCCACGCAGTAACCGTCCATCTTACCCACCTTCATATTCGCCACCATCTGCGGTGGGGGAACGGTGATGAGGTTCAAGTCCGTGTCAGGATTAATGCCGCCTGCGGCAAGGTAATATCGCATCCACATCGCGTGAGTGCCCGGCGGGAAAGTCATGGCGAAGGACATCGGTGTTCCGGCCTTCTTCGCTTCATCCACGAAGGGCTTAAGCGCTTTCGGATCAGCACCGACTTTGCCTTTGAAGGCATTGCTCAGAGTGATCGCCTGTCCATTGCGGTTCAACAACCACGGAATCACCATCTCCTTCTTCGCTGAGCCGCCGAGCCCCATGGTGGAAGCAATCGGCATTCCGAAGAGCATGTGCGTAGCCTGGTTTTCACCCGTGATTAGCTTGTCCCGAATGACCGCCCAGCTCGCTTCTTTGCTCACCGTGGAGTTGATCCCGTATTTCTTAAAGTAGCCCTTCTCATGGGCGATGACGATGGGCGAGCAGTCTGTAAGAGCGATGACTCCCAACTTAATATCCGTGACCTCGGGAGAGTCATCCGCATAGACGGAGCCGACCCAGCCTTTGGGCAAGCCGGAGAGCAATGCGCCCGTGCCGAGCATTTTCGTCGTGCGCCGGATCATCTCGCGGCGGCTAATTTGAGGAGTGTTGGTTGGGTTCATAGGATGAGAGTGGGATGCGTTTACTTGTTCTACCCTGTCTTTTAAGTAGTTGATCAGATGAGCTTTATGCTGGTCAACCTCATCGCAGTTCATGTGCCACCGTGCCAAACCCATCCAGAAACAACTCGCAATCATTTTCAGCTCATGTATGAGATTCATTCATGGATGAGAATATTGATGTCCGTCAGCTCAGGGCCTTTGCCACCCTCGCGAGGGCTAGAAGTTTTACCGCTGCTGGTCGCGCTTTGCATCTAACGCAATCCGCTATCAGCCATGCGATCAAGGCGTTGGAGCGTGATCTTGATTGCCAGCTCTTTCACCGTCAGGGCAAGAAGGTCTTCCTCACTCATCACGGTCAGGAATTGCTACCGCTCGCTGAAACCATCTTCCAAAATATGGCCCAGGCTCGGGAGAGGCTCGGCGCGCTGGATCACCGGATGCGCGGCAGATTGCGCATCGGCTGCACGACGGGCGCTTCGCAATACATCCTCCCCACCGTGCTGCGGGAGTTTAAGGAATCTTTCCCTCTCTATGAGATCAAGGTCGTTCCTGGCGAAACTCCAGAGACCATCGAGCGCTTACTTAACCACGAGATTGACGTTTGCGTTGGGCTGTGCCCCCATGATGTCAGTCAGCTCGTCTGCCATCCCATCTTTGAGGATACGCTGGAGTTTCTGGTTTCCCCACTGCATCCTTGGGCTACGAAATCACCGAAGCTGAAAGAGCTGACGGAGCACACCCTCATCGTCTCCAGCCGGAGCAGCCTGACGTTCACGATGGTCAGCGAATACTTCCTGAAGCAAGGCGTGCGCTTGAAATCCTTCATCGAGCTGGGCAGCACCGAAGCCATGAAGGAACTAGCCAAACTGGGCATCGGTGTGGCCATCGTCGCACGGTGGACCGCGCACGCTGAACTGGCCTCAGGCCAACTCCGCGCCGTTCCTCTGCCTCGTGGGAAGATCGTCCGCAAGTGGGTCGCGTGCACTTTGAAGGATCGACCTCTGTCACTGGCGGAGACCACGTTCATCGGACTCTGCGAACAAGTGGGGAAGAAGATGGAAAACTAATGATAAGGAGCGCCCACCTGCCTCTCAAATGTCTGGCACCGTGGCTCGAACGGACTCGTAGCGGTCCATGATATTGAGCTTGCGACACCACCCTTGGATATAGATGTGATCAAGATTTGATCCCTGCACAGCCCAGACATCGCGGGCGTCCGGCAAGTCTTTGGGCCGTGCCCAACGGAGCTTTTGAATAACTACGTCTTCTGCAGTCGGGATGAAAACTTCCCCACCGAAAACTGATGAATACCTTTTTACTCGTCTCTCGAAACGCGCCTTGGCAAAGTCATCATTCGCACGCTCGAAGAACTCCACGCGGAACGGACAGGTGCGAGACGTAGCCTCATGACGGATGCTGCCAGTGATCCCTTCAAAACTTGATTGCGGATCGAATTCGAGAAGGTGATCCAGCGCCTTCATCAACCGAGGCAGACTTGTCCGGTCAGCGACATCAATCACAAAATCCGCATCTTTGGTTGAACGAGCGATGCCATACAGATTGCTCGAAAATGATCCTACGAGCATGTAGTTAAAAGCTCCGCCCTCAAGCACCTCGATGACCGCGCGGGTAATGCGTTCAGCTTCATTCATGAGTCACACGAGTATAAATGCTGGCTTCATCCATCTTGCGCACAATGCTCAGCCGCTTAGCTACTGCGCGCCAGACCTCCTGTTCATCGGTGAGACCCAGTTGGTAACGCACACCATCCGCCATGAGGCGGCATGAGAGATCGAACATCTCAAAACCGTCGCTGAGCTTCTCGTCCATCGTGAGTTTTCTCGCCCGCAGCACCTTGTCACGGTAAATGGCATCGGCCAGTTGGTTGATGTCTTCCTGAGTCTCCATGAGCTACGATGATACGCGATGCCCGGCTGGTGACAAGAGCAGGAATGACGGCCAAGACTTCACCGCAGGCTCTTCGGATCAAGCGCGTCCCGCAGACCATCTCCGAGGAAGTTCAACGCGAGCAACGTCACGCTAAAGAATGCGCCGGGGAAGATGAGCAGCCACGGGGCGTTTTCCATCTGCTCCGCTCCATCGCGGATGAGCACGCCCCATGAGGCGTCTGGGGGTTGAATACCTAAGCCCAAGAAACTCAGCGTGGCTTCCAACAACATCACGCCAGGCACGGTGAGACTGGCATAGATGATGACGGGGCCGATGACGTTTGGCAGCAAATGACGGAACAGAATATGCCACCAGCGCGCGCCGTAACTGCGGGCGGCGGTGATGAACTCCTGCCGCTTCAACGAGAGCACTTGGCCGCGAACGACGCGGGCCATCGTGAGCCATTCCACCGCGCCGATGGTCGCAAAAAGCAGTTTGAAATCACGTCCGAAAACGACGGTCAGGATGATGACGAAGGTCATAAAGGGAAAGGCATAGAGGATGTCCACGATGCGCATGAGCGCCGCATCCGTCCGGCCTCCCGCCAAGCCGGAGACCATGCCGTATGCGACCCCGATGATCACGGCGACGCCCGTAGCGAGCAGTCCGACGAGCAATGAAACACGGCCACCGTGCAGCACGCGCGTGGCGATGTCCCGCCCCAAGGCATCCGTGCCCATCCAATGCGCAGCGCTGGGCGCGGTGGCGCGGAGTTCGAGGTTCTGCTCAGATTGTGAGTAGGGCGAGAGCTTGGGTCCGAGCCAGCAGATGAGACAGAGCAGGATCAGGAACAGCGCGCCAGCAGTCGCCAGCGCATTCCCCAGTAAGCGTCGCAAGGCACCGCGCCAGGGGGATTCAGAGATGATTTGCGGGCCGCTCATGAGTTGAATCCGATGCGGGGATTGAGCATGGCTTGAATGACATCCACGAGGATGTTGAAGCCGACGATGAGCGCGGAGTAAAAGGCCGCCGTGCCCATCGCTAGCGTGTAATCCTGATGCATCGCTGCACTGATGAAGTGCTGGCCGAGCCCTGGGATTTGGAAGACAGTCTCGATGACAAAGGAGCCCGTGAGCAAACCCGCAGCGGCAGGGCCGAGGAAGTTCAAGACGGGCAGGCAGGCGAGCTTGAGCGCGTGCCGGAAAACCACGGTTGCCTCGCTGGCTCCCTTCGCTCGGGCCGTGCGGATGAAGTCCTGCACCAGGGTTTCCCGCAGTCCCCCGCGCGTGAGCCTTGCGATGTAGGCGCTGTAAATGATGCCGAGTGTCAGTGACGGCAGCACCCAATCATCCGCGTCATACCAGCCTGCGACATTGAACCAATGCAGCTTCAGCGAAAACAACAGCGCAAGCACGGGGCCTAGCACCATGCTGGGCAGACAGACGCCAAGCGTGGAGACGATCGTCGCGGCTCGGTCTTCAAACGTGTTCGGTTTCAAAGCCGCCAAAGCACCCATCGGAATCCCCAAGCCCAAGGCGATGAGCAAAGCGGGCACGCCAATGGCCAGCGATACAGGAAAGGACTCCGCGATGATCTCGCCGACGCCACGCCCTTTGTAGCGGTAGGACAGAGGCAGATCAAAGGTGGCGAAGTTTTTAATGTGCCGCGCTAACTGCACATACCAG
This sequence comes from Phragmitibacter sp., assembly GCA_025361865.1. Lineage (GTDB taxonomy): Bacteria > Verrucomicrobiota > Verrucomicrobiia > Verrucomicrobiales > Verrucomicrobiaceae > JANYJH01. The sequence continues at coordinate 5,368 of JANYJH010000103.1, forward strand.
GGCTTATCGAGCCCATACTGCGCATCGAGGTTGGCCCGCACATACTCCGGCATGGCGCGTTCGCTTTGAAACGGTCCGCCGGGCGCGAACTTCATCAGCGCAAAGGTGATTACGATCACCACGAGGATGACGGCGAGACCTTGCAGGATGCGGCTGGCGAGGAAGGAGAGCATGGATTCAAGACAGAAGGCGGGAAGACAAAAGACTCAAGACCTGAATGGCAGCTTATTGATAATTCATCAGCGGCAAGATGTCACTTCTCTCTATTAAAGCGCCCAAGACGCGTTATCGGGCACAATCAATGCTTGATCAGAGGTGCGGGTGCAACTCGTTCACAAATAGGAGATTGACGGCGTTGCCAAATAGGGACAGACCATTGCTAAATAGAGACGAAAAACTGTGAATCCCCCGCCTCCATTCCCGTCACTACCGGCATCGGCTTTCCGATGCGCTTCATGGCTGCTGTGCCTCGTCATGTTAATGCTGTTCTCCCCAGGTTTGGGCTTGTCAGCCGCTGAGTCGGCAAGGCCGAAGGCGGTGCTCGTTCTGCTACCGGATAGTTTTAGTCGGCCTGCTTTTATGTCGCTCGTTTCGGGGCTTCGCTCGGTCTTGGTGGCGAAGTTGGGCGGTGATACCCTGCTCTACACGGAGAACTTGGATTTTGTCCAGTTCACGGATCAGGGCTACCGCAAGGATTTGGGCGAGTGGTATCGGAGGAAATACAAGGGCCGACAAATCGATGCGATCATTACCCTTGGAAGCATGGCCACGGATTATGGGCTGAATCTGCGGCGTGAGATCTGGCCGAATATGCCAATCATCTGTTCGGGTCTGAACGAGACCGAGGCGCTGAAATTTGGCAGTGAGGACAATCTGACGGGGTTCATTACCACGCTGGATGTGGAGGGCACCTTAAATGCAGCGATGCAGCTTCAACCCAACGCCAAGCAGTTCACTTACGTCACTGGAGCACGCAATTCGTTCCCTGAGATCGAAAGTGTCTTGCGGACCAATGTCCATGAGTATGCGAAAAAGAAGGGGCTGGAAATGACGGACCTGATCGGGTTGACCAAGGCTGAGACGGAGAAGCGGCTCACTGAAGCGCCGAAGGATTCCATCGCCCTCTGCCTGAATTTTTATGTGGACGCTAAGGGCCAGACGTTCGTTCCAGCGGAGGCGATGAAGTGGCTCTCAAAGGCATCTGCCGCTCCAATGTTCACTTTCTATGACACCGTCATCGGAAGTGGCGTCGTCGGTGGCTCGTGCTTCGGGTTTGAAAAGAATGGCGTTGAAATCGGAAATCTGTGTCTGGATGTCGTAGATAAGGGCTCTGCGACTGGGCTTCCGTTGAGAACGACGAAAGCCTTTGAGTTCATCTTTGACTGGCGCGCGCTCCAGCGCTGGCACTTGGATGAGAAACGCCTGCCGCCGGGCAGCGATGTGAGGAACCGCATTCCTTCCCTTTGGGAGGCTTACCGGATGACTCTCATCACCATTGGAGCCGCGCTACTCGTTCAGACGCTCCTGATCATGGGGCTGGTCTGGCAGCGCAGGCAACGCCGTCTGGCAGAGAAATCACTGCGAGAGAGTCAGGAGCACATGGCCCTGGCCTCAGACTCAGTGAAGCTAGGCCTGTGGATATGGCGCGTAGCGGATGACCGCCTCTGGTGCACGGAGATGGTCAGCGAATTTTACGGCTATCCCACCGACCTTGATCTCAAGGCGCAGGATATTCTGGCGCGCGTGCATCCTGACGAGCAGGAAGCGGTCAAGGCGGGTGTCTCAGCGGTGACGAGGAGCCAACCGGACTACGAAATCGAATACCGGGTGATCGTGCCTGACGATTCCGAAGAGCGCTGGATCTACACGAAAGGCCGGGGCTCCTTCGCCCCTGATGGGAAGCTGCTTCAGATCACCGGCATCTCCATGAATGTGACCGAGCGCAAACGGATGGGCTTGGAGCTACAACGTAACCAGGATCAGCTATCCCATGCCATGCGCGTGGCCATGATGGGAGAACTGGCGGCTTCACTCGCCCATGAGCTCAGCCAGCCTCTCGCAGCCATCATGAACAACGCCCGAGCCGCGAAGCGCCTCATGGCCCATAGCGTCGTTGATTTGAAAGAACTGGGGGAGATCGTTACAGATGTCATCGCGGATGATGAGCGAGCGGCGAGCGTTATTCAGCGGCTTCGCGCCATGTTGAGAAAGGAGCCGCTTTTGCTCAAACCGGAGCCGCTTAATGAGGTGATCACGAATGGAGCCAACATGATTCGGGCTACTTTGAAGGACCGGGGAGTCACCATGCGGCTTGACTTGGCTCCTGATGTGCCGCCCGTGATGGCAGATCATGTGCAGTTGAATCAGGTTTTCATCAATCTCTGCATCAACGGCTCAGACGCCATGTCAGGACTTCCAAAGCACGAACGCCTGCTGCATGTCCACACCAGGAAGACAACGGACGGGATGGCCGAAGTCTCCGTGGAGGACTGCGGACACGGCATCACTCCAGAGAATTTGGAGCATGTTTTTGAGCCTTTCCATTCCACCAAGCAGGACGGCCTGGGCATGGGACTCTGCATCAGCCGGACCATCATCGGCATCCACGGAGGCCGCATCTGGCTGGACAACAACGCCGAGAAGGGAACCACTGCGCATTTCGTGCTGCCACTCAAGACGAGGCCGTGACGGTCGGTTTCCCAAAGCGTCCATCAGCACTTACCACTGCGCAGCGAGGCAAGCATTCAAGGTGCGGGAGCAGCCGAACTCGCTCTGCACCTCAGGGAAGTTAAGGTGTTGATAAGCGAGGTCGGAGAAAAAAGCGTTCTGTCACTTTAAAGTCGGTGCCAGCCATGAATCGGTTTTGCGTCAGGCTGCCGCGTCAGGCGTGAAATAGGTAAGCTGATAGTCCAACGGACTATACGTCTCAGCGCAGCTCCAGCGCCTTATAGCAGCGGTGATCCAGCAGCGAAGGCTTCCAATTTTTGACCTCGGGGCGGATGAGGTAGTTGTGAACATACCAGTAAACGGGGAGCACGGGGAGTTCATCCATGAGGAGCGTTTCCGCATCGCGAAGCATGGTCATGCGAGTCTTCGGATCAGGCTCGGTCGTGGACTTATTCATCAGTTCATCATACTTCGCATGACCCCAGCCAGTCTCGTTATTACCATCGCCGGTGCGCCAGATGCTGAGGAAGGTGTTCGGATCAAGGTAGTCGCCCACCCAGCCTGCGCGGGCCACGGCGTAGTCGAGCTTATGCTGGGATTCAAGATAGACGCTCCAGTCCTGATTCAAGATGCCGACGGGCACGTTGAGCTGTTTCTTCCACATTTCCTGGATGGCTTCCGCGATGGTGCGATGGCCTTCATTCGTGTTGATGAGGATGTCGAATTTCGGAAAGCCTTTGCCCTCAGGGAAGCCGGCTTCCGCGAGCAAACGGCGCGCTTCAGTGGGATCAAAGTGGAGGATGTCCGGCCCCTCATAACCAAGTCCACTGCCCGGCGGCGTCAGCGCCACAGCGGGCTTTTGACCCGCACGGAGCACATTGCGGATGAGGCTTTCGCGATCAATGGCGAGCGCTAGGGCCTTTCGGACGCGCTTGTCATTCA
>JANYJH010000118.1 GCA_025361865.1 Phragmitibacter sp.
TCCCTCCCCGAACATGCGGATAGGCCTCGTCAGAAGCAGCCCGCGATTCACATGCAGCCAGCACACCACGCCTTTTTCAACCAGCCTTGGCATGCCACGGTCACGCTTGCGCGTGACCTGCCGCAGCCATAAGGTCTAGGCTCTCAGGCCTTTGAGACTCGTGATCTGGACGAGAACACGCTTGATCAAAGATGTCTGCGGATAACAACTGAAATTGTCACTTGGCGTTCTGCGATCCTTGTTTTATCCCGTTCGCTGATGTCTGATCTTCCTCACAAGCGGCCTACTCAAGCCGACGGCACTGCGTTCGATGACTATACTTTATCCATTCAGGGGCTCATCGAAACGGGGCGGGATTTCCATCATCGGGGGTGGTCATTGGGGACGAGTAGCAATTATAGCGTCGTCGTTGAACGTGATCCGACGCGGCTTTTGCTGACGGGCAGCGGCTATGATAAGGGGCGTTTGCAGCCGGATCACTTCGTCCTGATTGATGGGGCAGGGGAGGCACTGCCGGGCTCAAGGAACAGGCCGTCTGCGGAGACGCTGCTGCATGTGGTGTTGGCGCGTTCAGCGGGGGCGGGTTCCATTTTGCACACGCATTCCGTAGAAGGGACGGTGTTGTCAGAAGCCTTTCTGCCAGAGGGCAAGCTGGTCATTAGCGGCTATGAAATGCTGAAGGGACTGGAGGGGATCACGACGCATGAAGACTCGGTTGAGATCGAGATTTTTCCGAACACGCAGGACATCGCGGCGCTGGCGGCGAAGGTCGAAGCACGGCTGCTCGATCCCGTGAATCCTTTGCGGCACGGCTTTCTGATCGCTGGTCACGGTCTCTACACCTGGGGGAAGGACTTGGCCACGGCGCGCCGGCACATCGAGGTGCTGGAGTTTCTTTTCAAAATCGTCACACAGAAGCGATTGCTTAAATATTGAGCGAAGGAACCGAAGGAGGCTATGGCCGTCATTCGCATCCAGGAAGAAAATAGCGTGCTCGATGAGCCGGAATACATCCGGACCTTTCTGGCTCCTCACGGCATCCAGTATGATCACTGGCCCGTCGCGGGACGCATGGGTGATCAGGCCAGCGCGGAGGAGATCCTCGAAGCCTATGCTCCCGAGATTGAGCAACTGAAAAGCCGGGGTGGCTATGTCACGGCGGATGTGATTGATGTCACGCCGGAGGTGCCGAATCTCCAAGCGATGCTGGACCGCTTCAATAAGGAGCACACCCACGCGGAGGATGAGGTGCGGTTCATCGTGAAGGGCAGCGGCCTCTTTCACATCCATCCTGAAGGCGCGAACGTCTTCTCCATTGAAGTCCAGGAAGGTGATCTCATCAATGTCCCTGCGGGCACGAGGCATTGGTTTGATCTCTGCCCAGCACGCGCCATCAGGGCCATCCGTCTTTTCAGAGAGAAGGCGGGTTGGACGCCCGAATATACGGAGAGCGGGATCGCCAGCAGCTATGAGCCGCTTTGCCTTGGCCTAAGCTATCTCCAAGGGAATCAAAGGCGGATCGAAGCGGCCATCAGCCTCGCATGATCACCTTCAGCGGCGGCCTCATTCTATTGGACGTGGAGGGGACGGTATCGCCGCTCGCCTTCGTGCATGAGGTCATGTTTCCGTATGCTCGAACCGAGGCCAGATCGTTTCTCGAAGCGAACTTTGCGCGAAGTGAGGTCGTCGCTGCCTTGCAGCAAATGGCGCTGGATGCGGGGAAGCCATCCCTCGCGGAATGGTGCCCAGCGCCCTTTCCATCAGGGGCGGCGTTTGCTTGGATCATGCAGGAAATTCACGCGCTCATGGGTGTGGATGCGAAGCTCACGGGCCTCAAACAACTCCAAGGTCTCATCTGGGAGCAGGGCTTTCAGGCAGGTGAGTTACGCTCCACGCTGTTCGATGATGTCGCAGTCGCCCTTGGGCAATGGTCGCGCGCAGGGAAGCAGATGCGCATCTACTCATCAGGCAGCGTTCACGCCCAGCGGCTCTTCTTTGCGCATACGGAGAGTGGCGATCTGACGCGCTACCTATCAGGATACTACGACACGACGATGGGCCCCAAGCGTGAAGCCAGTAGCTATGCGGCCATCGCGAAGGACGCAGGCTATCCATGCCAAGAAATACTCTTCCTCAGTGATGTGGCGGCGGAGCTGGATGCGGCTCGGGACAGCGGGATGCAGACTTGTCTCATCATGCGGCCCGGCAATCAGGAAACGGAATCACATGGACATCCGAGCTGTTCCGTGTTTGAGCAAATAAGACTAGAAAGCCAACCATGAAGATCAAAGGAAACGCCCATCGGGCCATTGAAGTGCTCAAAGAAAAGCGCTCGGTGCGCATCATTGATCAGACCCTACTGCCGCATCAGCTCAAGTGGCGTCCCTTGAAAACACTGGAGGAAGCAGCCATCGCGATCAAGGACATGCAGGTGCGCGGCGCGCCGCTCATCGGTGCCACCGCTGCTTACGGAATGTTCTTTGGAATGCGGGAAGAAGCTTCCGACAAGCACCTGGAAGCGACCTATCAAATGCTGCTGGAGACGAGGCCGACAGCCGTGAATCTGCGCTGGGCGCTGGACCGAATGAGAGCCGTCCTTGCTCCCATCAAGCCTGCGGAGCGAGCCGATGCCGCCTGGCGTGAAGCGGGTAAAATCTGTGAGGATGATGTGGCCACGAACTACGCGATTGGTCATCATGGCGTGAAGCTGTTTAAGGATGTTTTGAAGGCGAAGAAGGGCAAGACGCTGAACATCCTGACGCATTGCAATGCAGGCTGGCTGGCCACGGTGGACTGGGGCACGGCCATCTCCCCCATCTATCAAGCGCATGATCTCGGCCTCCAAGTCCACGTCTGGGTCAGTGAAACGCGACCCCGCAATCAAGGTGCAGCGCTGACGGCTTGGGAACTGAAGCAGCACGGCGTGCCGCATACCCTCGTAGTGGACAATGAGGCGGGCCATCTGCTGCAACGCGGGCTGGTGGATTTGGTCATCGTCGGTGCGGATCGCGTGGCGGCCAATGGAGATGTGGCGAACAAGATCGGCACCTATCTCAAG
>JANYJH010000119.1 GCA_025361865.1 Phragmitibacter sp.
TCCCTCCCCGAACATGCGGATAGGCCTCGTCAGAAGCAGCCCGCGATTCACATGCAGCCAGCACACCACGCCTTTTTCAACCAGCCTTGGCATGCCACGGTCACGCTTGCGCGTGACCTGCCGCAGCCATAAGGTCTAGGCCATCAGCGCCAATTTACGAAATCCCTACGGACTCACTTAAAGGCATTGGAATCCGGCACGATGGCTGCTATAATAATCATAAATTAGATTATTATGCCTAAAGTTAGACTCTCAGGAACAGTTCTCGGTGCTGAAGATCCCTGTCGTGCGACCAGAGCCCATCTTCTTCATCTCCTTTTCTCCGCCGGATGGGACATTTACAACTCCAATGGCGATCAACGGATCACGCTCTCCAATGTCGAGAAGAAGATCATCGAATCCGATGCCTTTGTTTTCACCCCTGGAGCGACGCTGGAGGACATGTTCAAGGCCATCTCCATCTTTGTGGGTTTTCAAACCCTCGACCGCAACCTTTCGGGAAAGCCGACGGTGATTCTGAACCAGGATAAGTCTTGGGATCCGCTCTTTGCCGTTCTCACCCATCTGCGCAAAATGGGCACGATCAAACAGGACTACCGTGACTTTCTTCTCACCGCCAGTTCGCCGGAGTCTGTCCTGGAGACCTTAGATGTGGTCAAGTCCCAGGGCCTCCCTGATGTGGGTCGCCATAAGATCGGCGAAAGCAAAGCGAGCAGTTTTGAAACTCCTGTTCCTGATGACTACATCGGGAATGCCTGCGTGTTTTGCTCCGCTTCCCTCGAAGACCCGAACTACCTGGCCGATGGTGAGTCGCTGGGTCGCATCTTAGCGGAGAACCGGATTGGCTGCGTTTCCGGTGCAGGTCGTTCCGGAATTATGGGCGCGGTGGTGAAAGGCTCAGTGGATGCAGGTGGTTGGACGGCGGGATCTAACGTCCCACACATCATTGAGCTCGAAGGACTGCCGGATGGCCTCTCCAGCTTTTGGCTTCGCCCGGACATCTACACCCGTATGGAGGTAATGATCGCGAACTCAGATGCCTTTGTTATCTTCCCCGGTGGGGCGGGCACGGTGCAGGAGTTGCTCGCGCTGATGATTTTCAAGCATCAGAGCAATCCCCTGATGGCAGGCAAGCCGGTGGTCATTTTCAATCGCGAGAACTACAACGGCCAAAAGTTCTGGGACCCCCTTATTGATCTCCTCAGTGATATGTGTTCGCTGGGGGATTTCGTCGTCGCCAATACACTGGAAGACATTTTGCCCGCGATCCAATTGGGGATGAAGCATTTGCAGAGTGAGCGGGTTTGAGACGGGTAAAAGGGGTCGAGGCTTCTGACCTGTTGCTTTGATTTCAGGTAAGATGCTTATGCTACAATACTGCGTTTCACCCAGATGGAAACGACCGCTAAATCAGCAGGCGTCACTCCCTGAATGCGGGAGGCTTGTCCAAAGGTCGCTGGACGGATGGCGCCCAGCTTGTTCTTGGCTTCGATTTTCAGACCCCGTATTTCAGCGTAATTCACCCATTCGGGGATGACTTTGTCTTCCATCTTGGAGGCCTTTTCGATCTGCTCTTCCTGCCGGGTAATGTAGCCCGCATACTTCAGGTCGTTCTCGGCGAGGCTCCAAAGCTCGGCGTTGAACTTGCTGCGAAGCTCTTCCGGGAGCTGTGGCCAGTGATTGTCAGGACGCTTCATCCACTGCTCCAAGCGAACGCCGTCGTGATTTGTCGTCGCGGCGAGCTTCTTTAATTCTGCCAAACGGGTAGCCTTTTCAGCGGTGTGTCGGGCACGGAATTCATCCACGATGCCGAGCTCCGCCGCTTTCGGCGTGAGACGAAGATCGCAGTTATCCTGACGAAGGAGCAGCCGATATTCGGCGCGACTGGTAAACATGCGATAGGGCTCAGTCGTGCCCTTGGTCACGAGATCATCTACCATGACGCCGAGATAAGCTTCTGAGCGCTTCAGGATGAAGGCAGGTTTCCCCTGCACTTTCAGCGCGGCATTGAGACCGGCGATGAGCCCCTGCCCTGCCGCTTCTTCGTAACCAGAGGTGCCATTGATCTGACCCGCAAAGTAGAGGCCGGAGACGCGCTTGGTCTCCAAGGTGGAATGGAGCTGAGTTGGCGGGCAGTAATCGTATTCCACGGCATAGCCGGGGCGGATGATCTCTGCTTTCTCCAGTCCGGCAATCGAGCGAATGAACTCGTATTGCACCTCAAAGGGCAGGCTGGTGGAGACGCCGTTCACATAGAATTCATTCGTGTGCAGCCCCTCGGGTTCGAGGAAGATTTGGTGCCTAGTCTTGTCCGCGAAGCGCACAACCTTGTCCTCAATGGACGGGCAATAACGTGGGCCAACACCCTCAATGATCCCGCAATACATTGGCGACTTGTCCAGATTTGCCCGGATAATGTCATGAGTTTTGGGGTTGGTGTAAGTGACCCAGCAAGGCAACTGTTCCACGTGGAACTTTTCTGGCTGCCAGCGATTCAGGGTGAAGAGCTGTTCATCATCCGGCAAGACACCGCTCAGGTAGCTGAAACGCGGTGGGGGTTCGTCGCCAGGCTGAGCTTCGCATTGAGTGAAGTCGATACCGCGGCCATTGATTCGGCAAGGTGTGCCCGTCTTGAATCGGGCGACCTCGAAACCCAAAAAGCGAAGACTATCACTCAAAGTGGAGAGTGAATCCCCCATCCTGCCACCCGCCTGGTTTTGGAGGCCCACATGAAGAAGTCCGCGCATGAAAGTCCCCGAGCTGATGATCACAGACTTCGCCCTATAGATAATTCCAAGGCTCGTGCGGACACCCACCACTTGATCGTTCTCGACTAGAATCTCAGCCGCGTTACCCTGATGCAGATCAAGATGAGACTGGTTCTCGACCAGATATTTCATGCGGAATTGGTAAGCCTTTTTATCACACTGCGCACGAGGGGCTTGAACACTGGGGCCTTTAGTTCCGTTCAACATACGGAACTGGATTCCGGTGGCATCGGTATTGAGACCCATGACTCCACCCAGCGCATCAATCTCGCGCACCATGTGACCTTTGGCCAAGCCGCCGATGGCTGGATTACAGGACATCTGGGTGATGGTGTCCAGGTTCTGAGTCAGAATAGACGCTTCACAGCCGAGTCGGGCTGCGGCCATTGCGGCCTCTACACCCGCGTGACCCGCTCCACAGATAAGAACGTCGTAGGTTTTAGGGTAAGTGTAGAGGGATTGCATCGAACCTAGACTCTAGCACAAGAGGTGCAGACCTTCCAAATGTTCCATGTGGAACATCTTTCTGGAATCAGACGATACTTTCGCGGCGTAATCTAAGTGCTATGAAACACCTTCTAACCGTCTTATTCCTCACTACGCTCACGATGTTTGCCGCTGATCCCAAGTCTCTATATGATATTCCCTTGAAGGATATTGAGGGAAAAGACACCACGTTGAAACCTTATGCTGGGAAGGTTTTGCTGCTGGTCAATGTAGCCTCCGAGTGTGGAAACACTCCTCAATATGAAGGTCTCCAAACGCTGACGGAGAAATACAGGGAGCAAGGACTCGTGGTGTTGGGCTTCCCTTGCAATGATTTCGGCGCACAAGAGCCGGGAACCAATGAGGAGATCAAGACCTTCTGCAAAGTGAACTACAAAGTGACCTTTCCCATGTTTGATAAACTCCATGTGAAAGGGCCGGAACAGCATCCTCTCTACGCGGCTCTGACGGGAAAAGATGGAGCTTTCCCAGGAGCGGTGAAATGGAATTTCGGCAAGTTCTTGATTGGGCGTGATGGGAAGCCGCTGAAGAGGATCGAGCCGGGAACGGAGCCTACGGATGTTGAGGTAGTGCAGGCGATTGAAGCGGCTTTGGCTGCGAAGTGATCTCGATCATCCCTTGCGTAAGAGGCGGAAAGCCGTTTTGTTGCGCCCCCCTATGAGCCGACATGATGACCGCGATGCTGCCCTTGAAACGATCATGCTCGCTTTAGAGAATGATCCGACGCTGATTCCCAACAAGGGATCAGTCGGGTTTTTGAGAGCCAGACCTCATGCAGGTTTGAAGCAGTTCGGTGATCGGCTGATCTGCCAACAGGATTTCAAACCAGCGGCTGAGGGCTTGGAATTGGGTGGCTATAAGCTGGTGGAGAAGATCGACACTCCCTGCTCCGTCGTGCTGCTCCTGCCTGACCGTCAGAAGAATCAGACCTTCGCGGACTTTGCGCAGGCGATGGACCTTCTTGAAGATGGTGGAATCTTGATGGTGGGCCTGCACAACGACTGGGGTGCGAAGCGCTTTGAAAAGCACCTCGCTGACTTTGCGGGACTGATCGGTAACTTATCCAAGTATCATTGTCGCGCCTTCTGGGTGCGTAAAACGGCTTCCGTCAATGAGACGCTGCTGGCAGAATGGAGAAGCTTTGGTGAGATGCAACGGATCTTAGAAGGGCGCTTCTGGTCCTGTCCTGGTCTGTTCAACTGGGATGAAATTGATAAAGGCTCACAACTACTCGTTGATCATCTCCCGAAACGACTTCACGGCAAAGTGGCGGACCTCGGTTCTAGTTGGGGTTTCTTGAGTGATTTCATTACGCGAAATCATGAAAATGTAACGCTTTTGGATCTCTTTGAAGCAGACCGGATTGCCCTTGAAGCAGCCAAACGGAATCTGGGAAATATTCCGGTAAAGCTTCGTCCCCAGTTTCATTGGGCCGATGTCACCAAAGGCGTGGGTGAAGCCAAATATGACTTCATCGTGATGAATCCACCGTTCCATGAAGGTCGGCACTCCGATTATGGCTTGGGTGCGAAATTCATCGCCGCTGCGGCTCGTGCGCTCAAGCCGGGAGGTCAGCTCTGGATGGTGGCGAATCGGCATCTGCCGTATGAGCGCTATTTCCCAGAGGTCTTCGTTCACAGCAGTGTCCCGATTCAAAACAGCGGCTTCAAGGTGATGATGGGCGTGAAGTAGGTTGCGGATGCGGTGCGTGTTTGAGGACCATCGCCATGAAGGCGACGATGGCGACGTTCAGCATGATCAAGCCGATCTTAAAGGGGGTGACCTTGACCCAGAGTTCATAGATCTCGATTGGCATAAAGCAGAGGATCGTGGAGAGAACGATAAGCCATTCGGCCCATCGTTTTTCGTGCCAGAGGCCAATAGCCTCGACGAGCTTGAATGCACCGTAAGAGAAACCGACGAAGGCCACTTCCTCACGGTGATGGTTCACCTTGTCCGCCATTCCCATGAGCCAGTGGGCAATCGAGCCGTCGGCGTGAAGATGGATGAAGGCGAGCAAACTCTCAGCCCACGGACGCACATCATGGTTGGCCATACTCAGGGCCAGGATGCCCAAGGCAATGCCGCTGATGCCTTTGACACCGACGACGATGGCAACTGTTTTAAGACCTTGGCTCCACACATTCATTGCCTATTGAAACATATGAAGCGCGTATCAGCGACGTAAAATGAGCTTAGTCTCTGCTTCGTTGAGGACGCGCCATTGCCCTGGTGGGAGAGCGAGCTTTGCCAAAGTTAGATCACCCATCGCCACTCGTATCAGGCGCAAAGTAGGGAATCCCACGGCAGCGGTCATGCGGCGGACTTGGCGGTTCTTGCCTTCGGTGAGCGTCAGTTCCAGCCAAGTATCCGTCACCGTTTTACGCACGCGGATGGGTGGCACACGAGGGGCATGATCGGGAGCTGGAGCAGGAATAGATGCCTGACAGGGCAATGTGGTGAAGTCAGGCAGGCTTACGCCTAGGGTGAGTTTTTTCAGCGCTGATTCAGTTGGAATACCTTCAACTTGAGCATGATAGGTGCGGCGATGCGCATGACGGGGATGAAGAAGTTTATCATTCCATTGAGCTTCATCGCTTAGGAGCAACAAGCCCTCGGAGTCTGAATCAAGCCGCCCGATGGGATAGACCTTAGCGGGGAAAGCGAACTCCGCGAGTGTGCGATGCGCTTCGTGCTCCTTCGTGAACTGGGACAAGACGCCGTAGGGCTTGTTGAAGGCGATCAGCATAACCACGTCATTTTGCACTCACGAGCTTCCTCGCAGCCATGACCAACCACCAGGAAGGATTCACCAACAAGGTTATCAGCAGCAGTTTGTGGTAGAAGAAATTCAGGTTCATCACCTCCGTGATGGTGCTGTGGAAGATAAAGAGGGTGATGCCAAAAAACAGGGCGGAACGTCGGTTATAGAGCGCGAGAAAGGCGAACAATTCCAGTGGCAAACCAACGCCGAGCATCACTTGGGCGAGGTGGGGATGATCAATGAAGAACTGAGAGAGCCAAGCAGCGTTATCAGGTGGCGACAACCATTCATAAAAAGCTTGCCCCGTGGATTTGGCGATCTGCAATCCGAAGTAAGGCGTATCCGCGAGCCAGTTCCCGTGAGACTGGATGAGCTTCGTCGTAGCGCTCACGACGTAGGTGGCCATCATAAGCTGGCGCGTCCAATCAGCAGCAAGCTGTTGGCTGTTGTAGCCGCGCGGGAGCTTCGCGGGGTCGCGTCGGTAACATGACCATGCTAGGGCGAGCCATTGACCCAGCAGGGCCGTGGTCACGATCTGCGTCGTGTGGTTCATCGCGCCTTGGGAATTGATGAGCGTTCCATTTCCGAGGCTGATCCAGAGTGGGAATAGAAGAATGACGGCGGTCGCAAGATCAATAACCCACGCCGCTTTTTTTAGGGCTTCACCGATGATAGGAAGCAAGACGTAAACCCACAGACAAATAGCGAGCGTGGGAACCAACCAAGTCATCGTTTGGTTGTTGGAGAGCCAAGTGAAATCCACTCCCCAAGCGGTGAGTCCGTGTGGCACGGGTTGCGCGGTTTCTGAGCGTGGGTCTTTGCAGGAATGCCAGACGGCGTAAGCGATGCCAGCGCGAATGAGAAACGTTTCCCACCAGGCGTGCTGGATGGGTTCAAAGGCGAAGCAGTAGCGCCAAATACGGGTTATTTTCTGGATCATGTTCTATTTCATACTTCACCCACCAGTTTGGGCTTCTGGGTGATCTTCCCTTCTTCCAGATAGATGTCCATCTGGTAGAGCCGGTAGCCGCTGTGCTTCTTCACTTCTTCGGGGAATTTGCTGGCATCACGCAGTTGTTTCAAGATGGCGTCACCCACGGGGCGGCATTCCTCAGTGGTCATGTCCTTGGAGGGTTTTCCGAGCTTCCCTTTTTTGTTCAAAAGGGTCTTCGCGTGGGCTTTGAGCTTAGCATCGTATGCCTTCTTCACAGCGGTGGGCCAAGAGCCAAAAGTCGGAGCAATGCCGACAGGCTTGTCCTCCTGATCCGTGATATAAACGTAGTAGGCCGTGGGCTCAAAGTTCGAATACATTGGGAAATTCGAGAACGGATACCATTCGCCCTTCTGGGCCTTCACGGGATGGTTCGCCGTGAGCCACGGGATGATGATAGCGGTGAAGATAACAAAAAACCAGTGAAGCCTGAACGGAAGGTTCAAGCACCACTGGTTGAGCTTTGAGATCAGACCTAGAATCACGCGCTCATTATGGCAGAACTTGCCAGAAATGCTGCGCTGATTTTGCCTTGATCCACACGATTATTTCTTCTCTGCACCGATGCTGAGGAGCTCGACTTCAAAGATGAGGGTGGAGTTCGGTCCGATGTCAGGACCAGCTCCGCGCTCAGCATAGCCGAGCTTAGAGGGGATCGTGAATTTGAACTTGGAACCGACGTTCATCAACTGCACGCCTTCGGTCCAGCCGGGGATGACTTGGTTAAGGGGGAAGGTAGCAGGCTCCCCGCGCTTGACGGAGCTATCGAAAACCTTACCGCTGAGCAGGGTGCCCGTGTAGTGAACGGTCACGGTATCGGTGGCCTTTGGCTGGGCACCATCGCCCTTCTTGAGGACTTCGTATTGAAGACCACTGGCGGTGGTGGTGACGCCTTCTTTCTTGCCGTTGTCAGCGAGGTATTTCGCACCTTCTTCCACGTTCTTACCACCTGCTTCAGCAGCGACGGCGGCTTGCTTGGCCATCATTTGCTGGGCAAAAGCGGTCATCGCGGCTTCGAGCTCGGCATCGGTGTATTTGGGGGTCTTCTTGTCGATGGTGTCTTTCAGGCCTTCGAGGAAGATGTCCATATTGATGTCCACTCCGTTGTCACGGAAGCTCTTGGCGACGTCTGCGCCGTAGAAGTAACTCACTTTGTCTTTCATGGTTGCGGGGTCGATGGGGGCTGGGGCAGCGGCAGGTTTGGTATCAGCGGGTTTGACCTCCTGCGCCGTCGCGGAGACAGCGAATGCAAGAGTAACGATAGGGAGCAGGAGGTGCATTTTCATAAGCGGGCGAGACTACGCGCTTAATTTCGAGCGCGTCAAAGGAAAAGGGTGATCGCAATGCGGCTGAGGCGAGAATGAATGAGCGAAAGGCGCTTGCACACCACGGCGTATTGTCCCACTCAATCGGCCAGTTTTGGCAAAGCCAGATCAAAAGCATGAAACACATCCTCTTAAATACCACGCTAGCTCTCTCACTTGCGGCCACCGGATTGGCGGCTGAGGCGAAGAAGTCCATCGTCATGATCGCGGGCAAGCCATCGCACGGCCCCGCGCAGCATGAGCACAACGCCGGCATTCAGTTGCTTGCGAAGTGCCTCAAGGAAAACATCGCCAATGCCGATGTCACTTTTCATTTGAATGCCGAGTGGCCTTCTGCTGAAGAGTTGGCAAAGGCGGACACCATCGTCATCTACTCGGACGGCGGCGGCGGGCATCCTGCGTTGCAGGGTGATCATCTCGCGACTCTCGCTAAGGAGATGAAGCGTGGTTGTGGCTTCGTTTGTCTGCATTATGCCGTGGAAGTTCCGATCACTCCTGGAGGCCCTGAGTTCACGGATTGGCTGGGCGGTTACTTCGAGCCTAACTGGAGCGTGAACCCTCACTGGGATGCGGACTTCAAAGAGCTGCCGAAGCATCCGATCAGCAGCGGTGTGAAGCCCTTCGCGACGAATGACGAGTGGTATTTCCACATGCGATTCCGCGAGGGCATGAAGGGCGTGACGCCCATCCTCACGGCCATTCCGCCGGAGAGCACGATGAGTCGCAAGGACGGCCCGCACGAGGGCAACCCGGCCGTCCGCGAGGAAGTGAAGAACCAGGTCCCGCAGCACGTCTCCTGGGCCGTGGAGCGCGAGGATGGCGGGCGCGGCTTCGGCTTTACCGGCGGCCATTATCACAAGGGATGGGGCAACGAAAACCAGCGCAAGCTCGTGCTGAATGCGATCGTGTGGAGCGCGAAGGCCGAGGTGCCGAGCGGCGGCATCGAATCGAAAATCACCGACGACGAACTCGCCGCGAATCTCGATCCGAAGCAGCCGCGCAAGCCCGCGCCGCCGAAGCCGGTCGAAGCCGCGAAGTAAGGCCCGCGCTTGACGCGCAGCATCTGAAACTCTACCGCACCCGTCGTGGCACTCGTCCTCCGCAAAGCCAGCCGTCTCATCGTGATTCTCGCGTTGCTCGCGAGCGTTGGCGGGCATTGGGCATTGCTGCAATCGGTCGCATGGACGCGGATGATTATCGAGCGCACGCACGAGGATTCG
>JANYJH010000181.1 GCA_025361865.1 Phragmitibacter sp.
GCCTCCGGCGACTTCGACGACTTGATGATAAAGGCTCACGTCATCGGTGGGATCACCTTTGATGATGTCGGCACCGAGCTCGACGGCTTGACGGACCAGGTGGCTGATCTTCACGACATCGCCATCCACCATGTAGCCACCGGCTTGCGCGTTCGGTTGGAAGACGAGGGGCTCGATCATCATGGGCATGCCGTAGTAATCGGCCTGCGGTTTGAGCTTGAGGATGTTCTCCACGCATTGCTGATGGACTTCAGGCGCGCCGGGAATTTGGAAGAGGTTCACACAAACGCACACGGCATCCACGCGCACGGCTTGGAGCATGGTCTCCTCGATCATCAGGCTGAAGCGCGTGCTCGGGAGTTCCTTGCCGTAGATGTTCGCGACATCGGTGCGGAGAACCAGCGAGGGCTTGTGCCGACCGGGGATGCTTTGCAAATGACGGGCCTGACCGAGCGTGAGCTGGATGGCATCTGGCGCGGCATCCACCAACGTCTGGATGACCTTCGGCATGGACTCGATGCCTTGCAGGAAGCCGGGCTGATTAAAGAAGCCATGATCAACGGCGACATCGAAGCAGCGGTTGGACTTGGCATTGAAGAGGCGTTTGAGGCGGAAGTCTTTCATGAGTTGAAGGGCAAGGGATACGCAGGCGAGGCAGAGGGGCTAGCAGTGATTTAGGAATAGCGCGATCCTTTTCTGACTATTGCGTAAGATGAGCGGCTTGTTATGATGCAGGTTCCGCCTACGCCAGCTATGACCGATCCTCAGACTACGGAAAGCCCAAGCCCTGCTCCTCAGCCCATGAGCCGCCGCACGACCTTCTGGTTGGTGCTGCTGACGGTGCTAGCCACGCTCATCGGCTGGTATGTGAATGCGCTCATCACCTTCGCGGGGAACACTTATTCCTACAACAATCGCTTCACGGAGGTCGCGGTCGCGCAGCATTGGTTCTATCTCGTTTGGAGTAATGTGGAAGTGCTGAAAGGCTACTTCCTGGTCGCGCTGATTTTCACGTCGATCATCTATCCGCTGGTGCTCATGTGGCAGAAGATGCAGCCCTTCGGTAAATGGGGCACCATCTGGCGGGCGCTGTTGTTTTGTGGTGTGCTGTATGGCTTCTTCATCTTCCGACTGATGTTGGATAAACCGTATTTCGGTGACTACTCCTACTTCGATATGGGGTGGAAGAAGTTCGGTGATTGGTTTGGCCTGACCGTGCAGCAGGGCTTCCAGTTCTTCGTGCTCTACATCTTTCCGGTGGTCGCGCTGGTGGTGTGCGGCGGCTTTTATCTCTCGGAGATGCGCAAGGCGATGAAGCGCAACCCGAACGTGTTTCCCTGGCCAGTGCTGGCCCCGGTCGCGGTGTTGATCGCGCTGGTGGTATCGAGCTACGGCTTCGTCAAGGAGACGCCGCATGTGGCGCAGGAACCGGTCAAACCGAAGCCGAAACCGAAGAACATCCTGATCATCGCATCGGACTCCTTCCGCGCGGATCACCTGTCCTGTAACGGCTACTTCCGGCCCACGACGCCGAGCATTGACCGCATCGCTGCTGAGGGCATCAACTTCCAGCGCTGCTTCACGCCCATCGCCTCGACGTTGGAGAGTTGCACGACGATCTTCTCCTCCCAATACCCGCACACGCACGGCATCCAGCACATGTTCCCGAACAAGGAAATGGTGGCGAAGACTAACGCGAATGCGCCCGCTTTCGCCGGAGTGCTGAAGGAGCACGGCTATGACACGGCGGTGATCGGCGACTGGTGTGCGTGCGGCTTCAACGAACTGCCGCTGGGCTTCAAGGACGTGATCGTGTCCGACTTTGACAACTTCAAAATCTATATGAGCGAGGTGGTCTATCTGCATCACCAGATCCTGCCGCTGTTCTTTGATAATCGCGTGGGCCATTGGCTGTTCCCGAAGCTCAATTCCTTCGCGAATTATATGACGCCCGATGTGGTGACGAATAAGGTCATCGAGCGCATGGCCCAGCGCGAGAAGGATGAGAAGCCTTTCATCATCTTCGCCTTCTACTCCTGCACGCATCTGCCCTACAAGACGCCGAGAGAATACGCCGCACTTTGGACAGACCCCAACTACGATGGGAAGCACAAGCACCAGCTCGATCTGAACGTGGATGAGTTCATCGGCAACGTGGATATTGGCAAGAAGTGGGAGACGCTGCCGAAGCCTGAGGTGGATCAGATCATCGGCCTGTATGACGGCTGTGCGCGCATGTTTGATGACTGTGTGGGTCGCGTGATGAAGTCGCTCGATGAGTCCGGTTTGAAGGACAACACCATTGTGCTGGTGACGGGAGATCATGGCGATGACCTCTTTGAGCCCAATGCCACCTTCGGTCATGGGCTGACGTTCAATGGCGGTGATCAGAACAATAACATCCCCTGTGTCATGCGCGTGCCCGGCGCTGACAGGCCCGGCACGCAGGTGAAGAAGATCGTGCGGAGTCTCGACTATGGCCCCACTTTGTTAGAACTGGTGGGCCTTCCCAGTGATCCCCGCTTTGAAGGGAAGAGCCTGGTGCCGTATATCAAAGACCCGAAGGCTGATCTCTCGCTGGCATGGTATGGCGAGACCAGCTACCTCTTCTTCCGCCGTAATATTCCTGGGGAAGAGCCGCTCTATATCCCGCCGATGGATGAGACGACGACGATTGATCCTGAGTTCGATTTCCACTTCGTCTTAAAGGACAAGTATCTGGATGATGTGCTGAAGACGAAGGAGCGTTGTTTGCGAACAGAGCGGTTCAAGTTGGTGCTGACTCCGGGCAAGCGCGGCCCGATCTACCGACTGTATGACACGGTGGAGGATAAGCATTGTGAGCGGGATGTGAAGAAGCGTTACCCGGATGTCTTTGCGAGAATGAAAGCGGCCTTGTTGAAGTGGAAGGATGAGCACCGGGAAAGCACCGTGCAGGAGGTCTTCGGGAGCGCGGATGAGTTCAGCTTCCAGCCTTCCGTGACCAAATAATCACTGGCGGCTGAATCGTTCGTTGCCTACTTCCTTCATGCTCCATCCCTTCAAATATTGGTTGCCCGCGCTCATCTGGATGATGGTGATTTTCACTATGTCCACGGACATGGGATCAGCGGCCAATACCTCGCGCTATCTGGTGCCGTTTCTGCACTGGCTGAATCCTACGATCTCCCAAGCGAGCATTGAGCAGATTCATTTCATCATCAGGAAAGGCGGGCACCTCAGCGAGTATGCAGTGCTGGCCTCGCTGCTCTTCTTTGCCCTGCGTCATGGGGCAGCGCTTAGGTTGCAAAACTCCCGCTGGAAGTCTGCGGCGCTGGCCTTGCTGCTCTCGACGGCTTATGCAGCGGTGGACGAGATTCATCAATCCTTTGTCGGATCAAGGACCGCCGCTGTGGGGGATGTGATGATTGATAGCTGCGGGGCTTTGGCTGGCCTTTGTCTGTGTCTGCTTCTCGGTGGTTTTTGGAAGAAGACGGCGGTATCTGCGCAGGCTTATCGTTCGTAAGATTGGGTGAGTTCATCTACTTGTGAACATCTCTACCGACTGCGTTGTCTTAAACGTGCCCCCGCTAAGGATGGCCATGATTCTCCTTCCACCCCTATGAAAGAAAACAAGGTCCCCACTAATACCCAGACACCGCTCGAAAAAGAAGTAAATCGTCTTCACGCCTGTGGCAAATCTGCGGACATCATCGCCGTCAGACTCGGCGTCAAGATGTCGCGCGTGCTGGCGATGATCACGAAACCTCTGGCAACTCCGTAGCTGATTGGATAAGCTGCGCGGATGACTGAGAGGCGACTTCTGGCTATCGTGGTAGCTTCCATCGTGATTTTCACGGTGGCACTCTATGGTGTGCTGGGTCTGTTGAGTAATCGGGAGGATGTTACCGTGACGACTGTGCCCAGACGCACGGCTGCCGATGCTCAGATATTAAATCCGTCAGCGAATTTGCCGCTGAACGAATTGGCCTCCAGTTCCGGGAGTGGAGTTGACCCTTTATGGGTTGATCTCAAGCAAAGTCTCGGCGCGCGCGGGGCCTTGCCGAATGAAGCGATTCTGACTTTCAAAGATGGCACTGCGTATTCCGCGTTTCTGGCTCGGGCCGCAGCGCAGGGCCTCATCATCAAAGGACGCCTCGATGAGCAACGCAGCGTCCGCGTGGGCTTTGATAACATAGGCCGACTGCGATATGACCTGGCCGCTCATGGTTCTGATTACCAAGCTGCGGGCGCGAACTTCGCCGTGAGCGTTCCTTTCTTGCCCGATAGGCAACAACGCACTGGCTCGGGTGAAGCGCCGTTTGGCGATGCGATGTTGGCCTCCATCGGAGCTGGGCAGAATATGGACCGTTCCCAATGGGGCGCTGGAGTGACGGTGGCCGTATTGGACTCGGGCGTGGGCGCTCATCCCACCTTCAGTGTGGGGCAGGTCACGCATGTGGATTTGGTCAACGATGGCAAGCCTTTCAATGGACACGGCACGGCGATGGCATCACTCATCGCGGGAAACATCGGAGGTGCTCAGGGCGTGGCTCCAGCGGCCACGATCTTAGATGTGAGAATCGCGGATAGCACGGGCGTCAGCGACTCCTTCATGCTGGCAAAAGGCATTGAAACAGCCGTGGAGCGAGGGGCGCAAATCATCAATATCAGTATGGGTTCCTACGGGGATTCATCTCTGGTGGCGCAAGCGGTTCAAGCGGCGCAACAACGCGGCATTTTGGTCGTGGCTTCCGCTGGTAACGAACAGGTCTCCAGTAAGGATTGGCCGGCGGCTTATACAGGGGTGGTCTCTGTCAGCGGCATTGATGCTAAGGGACAGCTTGCCTATTTTTCCAACTCAGGTAATCCGACACTGGCTGCGCCTGCAGTGGGCATTCCCTCCGCCTATTTTCAAGATGGGAAACCCTATCTGGCACAGGGCGATGGCACCTCTCAAGCCGCCGCCTTGGTCAGTGGAGCCGCTGCCGCGATGAAAGGCTGGGGGAGCACGAATCTCATGAATGCTCTTATCAACACGGCTCACCCCACGGGTGCGACCGCGCAGGACGTTGGAGCCGGGATGCTTTCCGTTGTTCCTGTGAAGCATTGATCGGAGTCTTCGCGAGAAATTGAAAAAAGATGGAGCTGCATGAATATCCCAGAGCCTTGCATCGTCAGATGGAATGTGAACCACAACCGGTTCTTATCCCATGAAAACAGTGCTCATCATTCTTACCAGTGTCAGTATCTTCGCATCAACCGTTTCCGCTCATCCTGAGTGTGAGCGTTCTCGCCGACTCGTAGGCTATTCCGAATGCGGAACGCCCATTTTCGCCACCTATGAATTCGTGGGACGCACCCGCTGCGGTGAACCCATTTTCGAGTGGGTGACGCATTACCCACGCGAAAGTGAACGTCATCATTCTTACGAGCGCCATGAAGACTTCCGTCATCGTGGTTGCGACAGGCGGTAATACGGGGTTGTGGTCGTCAACTCGGTTCAGGAGGCTTCTCGAAAGAGAAGCCTTTTTGTTTGAGATCAAGCAAGAAACCTTCAAGTAGTAAGGATAACTTAATAATCTTCTTGCAGAGTGTTTAGTCGCTTATAGTGTTCAAAAGAACAATTAAAGTATTGATGACTAATGAAACCTCCTGGAATGCTTGTGGAAACGATTTTTGGATTGGTGGGACTAGTTAAGAAGCAACCCAAGCTGAAGCCCCTGCCCATTACGCTTCCGAGACCACCTGCGTTCAAGCAAATGGAGCTGGATCTGAGTGTGGAGTTGACGCCCGATCATCGGTTCAAAAAGCGCCGTTGAATATCGTCGCTGAAAACAGAGAAATTCATTGCACGCTAATTCGTGAATTAGGGTAATCTTCACTATGATTCAAGACCACCTGAACGAACTGCGCGCCAAGCTCGAACAAGCAGACAATATTCCCGCAGCAACAAAATCGAAGTTGCTGGAACACATAGCCGCTATCGAAGAGGAATCCTCGCTGAAGGAAAACAGCGAATCAGACGGCTCGGAACTCATGTCCACAGTGCAAGAACTAGAGGTTTCTCATCCTGAAATTGTTGGAGTAATCAATCGCATTGCTGTAACCCTTTCAAACATGGGCATCTGATAAGGCCTTTTCCATGGAGCTTACGCAAGACAGTCTGCGCTCATAATATTCCATAACTCTTTCTACGTGAGAGAATTATGATCAGTGATAAGAAGGGTCATCACTATAAAATGCCTGCGACGGGTAATTTCCAGCTCATTCAAAATTATTCTCCGCGAAGACCCTTGTATTGACAGTCATTCCTCAGCCTGCGAAGTATAGATTATGTCCAAAACAGATACTACAACACCCCGTAAGCCAAATGCTGCCCTGATGAAGCCTGTGCAGCCTGACGAAGTTCTCTCCGTCATCGTCGGCTCCACTCCATTACCTCGTGGCGAGATGACCAAGAAGCTATGGGATTACATCAAAAAGCACAAGCTGCAGGATGCGAACAAGAAAACCCTGATCAATGCTGACGCTGCATTAACCAAGGTCTTCGATGGTAAGACCCAAGTGAACATGTTTGAGATGACGAAGCTGGTCTCAGGACATGTGAAGAAGTAGTCTCTTTTTCAGAGATCATGGCGACTGATCACCGTGTATAATAGCCTGCTATTCAGCAAGGTTTTTCCCCACGGTGATTAGTCGTTTTTAATGTCGGTGATTAAGCCTTCAAAGCTTTTGGATTGAGTAAATCCGTCCAAGTCGCCGCCATGTTTTCCAACCCGAATCTTGCGAAGGCCATCTGCAATGGTCTTCCGATCAGGAAGAGCGGGGATTGCGAGATCTGCCTTGATGACAAGTTCGCTCAGTTGAGGGCAGAATCCCTGATGGATTCCCGACAAAGTCGCATTGGCTTTCTGAAGTTTATCGCAGTGATAAAGTCTATCGGGATGCGCTGCATTTAACACATAATCGCTTAA
>JANYJH010000186.1 GCA_025361865.1 Phragmitibacter sp.
CCATGAAAGGAGGAAGCGATCATGCTCCGCATCATGGGTGAAAACAGTGCCTTCATTGGGGTCTGAAGACGTTTGCGAAGGCAGGCTGCTGACAAGGGTAAAGGCTGCGAGGATGAAGGCAGCAAGTCGGGTTCTCATGGGGTGCGGGGTGGAGAGGTGGAGGCAGGGTCTGCGTCTGGGCATAAAAAGAGGGCAGTCTGGGCGAAGGACTTGCCCGAGTTTTACTACACTTCCCGTTTTGGGCAAGACTTAATTCCATACCTCTCCATAACGCGAGTCATGGAACTCTCGATCGTGCACCGCTCTCGAGAATGACGAATGGTATAGCCAGCTTCTCAGGGGGAAGTCAAAACCCGGCCTTACAGGCTGCGGCACTCGGTTGAAGGGTTGCCAACTTCTCCCGATAGGTGTTTAAATCCTTGAACCACGAGCCTGAATGCTTTCAAGGGGGCTTGCCGTTTTTTGATGAATCACGCATGACTCCTTTCGCTCTGCCTTCCTGCTACCCCCGCATTAAGCGGGTGAACAGTTTCCAGGAACTGATCACGACGCCTTTCCGCAATGGCCTCAATGCCTTGTGCTGGGAGCGTGAGTTGAGGGGCGATTTCAGTGAGGTCGTGGATCGGCTGGCGGTAGGCGAGGGGATCACGACGCTGGATGAGGCGCTGCTCCTAGCGCTGCCCGTGAGCGCTGCGGGTCGGGTGGCCATTGATCTTCTCCTGGAAGACCAGAGGCTCCTGCGGGAGCATGATCTGGACCCGGTGCTGAACTGCATCCACGGCTATCCCCGCGATGAAGAACCGGGGCCTGTGGCCACGGATGTCTTCTCCTTCCACGTCGATAGCGCGACGGTGGAGACGGATACTTGGCTCTGCACCTACCACGGGCCGGCGAGCGATGGCTTGCGCAATGACGAGGCGCAACGTCGCGTGGACATTCCTGCCACCCGCGCTGAACTCCTGAAGCTGTATGGCGGGGAGGATGACGAGGACTTCCGCGACTTCCTGAACGAGAACTGCTATGACCTCCACTACGCTGCTGTTCCGCAGGCGCAGCCGTTTTCCTTTGGCCTGGGCAATCTCTGGCGGATCGCGACGGAATGGCCCGGCTGCCCGGTGCCGCCTTGCATCCATCGCGCGCCGGAAGCTCTTCCTGGTCAGCGGCGATTGCTGCTGATTAGTTGACCGCGAAGTCGCGAAGTCGCGAAGGAATGAGGATGGTTTTAAGAGGAGGGAGAGATAAAGAATGTGATACGGGCATCCTGCCTGTTCATTTTCGGATTAACAACAGGCAGGATGCCTGTTCTACCCACAGGCTGGCTGCGTAGCCGCGAAGCGAACCCTATGTCACGTTCCTCATTCCCCCTCATCATCCTTGCGGATGGGCTTGCGGGGAGCGCGCTTTGGGGTGGGCTGACTCCTCACGGCGGCGGCCCGTTCTTCCTTCTTCGCTTTGCCGCGAATGCTGAATTTGAACGGCACGCCTTCCGCTGGCCACTCATCGCGGATGCGGGCTTCGACATAGCGCAGGTAGCTGTCCTGAAGCTTCTCAGCGCGGTTTCCGAAGAGGATGAAGTGGGGCACGGGGATGGCGCTGCGGTCGTTCGCGTCCTTCTTCATGGTGGCATAGAGAAGGTTAAAGGCTTTACCTGAACTGCCGAGCGGTTCCTGGGCGCGGGAGATGGCGCGTTGCATGATGCGGTTCAGCATTCCGGTGCCGGGCGGGTTCACGGCTCCGTGATGGATGCGCTCGACCTGCTTGAAGATTTGATTGAGGTATTGACCCTGCTTCGCGGAGACGGCGATGATGGGCGCGTAGGGCATGAAGAAGAACTCACGGCGCGCGTGCTCCATGAGCTTCTCCGTGCGTTCGGCCAGCTTACCCATCGGCTCGTAGAGGTCGAATTTGTTCAAGACGATGATGCAGGGCTTTTGCAGGTCGAGCACGATCTGGGCGATCTTCCGGTCCTGCATGGAGATGCCCGCCGCGCAGTCAATCATGAGCAGGCAGAGATCAGCGCGGCGGATGCTGCGCGTGGCCTGTCCGGCGCTGAAGGTTTCCACTTCGTCATGGATCTTCGCTTTGCGTCGGAGGCCTGCGGTATCAATGAGGATATAGGCTTTGTTATTGACCTTGCAGGGCACGTCAATGGAGTCGCGCGTGGTTCCGGCGATGTCACTGACGATGGTGCGGTCCTGCTTCAGCACGGCGTTGATGAGGGAGGATTTACCGGCGTTCGGACGACCGATGATGGCGAGCTTCAGGGGCCAAGTGGCCTTCTGGGCGAGGCTCGCGTCCGGTGCGTCATCGTCCTCTTCAGGATCAAAGGGAACGGCCACGGGAACCTCAGGAGCTTTCAATTTCAAGTGGCTGGCGATGGAGGCGACGAGCTCGATGATGCCGCGACCGTGAGCGGCGCTGATGTCCACGGTTTCTTTGAAGCCGAGCTTCGTGAACTCGCCTGCATGAAGGCGATGCTTCTCTGTGTCCATCTTGTTGACCACGACGACGAGCGGCTTGGTCGTTTTACGCAGGGCTTCGACGAGGGTCAAATCCACGGGCGTGATGCCGACGATGCCGTCCACGACGAAGAGGATCACATCCGCGACCTTCATGGCGAGCCGTGCTTCGTTCTGCACCTGGACATTGAAATCGTCATCAATGGCCTCGCCGATGCCGCCCGTGTCCATGATGTCAAAGGGGGCCACGGCGCGCTTGCAGATGGCGACCAACCGGTCACGGGTCACGCCGGGACGGTCATGGACGATGGCGATGTTCTTGCCGGCGAGCTTGTTGAAGAGCATGGATTTGCCCACGTTCGGGCGGCCCACGATGGCGACCATGGGGCGCGGGGCATCGAGTTCAAGCGAGGGTGCAGGCGCGGGCTTATCCACATGGTTGGCGGACTGGCGGATGGCCATGCGGATGTTCTTGCCGCTGGAGACAGCCGGGGCTTTCTTCTTTTTGATCGCTGTGGTTCTGGGTTTCATCGGTGTCTCTTGCTCAGTGTTCGTTAGGGTTTCCAGGCCCAGCGGCGCTGATTTGTCGGTAAGCCTCGTAGATGTAAATGCCGCCCGAGGTGACGACGAAAAGGGAGGCCAGAGCACTGGTCCAGGGCAGCAGCCAGTCCAGGCGCAGCATGGCAGAACTGATGGCGGCGATTTGGGTAAACGTGGAGACCTTCCCCGTCCAATGCGGGATGATGGTGACTTTGCCCGCGCAGAATTTAATGACGAACGCCCCTGCGATGGTGAGGATTTCCCGTGAGAGGGACAGGATGACAAAATACAGCGGAAGCTTCGCGGGCCACGCGCTGAAGCTCAGCGTGCAGACGGCGGCGAGCATGAGCAGCTTGTCCGCCAGGGGATCGAGGATGACGCCGAGCTTACTTTGTTGATGATAACGACGGGCGATGTAGCCATCCAGCGCATCACTCAGCGAGGCCACGGCGAAGACGATGACCGCTGCCAGATAGAGGCGCTCATCCGGTGTGCCGTCCTGCACGCTGTGCGCGTAATACAGCGCGAAGCCCACGAATACGGGGATCAGGAGAATACGGATAAGCGTTATTTGATTGGCGACGGTCACGGCGAACGGGTTACTTACCGCATGAGCAGCGGCTTGCAATGAGTTGATAGTTTTTAGTTGATCGTTGATAGGCAGAGGGAAACTCAATAGCGTGTCACAGACGTAGCGTTATCTCCTGACTAGCCATTCATCACCCACCACCCACCACTCCTAAAAATGAGCAAGCCCCAGACTGGCAAAAAAGCCCCCGATTTCACCGCACCCGTCATCGGCGGAGATTACGCAGAAGGCGCGACCGTGACCCTCAGTAAACTGACGGATAAGCCCGTCGTTCTCTACTTCTACCCGAAGGACGACACTCCCGGATGCACCACGCAAGCCTGCGCCATCCGTGATTCATGGACGGAGTTAAAGAAGCAAGCCCACGTCTTCGGCGTCAGCATTGATCCGATCAAGAAGCACCAGAAGTTCATCACGAAGTTCGAGCTGCCGTTCCCGCTCATCAGCGATGAGGATAAGAAGATCGTCGAGGCCTACGGCGTCTGGGTTGAGAAGAGCATGTATGGGAAGAAATACATGGGCACCGAGCGCAGCACCTTCGTCATCGGCACGGATGGCAAGCTCAAAGCCGTGCTGGAGAAGGTCGCGCCGGGAGAGCATGTGGCCTTGCTGCTGAAGGCGCTGGGTTGAGATTCAATGTCCAATCATCCCGTCACCAGGAATCACCTGCCTCATGTGGTTTTGAGATAGGCGACTGTGGATTGAGTTTGAAAGAGGAGCCGTAGTAGTCTCTCGCAATCGAGATATTCCTATGACCATAAAAAACTTATCCCTGCTGACTTTGCTGCTCCATGTGAGCTTGAGCATTCACGCCGCGCCTATCAAGGTGGCGGTTCTGCCCAGCTCTGAAACCTTGAGTGGTGATCTGGCTAAGAGTGGAGTGGAGATCACGCCGTCAATCGAAGCTGCGGACGTGATCGTCGTGCAGGATGCAAAAGCGGACCGGGCCGCGATTGAGGCGGCAACTAAGCGCGGCGCGGGTATTGTCGTGCTCGGGAACGGCATCGCTGCGGGTGATTGGTTGAAGCCACTCGCGGGTGGGGCTTGGTCAGAGAACAGCCGGAAGTTCTCCAGCCTGATGATGCTTTATCCGCTGACGGATGCTCACGCGATCACGCGCAATGCCTCGGCCTTCGATGTCAATGACGACACGATGTATGACTTGGATCTTGAACCGACGATCAATGTGATCGGCTCCGCTTTCTCGCCCAAGGTCACTTCCCAGAAGAAGGATAATCGCGCGCCAGAGAGGCTGGATCGTGCGAACGTCTATGATATTCAGCCGCAGATGTGGACTTATGAAGGCGCTGATAAACATCGCGCCTTCGTGCTTCTTCAAACGAACGCGGAATCACTGAAGCACACGAGCATCCGCAGCTTCATCCTGCGTGGCATCGCCTGGGCTGCGAAGCACGAGAACGTGGATGAGTTGTGCAATAAGGAAGACCTTGCGACTCTGCGTTATCCGCAAGGCGGGCCGCGTCATCCAGAAGACACGGTGAAGTCCTTTGAATTGCTGCCCGGCTTTAACGCCAGCGTCATTGCCAGCGAACCTTTGATCAACAAGGCCATCGCCATGCAGTTCGATGCGCAAGGCCGTCTCTGGATCGCTGAGACGCCCGAGTATCCGAATGGTCGCCGTCCTTCCGTCGAGCCTGCCTGGAAGGAAACAGGCGTGCTCAAGCCTGATAACTACGACCGCCCAGCGACGGATCGCATCAGCATCCTGAGTGAGCCTGATGCGCACGGACAGTTCACGAAGAAGACGGTTTTTTATACCGGACTGGAACTCGTCACCGGCTTCTGTTTGTATAAGGACGGCATCATCGCCGTGAACCAGCCGGACATCGTTTACATCCACGGAGAAGGCGCGGACCAGAAGGTTGAGCATCTCTATTCCGGCTTCACACCAGGGGATACTCACTTCGTCGCGAACCATCTCATGGTCGCGCCGGATGGTTGGATCTATGCGAACACCGGCAGCGGTCCGAACGCTGAATCTGTCTCGCATCCAGAGGTCAAAGCGCATCTCAGTTCCGGTGTGTTCCGTTTCAAGCCTGATGGCAGCGCCATTGAGCAGGTCGGCTCGAAAGGCGGAAATGCTTTCGGCATGGACATCACGAGTGAAGGCGAAATCCTCTTTGGCCAAGCCACGAGCGGCAATCCCGTGCAGCACATCGTGTTGCCCGAGTGGATTTTGAGCAAAGGTAAAGTCGGCAGCGCGGGCAGCGTCGAGAGCGTGATCACTCAACGCAAAGTCATCCGTCCAGACATGCCCACGCGCGTGCCTTACATGCAGATCGATGTCGTTGGCGGCTACAGTTCTGCCTGTGCCAGCACAGTCTATGAAGGCGGTGCCTGGCCTGCGGAATGGA